>JBOGTC010000136.1:0-4491 GCA_050692055.1 Candidatus Limnocylindria bacterium | reverse complement strand
GGGGTCGGCGTGGCCGGCTGGCCGCTGAATGTCGTACAGAGGCGTCGGTTCATAGGCCGCCGCAGAAACTGATGAGGTGGTGGATAAGTACATGGACACCTGCCCGCGCGTGGGCGGAGAATGGGAGCCGTTCGGACGGGGGTACGCTCCAGACAGGAGCGCCACGACAGTGTCCGAGCCACTGCCGGACCGACCCCGTCCGCAGCAGCCGTCCCATCAGGCAGGCAGGAGGCCCGCGTGGGACCCTGCGGGAGGTATGTCTATGCAGGCGTTCATCGTTGAAGCAACAAACCAGCCGGGCGAGCTTGCCCGGCAGGCCGCCGCCATCGCGGCGCGCGGCATCAACATCGAGGCCTTCTGCCTCGCCCTGGGCGAGCGGGGCGGAACCGCCTTCCTGGCCCAGGACGAGACCGGCCTGCGCAGCGCGCTGAGCGATGCCGGCTTCGGCTATCGGGAGGTCACGATCCTCACCATCTGGCTGGAGGACAAGCCGGGCCAGGTGGCGGTCGTTGCCAAGCGGCTGGCGGATGCCGGGGTGAACATCGAGCTGTTCGCACCCGTCGACTACAAGGCTGGAAGAGAGGCCACCGTCGCGATCGGCGTCGACAAGATCGAGGCGGCGCGCCGCGCGCTCGCCGATCAGCTCACCGAGTGGATGGTTCCTGAGAAGGTGCACACCGCATCTGGGAGCCGCTGATCCTGCCATGACCGCGACCGCGCCGTGCCGCCTCCTGCCGGTGCGGTGCGTCGCGTAGTCGTCAACGCGCCGGTTCGTCCGCCGGCGCCCGCGATCAATCGCGCACGGCCTCGCCGATGACCTGGTCCACATGCGCCAGCCAGCCGAGTCCATTGCCGCGCCACCCGCACTGACACTCCACGACGCGATTCCCTGCTAAGTCGAGCTGAACGCCCGCTAGGTGGGAGGGGAGCCGAGTCTGGCCCGCCTGCTGCAAGCGAAGCTGCGCGGCGCGGTACGTCCAGTCCCGATTCGACCCAATCGTCGTGGTCATCGTTTCGTCGAGCACGACCCTACCACATGTTGTGGGTGGGCAGCGCTAGATACCACACCTGGGGTCAGGAGCGCGGCCGCTCGCTGGAGTTGGCTATCGCGATTGTCGGTCGGTCAGGATGGTGGCCAGCACCTCGACCCCTATCCACAAGCCGCCGCCCGTGGCGTGACCCGTAGGCCGGCGCGGCGCCGCGGATCTCATCTTGGCCGAACGGCCAATGTCTCAAGGAGGAAATCGTGCACCACCGTCGCCTTGCTCTGCCGTTCCTCGCCGTCGCGGCCCTCGCCCTCGCACTGCTGGCACGCCCACCACGCTCGTCCCGAGCTTGAACCGACCGCCGAATGGCGGCTTCTTCCGGCACCGCGCCTGGCGCAGTGCTCGCTGACCGCATGACGAGCCGTGTGATCCGAGCGTGGATGACCCTCCTGCCGCGCCCGTCCACGGGGAGTAACCTCAACCTCGCCTCGGAGAAGCCGCTCGACTCTCCCGCGATTGCATCAACGGAGGGCACGGGAGTTCCTTCGGGGCATTCCGTTGACGGCCGACTCGCCCGCGACCGGGCTCACGCCGTCGAGCGTGCATCATGGGCGAGCATGGGATGGCCGCCGCTCCCTCCCTGGCCGCGGACCGTCGCCGAGCTGGTCGCGATGCAGGACGCGCTGGCCCGCGCGGTGCCTCCGCCATGGGACGGACTGCCGGAGTTGGGTCGCGTCGCTGGCTGCTTCGTGTGCTTCGAACGCGGCCGCGGCGGGCCTGGCGCCGGAGGCGATCCTGGCTGGGCGGCGGCCTGCCTGGTCCCGCCGTCGGGCGAGCCCGTGACGCGGGTCGTCCGCGGCCCGGCGGGAGCGCCGTACGAACCCGGCCTCCTCGCGCTGCGCGAGGGAGGGCTGCTCGAGGCGGCGCTGCGTGCGCTGCCTCAGGTGCCGGATCTCCTGGTGGTCAACGCCACGGGCCGCGACCATCAGCGGCGCGCCGGCCTGGCCCTGCAGCTGGGGGCGCGCCGGGGCGTGCCGAGCATCGGCGTCACCAGCCGTCCGCTGCTGGGCGGAGGCCCGCCGCCAGACGATCGGCAGGGCGCCACGAGCGTGCTGCGTATCGGCGACGAGATCGTGGCCTACCGGGTCAGGACCCGGCGCGGCACCCGCCCGCTGGTCGCCCACGCCGGCTGGCGGACCGATCCCCACCAGGCGGTCGAGCTGGTGCTGCGGCTGACCCCGCGCTGGCGCACACCGCTGCCGCTGCGGGTCGCCCGCCAAGCGGCACGAATAGCGCGCGCAGCCGTCGGAGGCGATGAGAGCAAGAGCGTCACCCACGAGCAATGACGCGGGGCCACCCACTTTGGATCGCGCGGTCGCGGGCTGAGGGATCCCTCGAGCGCCGTGGCCCCGCGTCGCTTCCGATGCGACGGAGCTTACGAGACGGCAGCCGCCACCTGACTCAGCGCCTGGCGGGCGAGCGGCACATTGTCGACCCCGATGGCCAGGGCCACCTCGCCACCCGAGTAACCGGTGGGCACTAGGAACTCGATGTCGACCCCGGCGCTGGCCAGCCGCTCGCTCACCTCGGCCAGCGTTCCGGCCCGGTCGGGCAGCCTGAAGCTCACCAGCTCGTACTCGTGGAAGGTCATCCCCGTGGCCTCGAGCGCCTCGCGGGTGACCTCGGCATCGCTGGTGATGACCCCGATCGCCCCATGGTCGCCCCAGGCGAGGCTGCACGAGGCGGTGATGTTGATGTCCTTCTCGGCGATCGCCTGGCTGACCCGCGCGATCTCGCCGGGTCGGTTCGCGCACTCCACAAGGAATCCGATCATCGCGCCACCTCCAGCTGGTGCCGGCTCGGCCGCAGGGCCCCGACACCCGGCGTGGCCGGGTCGGCATTTCCAGCGTGCTCCGCCCGTCAACCACCCGGTCATGGACCCCTGCCTTGTGGCGGCGGCACCTCGCGGGCAATCGCGTGGGACGGCTGGCCCCGTCAGCGGCCCGCCCGCCTCGAGGCGAGCGAGTGGCACGCGACGACCTCCGATCTCTATGGCGCATGGCGCCGCATCTCAGGCTGCTCCACTTCAGGATCGACGGGCGCCGTATGTTGCTCCCGGACCGCGCCGGCGGAAGTGGGGAGCGTTCCCATGGCGCCGTGGCGGCCGACCACTGCGGATCTACATGTGCGAATTGCGAACTACGGCTGCCTGTCACCCGCTTGGTTGCAGGTTCGCTCCGGCCTTCTCCGCCAGCACATGGAGTGCGGCCTCCGCGGCGCCGAGGTCACCGCGCGACCAGGCCCTACTCGCGTCGGCTGGGCGCCAGTTTCCGGAGCACGGTGTAGATGGCTGCGAACGCCGCGCCGGCGATAGCGGCGGGCGCGAAGGAGACCGTGGCTCCGAAGCCGCCTTCGGATGAGGCGGAGTACTCCACGAGCGCGAACCCTTCGGGTCCGATCCGGACGTCGCCTCGGATGGCAGCCGCGTCGAGAACCACTGGCGCTAGGATCGCCAGCAAGAGCGTGAGCGCGAACGCGACAAGCCATGCCCCGAGGAACCGGCTCCACGCGGAGCCCCGTCGCTCGCGCTGGGCGAGTCTCTGGGCGGTGGCCAGCGCTAGCTCGCCCTCGGCATAGACGGCGACCGCGTCCCGCCTGTCCTCGAGTCGAAGCGCCTCCGCGCCACGGAACCTCCAGATTCGCGACGCGATCCAGACGTCACCAACCGATCCCACGAAATTGGCGATAAAGCCGACCGCGGCATACGCCGCCAGCGTAGGAAACGCGACGGCGATCAGAAGCAGCGCAAGAGAGAGCAGGACAAACGGCGAGAGGCCGATGACCAGGAACTGAGTGAGGGTGTACGGCCGCGAGGCCGTGGCGTAGGCGTACACGACCATGCGGGAGACGGCGCCGACGCCGAAGGACGGTCTGCCTCCATAGACCAAGAAGAAGAGGCCGTGCGTGAGCTCGTGAGTCACGATCGTCGCCAGAAAGGCGACGAGCATCCAGAGCGGATCGGTGCCGGTCGGCTCGTCGCCCGCGACCGCGCCGAAGAGCGCGCCGCCGATGAAGAGCAAGAGGACGGAGTAGGCCGACAGCTGGACCGCGCTCCCCGAGGCGAGACCGATGACGTGGATGGGGTTCTGTCGCGTGAGATCGGACATGCGACCTCCCATGATCGCCCAACACCGAATTGACAACCGCCGTGGGGAACCCAGCGTGAGTCCGAATGCCACCATCTCCGCCAGCGTCGACGGACGCGTAGAGAGGCCCGGAGTCTCGCCTACATGTGCGAATGGCGAACTACGGCTGATCATCATCACCAACGACGAAGAGGTTGTCCTCCGGTGCGGCGAGGATCCGGACGAGCCGCAGCTGCGCGGCATCGACGTCCTGGAACTCGTCGACACACAGGTGGCTGAAGCGGGCCTGCCAGCGCAGACGAAGGTGCGGATCGGCCTCGAGCGCCGCCACGGCACCCACCACCAGGTCGTCGAAGTCG
>JBOGTC010000135.1:0-2597 GCA_050692055.1 Candidatus Limnocylindria bacterium | reverse complement strand
GGAGCAAGCGAGCCGGATCCGCCGATGCGCATGCCGCGCGACAACCCCGACGTCGAGACCGAGCTCTGAGCCGCGGCACGGTGACCGTCACGCGGATTACGGCGAGCCATCCTCGCCGCGCCCGGTGAGACGGCGGACGCACGCCAGCAGCTCCGGATAGGCGAACGGCTTCGGCAGGTAGGTGGTCGCCCCGGCCGCGGTCGCTCGATCGCGCAGCGCTCCCTCTTCGCGGGCCGTGAGCAGCACGGTGGGCGTCACGTCTCCGTGGGCGCGGCGCTCGGCCAGGAGCTCGATGCCGTTCCCATCGGGCAGCATCACGTCGAGGAGCACGAGGTCGAAGGAGCCGCCCGCCCAGGCGGCGCGCCCTGTCGCCACGTCCTCGGCCAGGGTTGGCCGGTGGCCGGCGGCGCGCAGGCCGCGGTCCAGCATCGAGCGGATGCCACGGTCGTCCTCGATGACGAGGATGCCGGCGCTCACGACGCCTCCGTCGCCGCCTCTGGGACGCGGAGGTCGGCTGGCTGCACCGGCAGCGTCACCTCCATGACGGTGCCGCCGCCGGCGCGGGCTCCGGCCTCGATGCGGCCGCCGTGACCCTCCACGATGGCGGCGGCGATCGGCAGGCCCAAGCCGGCGCCGGACCCTCCGCGGCCCCGCCCTTCACCATCGACGCGGTAGAAACGCTCGAAGATGCGGGCCAGCTGCTCGGGTGGGATTCCGGGCCCACGATCGCGCACCTCGATGACGAGCTCCCCCGCCGTCGTGCGCGCATCAAGCTCCACCACGCCGCCGGCGCCGCCGTACTTCGCGGCATTGTCCACGAGGATCAGGATGGCCTGCTCGATCCTTCCGGGATCGACACGCATGGAGCCGCGGCAGTCGAGGGTCGCATCGAGCGTGGCGCCGCGCTCGCGCGCCAGGACCTCCGCGCGACCGGCAAGCCCCTCCATCAGCTCACGGGCCTCGATGGCACGGGGCTCGAGCGGGACGCTCGCCGCGTCCGATCGGGCGAGGAACAGCAGGTCGTCCACCAGGCGCGACATCCGCGCCGACTCCTGGACGATCTCGGCGAGGATCTCGCCGTGCGCGCAGTCATCCTGCAGCGCAAGGCCAACCTCAGCGTTGCCGCGCAGCACGGTGAGCGGCGTGCGCAGCTCATGGGAGGCATCGGCGATGAAATCGGTCTTGGCCCGCGACGCCTCGGCCATCTGTGCCACCGCTGCCTGCTCGAAGGCGACGAGGCGGCGCTGGTCCTGCACCAGGCGCAGCACCGCCACCGCGAGCACGGCGGCGATCCCGCCCAGCCCGGCCATGACGGCCAGCAGCGCCAGCGTGCCGTTGGCGCTGGCATCGTCGATCTCCTCGAATGCGGCCGTTGCTCGGCGCTCGCCGGTCTGGTCGAGATCTTCGGCGATGTCGGCCATCCCGGAGATCGGGACAAGGAGACCTTCCGCTTCGGCGATGAAGGCCTCTTCGTCCTGGTCCGCGAGGTAGCGATCGATGACCGGAACGAACGCGTCGAAGTAGGCCTCGGCGCGCGGGCGCAGTGACTGCGCCTCCGGAAAGTCGAAGTCGGGTGGGCTCAGCTGCAGCACGGCCTCGATGCTCGCGATCTCCTCGAGGAGAATCTCGTGGCGATCCTCCCAGGCATCGATCCTCCCCACGCTGGGGTTGTTGAGCAGCAGGTCGCGGTGGTAATGACGCACCTCGAGGATGGCCACGCGCAGGTCATCCGCCTGGTCCTCGAGCTCGACGTCGAAGTCGATGGCGCGCACCACGGTCTGGTGGATGTTGCGGTTGATGACGATGCCGACCACCCCGATGACGGCGATCGCCACCAGCAGCCCGGCCACGGCCAGGACCGCCGTGCGCCAGGGGTGCTCCCTGGCCTCAGCCGACAGCGGTCACCTCCGCCGCTACACTCGCGGGCATGCGCATCCTGGCCGTCGAGGACGACCCCGCCATCCTCCGCATGCTCGAGCGCGGGCTCGCCGCGGCCGGGCACCAGGTGACGACGGCGCAGAGCGGCGAGGACGCTGCGATCCTGGCGGAGGACGAGCCGGTCGATCTCGTGCTGCTCGACATCAGCCTACCCGAGCTCGACGGCCATGGAGTGCTGGCCCGCATTCGGGCCCGGCACCCAGGCTTGCCGGTGCTCATGCTCACGGCTCGCGATGATCTCGACAGCAAGCTGCGGGCGCTCGACGCCGGCGCCGACGACTACCTGACCAAGCCGTTCGCCTTCGAGGAGCTGCTGGCGCGGATCCGTGCACTGACGCGCCGCAGTGACCAGCAGACGGCGTCGCTGCTGGAGGTTGGGGACGTGCGGCTCGACCTGCTGGGGCGCCGCGCGTGGCGCGGCGATCGGCTCGTCGAGCTGTCCGCACGAGAGTTCGCCCTGCTCGAATACCTCATGCGGCATCCGAACCAGGTCCTGTCGCGGACGCAGATCCTGTTCGCCGTGTGGGAGTACGACGCGGACCCATCCTCCAACGTGGTGGACGTCTATATCCGGTACCTCCGCCGCAAGCTGTCGGCCGAAGGCCGGCCCTCGCCGATCAGCACCATCCGGGGCGCCGGCTACCGCTTCGACACAGCGC
>JBOGTC010000134.1:0-2300 GCA_050692055.1 Candidatus Limnocylindria bacterium | reverse complement strand
CGACTTCGCCGAGAGGCGCATCGCCCCGGTGGTCGACGACCTCGAACGGAAGGGCGAGTTCCCCAAGGAGATCATCCGCGAGGCGGCGTCGCTGGGCCTGCTCGGCGTCCCGTACCCCGAGGAGATCGGCGGCACCGGGCTCGACTCGCTGGCCTACGCGATCACCGTGGAGGAGCTCTCCCGCGTGAGCGGTTCGGTGGGCATCATCGTCAGCGCACACACCAGCCTGGGCTGCAACCCGATCTGGCTGGCCGGGACGGACGAGCAGAAGGAGCAGTTCCTGCGACCGCTCGCCAGCGGCGAGAAGATCGGCGCCTATGGCCTGACCGAGCCCGGCGCGGGCAGCGACAGCCGCGGCACGCGGACGCGCGCGCATCGGTCCGGGGACTGCTGGGTTCTCAACGGCGGCAAGCGGTTCATCACCAACGCCGGCGTGGCCTCGACGTACATCGTCACCGCCGTCACGGATCGGGAGGAGGGCTCCGGAAAGATCAGCGCCTTCATCGTGGAGGCCGATACGCCCGGCTTCAGCATCGGCCGCATGGAGGAAAAGATGGGCCTGCATGCCTCCAACACCGGCGAGCTCATCTTCGAGGACTGCTCCATCCCGGCCGCGAACCTGCTGGGCGCCGAGGGCGAGGGCGACAAGCTCTTCCTCAGGACGCTGGACGGAGGGCGGATCGGAATCGGCGCCATGGCATTGGGGCTGGCCCAGGCGGCCTACGAGGCTGCATCGGCGTATTCGAAGGAGCGCAAGCAGTTCGATCGGCCCATCGGCTCGTTCCAGGGAGTCGCGTTCAAGATCGCCGACATGGCGACCGAGATCGACGCCGCGCGCCTCATGGTCTATCGCGCGGCCTGGCTCAAGGACCAGGGCAAGCCGTACAGCACCGAGGCGGCGATGGCCAAGCTCTTCGCGTCCGAGGTTGCACAGCGGGCGACGAACGATGCCATCCAGGTGCACGGTGGCTACGGCTACATCACCGAGTACCGGGTCGAGCGCTACCTTCGCGACGCCAAGCTGACCGAGATCGGCGAGGGGACCAGCGAGATCCAGCGCATGGTGATCGCCCGCAATCTGCTCGGCATCCGGGCGATGTAGGAGCCGATAGTGGGGGTGGTGGGTGTGCGACAGAGCCGCGGGGCCGGATGCCGCCTGAGACGGTGAAGTCCCGCTTACTACGACTGATCATCATCACCAACGACGAAGAGGTTGTCCTCCGGTGCCGCGAGGAGCTGCACGAGCCGCAGCTGCGCGGCATCGACGTCCTGGAACTCGTCGACGCAAAGGTGGCTGAAGCGGGCCTGCCAGCGGTGGCGAAGCCGCGGATCGCCCTCGAGCGCCGCGACCGCACCCGCCACCAGGTCGTCGAAGTCGATGAGCCCGCGGGCCTCCATCAGCGCGGTGAACGCCCGCAACGCGCCCGTCGAGGCCGCCGGCGGTGGGCGGCCTTCGACCTTCCAGGCCGAGACGATCGTGTCGAGCGCGGCCGGATCGGGAGGCTCGGGTGGGGGATCCTCGCCGTCAGCCACGACGGGAAGCTCGGCGAGCGCCCGTCGTCGCGCGGCGCGCAGCAGCGGGAGACGGTCGGCGACGAGCCGGACCGGGTGTCCGGCATCGAGCAGCACCTGGCGGGCCATGGCGTGCAGCGTCCGGACCTCGATCGCCTCGGCGCCGGGCACGTGCGGTGCGAGTCGGCTGGCGATGCGGGCCGCCAGCTCGGCGGCGGCGTCGCGGTTGAACGTCACCACCCCGATCCGGTCGGCGGGAACCCCGCGGCCGAGGAGGACGCCGAGCCGAGCGATAAGGGTCGTCGTCTTGCCGCTCCCGGCCGGGGCAATGATGAGGGCCGGCCCATCGGGCAGCATCGCGGCCGCGCGCTGCTCGGGATCGAGTGACGTGAGCAGGCCCCCAGGTGCCGATCCGGCGGCCGAAGGCGCGATCGTCATCGGTCGATGATCGCGAACGCCGCTTACTGGTCGATCTAGGATTGCTTGCCAAGGCTCATTGTCCAGGAGTGACCGTTCTGCGCGACCCGTCGTTTCGTTCGCGCCGTGTAGACCGCCGCGCCCAAGTTCGAGGGCGACGGCCGACGCCGGTTGCCGTGGACGAGGGGCCGGTGCGTCACCTTCGAAGTCCCGTCGGAGCTCCGCCAGACCTGGCGCTGGCTGAGGCCCAGCAGCGCTGTCGCATCGGCCGTCGTCACCTCGCCCACAAGGAGCTTGGCAGTTAGACTCGCGCATGACTGCGGAGCCAATCGGTGAGAACCGAACCGTCCTGACGGTCGATCTGGAGATAC
>JBOGTC010000133.1:0-13775 GCA_050692055.1 Candidatus Limnocylindria bacterium | reverse complement strand
TGGCCGACGCCGACCCGGCACATCCTGCCCTCGGCCTGACCGATGATGCACAACGCGAGCTGGGTGCCTCCCTGCCGCCGATGACCCCGGCCGAGAAGGTGGCCGCCGACTACCGGGACACGGGGGTGAGTCCGCACATCCATGCCGTGGAGCTTTTCCGCGAGCGGCTCGCGGAGCGTGGCGTCATCACGGTGACGCAGGCGGCCGGGCTGCGCGACCGGTCCCGGATCAGGCTGGCCGGGCTGGCGGTATCGGTCCAGCATCCGATGACGGCGAAGAATTTCGTCTTCATCGCGCTCGAGGACGAGACCGGGATGATCAACGTGACGCTGCGGCCGCAGGTGTACCAGGCGCATCGCGCGCTGCTGCACCGGCATCCGCTGCTGGTCATCGACGGGCGGCTGCAGGTGGAGGGGTCGGTGCTCAACGTCATCGCTCAGCGGCTGCGGGCCGTCGACGACGTCCTCAACGGCCCGCCCGAGCGGCTCGATCTCGCCAAGCAGCAGCGGATGTTCCGCTGACGCGGCTTGACCCGTCAGGCGTATATACATATATACTTGGGGCATGCCAGCCAAACGTGTCCTCATCTCGATCGACGACAGGCTCCTGCAGCGGATCGACGCCGCCTGCCAGCGCAAGGGCCTCAGCCGCAGCGCCTACCTGGCGGAGCTGGCCGCGCGCGATCTCGGGCTCGACAGCGGCCCCGGCGCCGATCCGTCCGTGAGGGCGGCCATCCAGTCGCTGGAGGAACTGTTCGTCGGCGCGCCGGCCTTCGACTCGACCGAGGTCGTCCGCGGGCTGAGGGAGACGCGATGAAGCGCCTGGTGCTGGACGCCTCGGTCGTCCTGAAGTGGTTCACGGCCGACGGCGAGCGCCATCTCGAGGCGGCGCGGTCGCTGCGCGCCGAGTACGAGGCAGGACGGCTCACCGTGATCGCGCCGCGCTTGCTATGGACCGAGCTGCTCGAGGCGACGGCGCGAGCAACGGGCTGGCCCTCGGATCGACTGGTGCGGGTCGCGGCCGAGATCGATCGCCTCGGCTTCGAGCTTCGCGATCCGCCCGTCACCGAGCTTGCCGGCTGGGTCGCTCGAGGCCTCACCGGGGCGGAGGCCGCCTACGCCGCCGTTGCATCGGCCGATGAACTCAGCCTGGTCACCGATGACGAACGCCTGCTGCGCCTCGCCGCGACGGTGGCCCGGCCGCTGGCGTGAGTAGAGTGTGCCTTCGCGGTCGTCGAGGCGGCCACGACATCGGCGCAGTGGGAAGCGAACCATTGTCCCGAAGCACAGGATGACCGACCGATCCATCCGCTGACCGAGCCGGCGCGCGCCTTCGCCTTCGGCCTGCCGGAGGCCTGGGAGGACCATCCGTGGGGCGAGTCGGTGGCGAAGGTCGGGAGGAAGGTCTTCGTCTTTTTCGGCGTGTTGGACACCGACGAGGAGCTGCGATTCACGGTCAAGCTGCGCGAGTCGCACGAGGAGGCGCTTGCCATGCCGTGGGTTGTGCCCGCCGGCTACGGACTCGACCGTGGCGGCTGGGTCACCGCGGTTGCGCCGGACGACACGCCGCTCGACCTTATCCTGGGCTGGATCGAGGAGAGCTACCGGGTAGTGGCGCCGAAGAAGCTCGCGGCGTTGCTCGATGCGAGGACTGCCGGAGCATAGATGGGCAAGTGGCGCGTGGCGCTGCGACCCGAGGACGGCATACTGGCCGCCTGGCTGGGCGTGGCGGCGCCGGCGATCAGCGTCGCCTCGGGGCCGGACGCGGCGGAGAGCCCGCTCGCCGGCGCGGTGATCGTGGCCTCGGTCGCGGCCGCGATCGTGTGCCTGGGAACGCGTCCCCGCGACCAGCCGCGGGTGGGCATCGGCCAGACGGACGGGCCGCGATGGATCCTGGCCGGGCCGCTCATCGGGGCGCTGGGCCTGGTCTCGTCGGTCGGCATCGAGCAGCTCGGCCTTTCCGATGACTCGGTCCTGCCCGGCGCGCTGGCCGTGGCGGCGATCGTCGCCCTCCTTGCCAACCCGTTCCTGCCCGTCCTCGACGTCACCTGGCGCCGCCTCCTGGTGCTGCCCTTCACGCTCGTCGCCGGATCCATGTTCTCGGGCTTCGCCGCCGACGTGCTGGATGCGCTCGAGCCCGGCGAGGTGATCGGGACGATCGGAACGCCTGAAGCGGCCTTCATGGGGTTCGTGGTGGTGATGTTGGTTGGCGGGCTCGCCGCCTTCTACGCCATGCTCGTCGTCGCGCCACGCCAGCTTGCCGATCCGGAGGATGCCGGATTCCGCTGGGTCGTTCGATTCGGGCTGTTCCTGGTCGCGTCGCTGACCGGAATCGGCTGGCTGCGATTCCTGGGCTGATCTGCCTGCCAGGCCTTCTGCACCGATGAACGTGATGTGCTGGCGGGCCGCACGGGCATGAGGTCATCCGTGGAACACGATCCTTACCGGCGCCGTTGCATGAGATGAAGGTATCGGGGAAGAAGAGGTCGGTTTCGGGCTGTACTTCGCTGCCGCTGTCACCTGGTGCAATGCACGGGGAAGATGAGCCGCATCTTCGGCTCTTCTTCACCGTTAGCTTCACCTGGTGCAACGCCGGGCGGAGGCCACATGCAGGCGCGGTCGATCGACGCGAGGATCGGCGGGAACCTCCACGCAATGCGGGCCGTCCTGCCTGGCACGCGGCTGAGCCCCATCGGCCGCGACGTTTCCAGGGAGGACGAGCGACATGCGCCGGCTCTTCTCAATCATCATCGCCGCCACTGCGGCACTGCTCATCACCGCCGGACCGGCGCTCGCCTGCGGTGGGCTGATCGGCCCCAACGGCGCCGTCAACCTGCTGCGCACGACGACCTTCGCCGGCTACTACGACGGCGTGGAGCATTACGTCACCTCGTTCGAGTTCGCCGGCGGCGGGGGCGGCGCGTTCGGCTCGCTCGTGCCGCTGCCGGACGTGCCGACGAACGTCGAGAAGGGCGGCGACTGGACGCTGCAGCGCCTCGTCCTCGAGACCGAGCCCGTGCGAACGCTCGCCTTCGCGGCGGCGCAAGCCGACGGCGCGGAGCGAGCCGAGATCCTGATCGAGACGCGGATCGACGCGCTCGACATCACGGTCCTGCGTGGAGGAGGCGCGGAGGTCGGCGCCTGGGCAACCGAGAACGGCTTCCGGCTGCCGCCGGACGCGCCGGAAGTGCTCGACTTCTACGCCGATCGATCACCGATCTTCATGGCCGCCGTCTTTGACGCCGATGCCGCCCGTGAGCGCGGCCAGCAGGTGGGCGACGGGACGCCGGTGCACCTCACGATCCCGACCGACGACCCGTGGGTGCCGCTGCGGATCCTGGGGCTGGGCAAGGGCGCGGCGGAGCGCGTCGAGGCCGACGTCTACCTCCTGACCGACGAGGAACCGAGGCTGCTGCCCGGCCCGGAGGCGGAGGGACTGTTCCTCGACCACAGCGCGGCCGCCACGGACCTCCTCCTGGCCGACCTTCGCTCGGACACGGGCATGGAATGGGTGCCGGAAGAGGCGTGGCTGACGAAGCTGCGCATCGACGCCGCGGCCGGCGACCTCGCCTTCGACCTGGCGATCGACCCGACCGGGACGGGCACGCCATCCGTGGTGGACGCCGGCTTCGCGCCGTTCGGCCCCGCCGAGGCACCTCCGATCCTGCCCGACCTGACGCCGCTCTTCGTGATGCTGGTCGCCATCTTCGGCTTCACCGTCGCGACCGGCCTGTACGTCGTCACCGGCGGCCGCGGATCGCCGCCGTTGGCCGGCGCATGATCGTCCGCCGCGTTCCGGCGATCGCGATGCTGCTCATCGTGGCGGCCGCGGTCGCCGGGTGCGGAACGGCCGAGCCGGCCCCCGAACCGGTGACGATCTCGATCCACTACTCGGCCTTCAAGCCGGCTTCGATCAGCGTTCCGCATGGCGTGCCGGTCACGTTCGTGCTCGTCAACGAGGATCCGATTGACCACGAGTGGCTGATCGGCGACGACGCATTCCACGCCGCCCATCGAACCGGCACCCACGCCGCGCACGGAGCGCGACCCACCGAGGTGACGGTGCCGGCGCTGTCGAGCGTCGAGACGACCATCACGTTCGACGAGCCGGGCACGTTCGCCTTCATCTGCCACCTGCCGGGCCACGAGGGGTACGGCATGGTCGGGACGCTGACCGTCAGCTGACGAGCGCGCGACGGCGACGCGCGCCATCGGTCCATTCGTATACTCCGCGTCATGCTGCGACCGAACCCGCCCCGGCTCATCACCGTCGCGATCGCGTTGGCGCTCGTGGCGGTGGGTGTATCGGCGACCGTCTTTCCGATCGACTTCGTGAACGAGGCGCTCGCCCTGCTGCAGAGCTACATCGGCACCGAGATCGTGGTCACCACCGAGATCGGCTGGCTCTGCCTGCTGGCGGGCAACGTCGCGCTCATCGCAGGCTCCCTCCTGCCGGGCATCTGATCCATGGGACGCACGAATTTCGCGCCGCGCATGCCGACCATCCTGGTCGCGCTGCTGCTGACGTTGATCGGGCTGCTGGGGACGTTCGGAGGGCTGCTGCCGACGCTCGCCGGGATCCCGTCGGAGGTCATCGGCGCCTGGGCGTTCGTGGCCGGTGCCGTGGTGATCATGCTCGGGATCATCTTCAAGGGGCTCTGAGTCAGGCGGCCGCCTCGGGGACGCCGAGCAGGACCGGCAGGATGCTGCCGAAGAAGTAGCCGGCGACGCCGGCCACGGCGCCGATGACCAGGATCTCCAACCCCGACGCCAGCCCGGACCGATGCGTCCAGCGGCTCTTCACGACCCCGATGCCGAACAGCACAACCAGCGTCGCGGCGACCGATGCGATGACGCTTGGCCCGATGTCGAGGAACAGGTGGGGAACGATCGGGAAGATGGAGCCCAGACCGAACGCCCCGCCCATGATCATGGCGCCCTGCAGCGGCGATCCTTCGTCGGGCTCGACGGCCAGGCCGAGCTCCTTCTCGACCATCGTCTTGAGCAGCACGTCTGGATGCTGCGCCATGGCGTGGGCGACGGCGACCGCCTTGTCGCGTGGCAGCCCGTCCTCCTCGAACATGAATGCCATCTCTGCCTCGGCCTCGCCGGGCCGCTCGTGGACCTCCTGGCGCTCGCCCACGATCTGGGCCTCGAAGATCTCGCGCTGGCTCTTGCTGGAGAGGTACTCGCCGGCCGCCATGCTGAAGATGCCGGCCAGGCCGGAGGCGATGCCGGCCACCAGCACCGGGAACCGGTCGCCTGTCGCTCCGGCGACGGTGCTCACCACGGCCAGCGTGCTGACGAGGCCGTCCTGCGCGCCGAAGATCGCCTCGCGGATCTCGCCCAGGACGCTGGCCTCGCGTCGCTCCTCGGCCAGGTGCCGGCGCAGGAAATCGCGGTCGAACTCGTGCGCCGCCATCTGAGCTCGGGCAGATTCGTCGCTCATCAGATCCGCGGTGCGTTCGTCCATGAGCCGATGCTACCCGAGCCGCCCGACGCTCGCCCGGAACGATCTGCCACCCATCCGCGTCCGGGCGATCACACGTCCTTTGGAGGGAGATGAGATGTCGCATGCAGGGTCCGCGGCCAGGCGGCGCGCGGGGCTTCCGTGGCTGATGCCGTTGGCCATCGTCATCATCGCGCTGCTGCTCGTCGCGTGCGGATCGCCCGGCGTGGCCGCCCCGGCGCCCGACGAACGCGCCGCTTCCGGCGCTGACCTGGCGATTCCGCAGGATGGGACCGAAGATCGCGACGCGTCGGGAGACGCGACGTCGGAATTCGGGCCGGAACCCCCGGCGGACGGCGGCTTCGCCGCGCCGGTCGAGCAGCGCATCATCAAGACCGGCGAGATCACGCTGGAGGTGGCCAACGTCGCCGAGTCGCTCGGCCGCATCCGCGCCATGGTCGCCGAGCTCAACGGCTATGTCGGAGGCTCGCAGGCCGGAACGCTGAACGACAGCGCCACGCTGACGGTCCGCATCCCGGCGCCCAGCTTCGACGACGTCCTGGCGCGGCTGCACGAGCTCGACGCCGAGGTCATCGCCGAGGCCACGCGCGAGCAGGACGTCACCGGCCAGGTCGTGGACCTGGCCGCGCGCATCGACAACCTGTCGGCCTCGGAGGAGTCCTACCGCCAGCTCGTGGCTCGGGCCGAGGAGATCGAGGACATCCTCGCGGTCCAGTCGCGCCTCGACCAGGTGCGCGGGGAGATCGAGCAGCTACAGGCGCAGCTCGACGCCCTCGAAGGGCAGGCGGACCTGTCCACGCTCACCATCACGCTCGTGCCGAAGGCCGAGCCGATGCAGGAGCAGACGGAGGCCTGGAACCCCGGCGCGCAGCTCGATCGGGCGTTGGCCTCGTTGGTCGGCATCGGCCAGGGCCTGCTGGACGGGCTGATCTGGTTCGTCGTGGTCTGGCTGCCGATCCTGCTGGTGCTGGCGCTCCTCGTTCTCGTCACGCTGCGCGGCGTGCTCGAGGTGCGGCGTCGGTTGCCGGCCTCGGCCGCCGCTCCGCTCGCGTCGACGCCCGCAGGAGACGACGCGACAGGCTAGTCGGGTAAACTGCGCGACGAGTCCTTTAAGACCGGCACGGTGATGCCGGAAAGGAGAGCGACGGATGCCGAGCGCTGCCACGACACGTCCATATCCATCGACGCCTGCCGCCCCGGAGCGGTGGGCGTCGTTTTCGTCTCCCGGGCTCCTGGCGCTGGAGGGCGGTGCCATCCACCGGGGCGAGCTGCGAGGCGCGGCCGTCGAGGCCGAGGGCGATCTCATCTTCACGACCGCCGCCACCGGCTGGGGCGAGATCCTCACCGATCCCTCGTACGCGGGCCAGATCGTGGTCCTGACCCACCCGATGGCCGGAAGCTACCGCATCCACCCGTCGGAGCTGGAATCGGACAGCGTGCATGCTCGCGCGCTCATCGTCAGCCGCCTCGTCAGGCCCCCCGCCGGACCCGGATCATCGCTGGAGGAGATGCTGAGCCAGGCCGGAGTGCCGGCCCTTGCCGGCGTCGACACCCGCGCGCTGACGCTCGAGCTGCGACGGGGCGCTGCCCGACGCGCCGTCGTCCGCGCCGGCTCGGTCGAGCCGCGGCAGGCGATCGCCGACGCCGCGGCATCGACGCCGTGGGCGGCGGTCGACCACGTCGCCGCGGTCGCGACTCCGAAGCCGTTCACCGTACCGCCCGACGGGCAGCTCCGCGGTCGGGCCGTGCTCGTCGACTATGGCGTCAAGCGCTCGCTCCTCGCCGCGCTCAGCGCCCGAGGGCTGGACGTCACCGTCCTGCCTCCGGACTCGGCCGCCGCCGATATCGCGGCGCTCGGCGCGGACCTGGTCGTCCTGTCGCCCGGCCCCGGGGACCCGGCTCGCATGGCGCCGCAGATCGAGGTCGTGCGCAGCCTCGCCTCCGCTGCGCTCGCCGGAGGGCCGCCGGTGCTCGGGATCTGCCTGGGCCATCAGCTCCTGGCGCTGGCCGCGGGCGCGCGCACGCGCCGCCTTGCGGTGGGCCACCACGGCGGCAACCACGCGGTGCTCGAGCTCGACACCGGGCGGGTTGACATCGGCGCCCACAACCACGAGATCGAGGTGCTCGATGACGAGGCGCTCGCAGCGGCCGGCTATCGCGTCAGCCACCGCGACCTCAACGACGGGACCGTCGAGGGCCTGCGGCACACCAGCGGGCGGATCTCATCGGTCCAGTTCCACCCGGAGGGAGCGCCGGGGCCCATCGACGCGGCGCGGATCTTCGACGCCGCGCTGGAGCGGCTCGGGGCGTGACGCCGCCTCGCAGGGTCCTGGTCATCGGCTCCGGCCCGATCCTGATCGGCCAGGCCGCCGAGTTCGACTACGCCGGCGTGCAGGCCTGCCTGGCCCTGCGCGAGGCGGGCGTGGACACCATCCTCGTCAACTCGAATCCGGCGACGGTGATGACCGATCCCGACGTCGGCGGGACGGTGCTCATCGGCCCGTTGTCGCTCGCGTACCTGACCGGGGTCATCGAGGAGCACCGTCCGGACGCGCTGCTGCCGACGCTCGGTGGGCAGACAGGGCTCAACCTGGCTGTCGCCCTCGACGACGCCGGCGTGCTGGATCGGTGCGGCGTGCGGGTGCTCGGCACGCCGCTCGACGCCGTGCGGGCGGCCGAGGATCGTGGCGGCTTCCGCGAGCTGGTGACCCGGATCGGCGAGCCGGTGCCCGAGAGCGCAGTGGTGGAGAGCATCGAGGACGGCCTGCGCTTCGTCCAGATCATCGGCGCCCCGGTGGTCGTGCGCCCGGCGTTCACGCTCGGCGGCGGTGGCGGCGGCTTCGCCATGACGCTCGACGAGGCTCGCGAACGGATCCGGATCGGGCTCGAGGCGAGCCCCATCGGCCAGGTGCTGGTGGAGCGCTCGCTGCTCGGCTGGTACGAGATCGAGTTCGAGGTCCTGCGCGACGCATCCGACACCGCCATCGCCATCTGTGGCATGGAGAACCTGGACCCGATGGGCGTGCACACCGGCGACTCCATCGTCGTCGCCCCGATCCAGACCCTGCCCGACCCGCTCGTGCAGCGCCTCCGTCGCTGCGCGCTGAAGATCGTGCGGGCACTGCGCCTCGAGGGTGGCTGCAACGTCCAGCTGGCCGTGGCACCGGACGGGTCTGACTACCGGGTCATCGAGGTCAACCCGCGCGTCAGCCGCTCCTCGGCGCTGGCGAGCAAGGCGACCGGCTATCCCATCGCCCGGGTGGCGGCGCAGATCGCGCTCGGCAGGCGGCTGCACGAGCTGCCCAACCCGGCCACGGGCGGGAACTCGGCGGCCTTCGAGCCGGCGGTCGACTACGTGGTCGTCAAGCTGCCCCGCTGGCCGTTCGACAAGTTCCCGGCAGCGGACCGCAGCCTGGGCGTGCAGATGAAGGCCACCGGCGAGGCGATGGCCCTCGACCGCGAGTTCGGCCCCGCGCTGCTCAAGGCGATCCGCTCCCTCGAGCCGCGCGGCCGCGGCTGGCTGTGGGAGGACGCCGCGTGGGGGCTGACCCATCGGCCTCCGGCAGAGCTGGTGGCATTCCTGGCGCCATCCGATACCCGCCTGTGGCGCATGGTCGCCCTGCTTCGCCATGGATGGACCGATGCGGCCGGCCTCGCCGCCGTCACTGGCATCGCGCCCTGGTTCACCGAGCGGCTGGCCGAGCTGGTCGAGGGCGAGCGACGCCTGGTCGGCATGCCGCTGGCCGAGGCCAAGCGGATCGGCTTCGGCGACGCCGATATCGCCGCCGTCTCCGGCGTGCCCGCCGTCGCGGTCCGGCGCGCGCGGGTGCGCGCCGGCATCGGTCCGGCATATCGACGGGTCGACACCTGCGCGGGCGAGTTCCCGGCCGAGACCCCGTACTTCTACAGCTCGTACGCGACGCCCGAGGTGAGCCCGCCGGCCGAGCGCCGCAGCGTGATCGTGGTCGGTTCGGGCCCGATCCGCATCGGCCAGGGCATCGAGTTCGACTACTGCGCGGTCCGCGCCGCATGGGCCATTCGCGACATGGGCCTCGACGCGGTGGTCATCAACAACAACCCGGAGACGGTCAGCACCGACTACGACGCCTGCACGCGCCTCTACTTCGAGCCGCTCGACACCGAGAGCGTGCTCGACGTCATCGACCACGAGCGGGCGCTGACCGGCACGCCTCCGTCGGTCGTGCTCACCTTCGGGGGCCAGACCGCGATCGACCTGGCCAAGGACCTCGCCTACGCCGGCGTCCCGATCGCCGGCCTCACGGCCGAAGCGATCGAAGTCACCGAGGACCGCGAGCGCTTCGCGCAGCTGCTCGAGGAGCTCGGCATCGAGGGCCCGCGCGGGGGGCTCGCGTCGGAGGCCGCGGGGCTGCGCGCGGCGATCAATGGCCTCGGCGGGCTGCCGGTCATCGTGCGACCGTCATGGGTGATCGGCGGGCGCGGCATCGCCGTGCTCCGTTCGGAGGCCGAGGTCCACGCCTATCTCGCCACGGACGTCGGGTGGCCGCTGCGCGTGGACGAGCTGGTCGACGGCATCGAGCTCGACGTCGATGCGGTGAGCGACGGGACCGACTGGTGCATCCCCGGCATCCTGGAGCAGCTCGACCCGCCAGGCGTGCATTCGGGTGACAGCGTGGCAGTGCTGCCACCGCAGCGCCTGCATCGGTCGATGCAGGAGCGGGCCGCGCGGATCGCCGGTCGCATCGCGCTCAGCCTGGGCGTGCGCGGCGTCCTGAACGTGCAGATGATCGCCGCGCCGGATGGCCGGGTGGTCGTGATCGAGGCCAATCCACGGGCCAGCCGGACGGTGCCGATCGTCGCCAAGGCGACGGGGATCGATGTGGTCGCGGCCGCAGTGCGCTGCGCGCTGGGGGAATCGCTGGACGACGCGGGCCTGCCGGCAGGCCTGATGGCCGATGGTCCGCGGATCGCGGTCAAGGCTCCGGTCGGCTCGTTGTGGCGGCTGCCCGGGGTCGATGCCGCGCTGGGGCCGGAGATGCGGTCGACTGGCGAGGTGCTGGGGCTGGCCGGTGACTACGGCGCGGCCGCGACGGCCGCTCGCGAGGCGGCTGCAGTCCACGGATCGTAGACCTCGTGAAAGAGCCGTCGAGCGCCCAGTACGGAGGGTCCTTGACGCCGACGGCTCTTGAGGAGACGCTCGAGTGAAGCCATCGGGACGGGCGGCACCGCGTGAAGTCGCGTCCGGCCCGAGCTTCCGTCAGCGACGGGCGCTGCCCATGTGTCGCCGATGGCGGGGATCACTCGATCGTCTACGCCGCACCAGGTAAGCAAGTCGCGTGCCGTCAGCGTCGAGTTCTTGAGGCCTTTGTCCTGACATCGGCCTGCCTGCGTCGCAGGTAGCCGCCGTACCAGCCGCCCAGGAAGCCGAGAGCGGCCTGGTAGAGCGCCTGGAGCGTGAGCTGGCCGACCACCTGGGCCGGGTCGCCGAACGTTTCGGGACCGGCTCCACGCTGCGCGAAGTTCGTCGCGACGAGCCCCGCGGCCACGAGGAAGCTGACCAGGGCGGCCGTCGTGCCGAACAGCGTGGGCCGCTGCCAGCCGAACCAGCCGGCCGCGATGAGCGATCCGAACATCAGGACCGTGCCGAACAGGCCGATCGGACCCCTGGCATAGCTGAGCGAAAGGAGGAACCCGACGAAGGCAAGGACGCCGGGGATGAGCCAGGCCAGGGGATTGCGCCGCAGGAGGTAGAGCCGCTCGGCGACCGGACGCAGCGGACCCTGGGACGAGAAGCCGGCAAGCGGGTCGGGCCGGTTCGGGAGCGGCGGCGCCGGGGGGAAGAGCCGCTGCAGGAACCCGGCTCGTCGCTGTCCCGGCTCGACGGCTTCGTCCTCGCGCTGCGCCTCCTCCTCGGGAAGGTCCCCGCGGGCGGCCATGCGCGCCCGTCGGCGCGCCTCGGCGCGCCTGGCGGCAGCCTCGCGGTCATTGGCTCGGTTCGACATGGCCGCCGATTGTACGCGACGCGTTCGGACGATAAGCGGCCAGTAATCGGGCGGTAAGCGCCGACAGGGCATGCTGCGACGATCCTGCGCGCCTCCGATCATCGAGGTGCGCCGTGGCCTGCTTCCGTCTTTCGTCATCCGCCATCCCCCGCCCGCGCTCGCTGCAGGTCCTGCTGGTGGCGATGCTCCTGGCCTCGTCGTGGTCGGGTCGTGCGCTCGGATGGACGGTCGATGAGCCGACGCAGGATGAGGCTCATCTGCTGCTGAGCGAGGTCATGACGGGCGGTGTGAGCGCGAGCGACGAGTTCATCGAGATCTACAACCCTGGGCCGATGGCCCTTCCGCTCGAGGGGCTCGAGATCGTGTACGCCAGCGCCAGCGGCGCGACGGTCGCCGGTCGCGCGGCCTGGGATGCTGGCGCGCCACAGATCCCTCCAGGCGGGCACGTGCTCGTGGCGAACGAAGCGGGGGTGTTCGCCTCGATCGCCGATGCCACGTACGCCGCAGGCATGGCGGCCACGGGCGGCAGCGTGGCGCTGCGCATCCAGGGAGCCGCAACCGCAATCGACGCCGTCGGCTGGGGAACGGCTGCCAGCAGCTGGATGGAGGGAACCGCGGCCGCGGCGCCAGCCGCCGGCTCGAGTATCGAGCGACTGCCGGGCGGGGCGCACGGATCGACGCAGGACACTGATGACAATGCCAGCGACTTCACGCTGCGGGCCGTGCCGGATCCGCAGAACAGCACGTCGCCGCCCGTTCCCGATCCAACGGGTACGCCGCCGCCCACCGCGACGCCCGACCCCTCGCCGCCCACGCCGAGCCCGACCTCGGACCCCGGCGCGGCGGTCATCAGCGTGGCGGCAGCCCGGGCCTTGCCGGATGGCAGCACGGCCACCATCCAGGGAGTGGCGCTGACCGCATCCGACTTCACCGATGGCGGTGGATACGTCGCCGACGGTAGCGGCGGAATCGCCGTATTGCTCGACGATGGTTCGTTCGCGCGCGGCGACCTGGTCGTCGTCTCCGGCGAGCTCGACGACCGCTACCACCAGCGAACGATGCGCGTGGCCGGAGGTGGCCTGATGCGCATCGGATCCGGGCCTGATCCGGCTGCCACAGTCGCCGCGACCGGCGCCATCGGAGAGGTCCACGAGGGTCGCCTGGTGCTCGTCTCGGGCACCATCGTGGGATCGCCGACGATGCTCAGCAGCGGCATCGCGTACGAGCTCGATGACGGCAGCGGCCCCGTGCGCCTGCTGGTGGGCACGGGAACGGGCATCGATCCTGACGCCTGGGTGCCCGGCACGACGCTCGAGCTGACCGGTGTCGTCGGCCAGCGCGACTCGACTGGCTCGGGCGCCGCGGGATACCGGGTACAGCCGAGGGACGGCGCGGATATGCGCTCCGCCAGTGCGCCCGCAACGCCCTCGCCGGCACCCTCGTCGAGCGCGGCACCCGACCCCGATCCGGAGGCGACCGACGGCCCGCTGTCGCCGCCGCTGGTCAGCATCGCTGCCGCCCGTGAGGCGGAGAAGAACGCGCGCGTGCGCATCCGTGGCGTCGTGACCCTGGGCACCGGCATCGTCGATGCGGCGAGCGCCGTGATCCAGGATGGCTCGGGCGCGGTGCTGCTGCGGTTGGGCGACGACGCAGGCAGCCTGGCACGCGGTCAGCACGTCGAGGCCAACGGGGTGCGATCCACCCTGGGCGGGATGGAGACCGTTCGCGTCACGCTGGCGCCGATGCAGCTGGGGCGCCGCGCGGAGCCGGAGGCCGCGCGCCGCGCGACCGGAGCCGCCGGTGAGGCCGATGAGGCGGTGCTCGTCATCGTTCGCGGCGCGCTCGCGACCGCCCCGCGCCGCGCGTCGAGCGGCACCATCTCGTTCGATATCGACGACGGCAGCGGTCCTCTGCGTGTCCTCATCCCCGCCGCGACCAGTATCGACGCCGATGGGCTGTCATCCGGCGCGTGGGTCGAGGTGCGCGGCGTCGTTGGCCAGCAGACGACCGGTGCGCGGCCGCTCGACGGTTATCGCATCTGGCCGCGCGGCCAGGACGACCTGCGCCCGCTGGCCGCGGCGACCGACCCGGCGGCCGGTGCCGGAGAAGAAGAGGTCGCGGCCGGCGGGACGCGTCCGGGGCGTGGCGGCCCGCTCGGCTCCACGCCCGGCATGGCGCCTCGGTCGGTCGCTTCGGTGCTCAGTGGACCGCCGGGCGGCACGGCGCAGGTCGTCGCCGTGACGCTGGTGGCGGGCGCATGGCCGGAGCTCGGCCTGGCCGGCCTGGTCTGGGACGGACGTGTCGCGGCCGGTCTCGCCGACGAGC
>JBOGTC010000132.1:0-32237 GCA_050692055.1 Candidatus Limnocylindria bacterium | reverse complement strand
CGGGTCGGCCGAGACCGTGGCCGCGCGACGCGTCCGGGATGGGCTCTGGGTCATGGGCCGGCCGATCGGCCCGGGATCGGTGGCGTGGCTCTTCGACGACCTCCCGTTCGCGCGCGTCGACGAGGCGGCGCTCGAGGCGCTGTCGGTGACGCTGCGCGCGCTCCTGCGGCGTCCCGTTGCCGATCCGCTCGCGGCCGAGGCGCGGCCGCAGCGTCGCGGGCCGCCGTCGTCCGGCGATCCCCTGCGTGACACGCTGATGGCGGTGGCGCGCGCCAACGGACGGGTGAGCGTGGCCGCCCGCGCCCTCGGCGTCCATCGCAACACGGTGCTCTATCGGCTGCGGCGCGCCCGCGCGGAGCAGGGGATTGATCCGCGCCGGCCGGAGGACGCCCTTCGTCTGCTGCGCGAGGCGGACCGCGACTGACCGGTACCTGCGGAACGTCTGCACTCGGTGCCTCCGCGTGATGACCCACCTTGCATTCCAGCCGTGCAACTTGGGGGAGCTCCGAGCCTCATCGGCGCGGCGATGGCCACCGTAACTTGCTGTCCATGCAAGCCAATGGGGTCATCGAGCTCCCGCGCACCTTCGCGGACCGTCGCGCGTGCGTGAAAGCGCCTCCAGCTTGCACGGCCGGCAAATTGAGCGGGCCATCGGCCACGTCCACGTCCACGTCCACGTCCAGTCCACGCCCACGCCCACGTCCACGCCCACGTCCACGCCCACGCCCACGTCCGGGTGGGCTTTCAAAGCGGGCCATTGGCCCTTTGCGCCCGCCGTATGAGCGCCATCCGGCGTCATGCCCGGCCCCAGCCCCGTCGACAGACGTAGCGCTCACGCAGCGAGCGTTGAGCCGCACCACCCGCCCCGGACCGCCGTTAACGCTCATCTCGCGAGCGGTAAGCCGCCGGCCTCCGGATAGCGCTCACACAGCGAGCGTTGAGCCACGTGCGCAATTACTTCGCCCACGGATTGTGCGTTGTGCACAACGGGACGACCGACGCATCGGTCCATTAAGCCCCCGCATTGACCGATACGCCGCTAGGCTTGTCGTCGCCCACCCCGAGTGCAGCCACCTGCCAGCCACCTCTACCACGTCATGGGAGTCGCTATGGCCACCAAGGAGCTCAACGCCGCCCTCAAGCAGGCGGAAGAGCAAAACCTGCGCTTCGTCAGCCTGCAGTTCACCGATATCGTCGGCCAGGTGAAATCGGTCCAGGTGCCGATGCACCAGCTGGAGGAGGCGGTCGAGCACGGGAAGTGGTTCGACGGCTCCAGCATCGAGGGCTTCGCGCGCATCGCGGAGTCGGACATGTTCCTGGTCCCGGACCTGTCGACCTTCGCGCCCGTCCCGTGGGAGCCCGGCCTGGACGCCGACGGCAAGGAGCTGCCGACGGGCAGCGCGCGGGTCATCTGCGACGTCTTCACCCCGGAGGGCGACCCGTTCCCCGGCGACCCGCGCTGGGTGCTGCGCCGCCAGCTCGACCGCGCGGCCAAGCTGGGGCTGGTGCTGAACACCGGGCCGGAGCTCGAGTTCTTCCTGCTGCGACGCGCGAACGGCACGGTCGAGCCCCTGCCGCACGACGCGGCCGGCTACTTCGACCTCTCCGAGGACCTCGGCACCGAGGTCCGCAAGGAGATGATGAACGCGCTCGAGAACTACGGGATCAAGGTCGAGACGGCGCACCACGAGGTCGCCACCGGCCAGCACGAGATCGACTTCGAGTACGCCGATGCGCTGCGCACCGCCGACAATGCGGTCACCTTCAAGACCACGCTCAAGGCGGTCGCCGCCAGCCACGGGCTGTACGCCACCTTCATGCCCAAGCCCTTCTTCGGCATCAACGGCTCGGGCATGCACACTCACCAGAGCCTGTGGGACACCAAGAAGGATCGCAACGCATTCGCCGATGCCAAGGACCCCTACGGGCTGTCGACCATGGCGCGCCAGTACATCGCCGGCACGCTCGAGCATGCCCGCGGCATGATCGCCGTCCTCGCCCCGCTGGTGAACAGCTACAAGCGGCTGGTCCCCGGCTACGAGGCGCCGGTCTACATCGGCTGGGCGCGCATCAACCGCTCGGCGCTGATCCGCATTCCGCAGCATGCCGCGGGGCAGGCAAAGTCGACGCGCATCGAGCTGCGCTGCCCGGATCCATCATCCAACCCGTATCTCGGATTCGCGGTGATGCTCGCGGCCGGCCTGGACGGCATCGAGCGCAAGCTCTCGCCGCCCGACCCGGTGGAGGAGAACCTCTACCACTTCGATGCCGCCAAGCTCGAGTCGCGCAAGATTCGGCAGCTGCCCGGCACGCTGCGCGAGGCGCTCGACGAGCTCTCCGCCGATGCCGTCATCCGCGACGCACTGGGCGAGCACGTCTTCGAGCGCTTCGTCGAGGCCAAGACGGAGGAGTGGGACGAGTACCGCATGCAGGTCAGCGGGTGGGAGGTCGAGCGCTACCTCGAGGCGTTCTGACGACCGGTCGCCGTGTATACGTATATCTCCGTGCCCGATGTCAAGCACGGCATGACGCTGCGTCGGCGCTTCCCTATACTCTGCGGCGACGGTTGATCCAGCGAGGGGCACCTTGGAGCAGGTTTCAGAACGGCGGACGGCGCAGCGACCGCTGGCCGTCGGCAAGTCGTTCTACGACGTGACGAAGCGAGGCGTGGATCTCGTCGGCTCGCTCTTCCTGCTCATTCTCCTCGCACCGGTCCTCCTCGTGGTGGCGCTGGTGATCGGCGCCGATTCCGGCCTGCCGATCATCTACAAGTGCCAGCGCCTCGGTCGCGGCGGCCGGGCCATGACCGCCTACAAGTTCCGCACGATGTTCGACGGCAGCCACCATCATCTCGAGGAGATGCTCAGCATCGATGAGGAGCGCCGTCTCATCTTCGAGACCAATCGCAAGCTCAAGGACGACCCTCGCCGGACTCGGGTGGGGGCAATCCTGCGCCGTACCTCGCTCGACGAGCTGCCGCAGCTGTGGAACGTGCTCCGCGGCGAGATGAGCCTGGTCGGCCCCCGCCCCTATTTCCTCGATGAGCTCGACGGGCGACCGGAGGCGGGCGAGGTGCTCAGCGTGCGCCCCGGGATCACGGGCCTCTGGCAGGTGAGTGGCCGCTCGGACCTCACCTTCGACGAGAGGCTGGCGCTCGAGACCGATTACGTTCGGCGCCGCAGCTGGGGGCTCGATGCTTCCATCGCCGCTCGAACGATTGGCGCCGTGATCGGCGGCCGCGGCGCGTACTGATCAAGCCACCCTCCCTGCGCTGATGCACCAGTCGCGACCTCGCGTCGCGATGCTGGTCCGCAATCCCTACACCCACGACACGCGCGTCGAAAAGGAGGCGCGCACCCTCCGGGACGCGGGCTACGACGTCACCGTCGTGGCCGAGGCGGCCGACGACCTGCCGCTCCGCGAGGCGCGGGACGGGATCGGCATCGTCCGCGTACCGCGCCCCTGGCCGAATGTACCGCTGATCCGCTTCGTGCGCTACGCGGTCGCGCTGCGGCGCGCGCTGGTCGACGCCGGCCCCGACATCCTGCATGCGCATGACTCGGATGCTCTGGGCGCCATCGCCGGTGCGGCGCGCGAGCTGCACGCGCCGTTCATCTACGACGCCCACGACCTGTGGCTGGGGCGGCCGCGTCGCGGACGCTCGCGCCTCTACTTCGCCCTCAACCAGCTGTGGTACCGATGGATCGAAGAGCGGCGGCTGCCGCGGGCCGCGGCGCATATCACCGTCTCGCCGCCCATCGCCCGGCACCTCGAGCGCCGCTACCGGCTGGACAACGTCGACCTCGTCCCGAACTACCCGGAGCGCGATTCCGTCGCCACGCAGCCGGCGTCGCTGCGGGAGCTGCCGGGCGGCTCGGCGATCCCGGCCGACGCGCCCATCGTCCTCTACCTCGGAGCGCTGATGGCCGAGCGCGGCCTCGAGCACCTGGTGGCGGCAATGCGCCAGGTCCGATCCCCGGCGCACCTCGTCCTGCTCGGGGCCGGCGGCCTGGCGCCGGTGCTTCTGCGTCAGGCGCAGCGCGAAGGCATCGGCGATCGCGTGCACGTCATGGGGCCGATCCCGTCCGAGCGGGTCGCCGCCTACGCCGCCAGCGCGACCATCGGCGTATCGCCCATCGTCGCCTCCTGCTTGAACTACCGTTACTCGCTGCCCAACAAGCTGTTCCAGTACATGGCGGCCGGGCTGCCGGTGATCGCCAGCGACTTTCCGCAGGTGCGCGAGGTGGTGGAGGGCAGCGGTGCCGGCTGGTGCGTCGACACCTCGCGCTCCGACGTGGTCGCCGCCGCGATCGATTCCGCGCTCGAGGATCCGGCTCGCGCCCGAGCGGCAGGCGAGGCGGGGCGGCGGGCGGTCGTCGAGCGCTTCCACTGGGAGGTGGCTGCCGACACGCTGCTATCGGTCTATCGCCGGGTCACCGAGCTGCGCTCGGGGGGACCGAGCGCCAGGCCGCCGCCAGCTCGCCGGGGCTGACCAGCCGGAAGATCAGCACGAGCGGCAGGTAGGCGAGCAGGCAGCCGACACGCCACGCAGCGTGGTCAGGACCGAGGAGCGCGGCGGCGCTCAGCGCGCCACCGGTCAGCAACAGGCCGGCGACACGCGGCAGATCCCACGGCACCGGATACATGCGCTGAGCGACGAGACCTCCGGACAGCGCAAGGACGGTGTACGCCGCCAGTGTCGATACGGCAGCTCCCATGAAGCCGATGGTCGGGATGAGCAGCACGTTGAGCACGACGCCGAGCGCCGCGGCGCCAGCCATGATCAGCGGGAAGAGGCCCGTGCGCGACGCGAGGTTGATGCCGGTGGTGCCGATGAGGAACACGCCATAAAGCACGAACGCGAAGGCGCTGAACGGGACTACGAAGCGCGACGCCTCGAAGCGCTCGCCGACCAGCACGCGGAGCAGATCGGTCCCCAGCGCGGAGAGCAGCAGCGCAGCGAGCGCGCCGGCAGCGGCGTAGGCGGTGAGGACGCGGGCGATGGCTGCAGCGGCGTCCCCGCGCCGTGCGATCTCCCAGTAGGTGGCGCCCCATGCCACCGCGAACGGCTGGACCGCCAGCGCGTTCACCACGAGCCCGGCCGTATAGCCCATGGCGTAGATGCCCACGGTTGCGGCATCGGTGAAGGCCTGCAGCAGGTAGCGGTCGGACAGGTTCAGCGCCCAGCCGGCGAGCCCGGCCGGCACCAGCGGCAGGCTGAAGGCCAGCATCGATCGCGCGAGGCGACCGTCCCAGGCGAACCGCAGCAGGCCGGCATTGCTCAGGACGAAGAGCCCCACGCCGGCCGAGACGCCGGCCGCGACCGCCGAGCCGATCACGACGCCGATGACTCCCACCCCGGCGACGACGACGAGCGCCACGATGAGCACCGAGCCCAGGACCGCCCGCGTGAAGCTGAGGAAGGCGTAGGGCCGCGGCCGCCGCTGGGCGCGGAGCACGGTGAGCGGGATGGCGAGGACCGAGTCGAACAGGATGATGGGCGCGATGAGCAGGAAGATGGGCAGCGTCGCGGCGTCGCCGTACAGGGCCAGCGTGAGCGGGATGACCGCCAGGGCCACCGCGACCATCCCGGCCAGGGAAGCGGCCAGGCGCACGGCCATGGTGGTGCCGAGCACGCGCGCCCGGTCGCGGTCGTTCTCGGCCTCCTTGAGGTACCAGCGCAGAAACGCCTGCGGCAGGGCAAGCCCGGCGACGATGAGGCTGAGCGAGAGCGTGCTATTGATGACGGCCGTGACACCCACGCCGGAGGGACCGAGGACCCGGGCATAGATCGGCACCAGCAGCACGGCGACTGCCTGGTTGGCGATGCCGCCCATCCCGTACACGGCCGAGTCCGACACGAGCCCACGGAGCAGACCGTGCGGTGCCGCGGCGCGATGGCTCAGCGCCAGGTCCCCGGCTCAGCCGTGCCCGCGCCCTGGCCGGCGGCCATGGCGGCATCGATGATGCGCCAGGCATCATCGGCCCCCAGCCAGCCTCGCACCTCGGTCGGCCGCCCTTCGAGCGTCTTATAGGTGCGGAAGAAATTCTCGATCTCGCGCATGCGGTGCGCCGACAGGTGCTCGAGAACGAGCGTCTCCTCCCAGCGCGGGTCGTCATGGGCGACGGCCAGGACCTTGTAGTCGTGGCCCTTCTCGTCCGCCATGTCGAGCACGCCCACCGGGCGCGCCCGCACCACGCAGCCGGGGAAGGTCGGCTCGGCGATCACCACCAGAACGTCGAGCGGATCGCCGTCATCGGCCAGGCTGCCCTCGATGAAGCCGTAGTCACAGGGGTAGTGCACGCTCGAGTAGAGGACCCGATCGAGCACGAACCGATGACGCGCATGGTCGTACTCGTACTTGTTGCGGCTGCCGGTCGGGATCTCGACCGTCACCTCGATCGGCGGTCGGGCGGCCTCGTCGCTCACGCTCCCAAGTATGGCGTACGGTCGCTACGAGCGAGGCGCGAGGGACGAGTACGCGGCGAGCAGCGCCTCGGCCGCGCGGCGCGCCGAGTAGTGCTGCTGGAGGGCTCTGAGGGACGCGCGCACCCGCTCCTGGACGGCTGGATCGCGCAGCGTGTCCAGGGCGGCGTCGAGGGAGGGATCGTGGCTGAAGGATGGGCCGATCTCCGCCTCCCGCGCCACCGCACCGAGCTCGCCCTGGCCGCGATGCACGATCGGCACGCCGTGGGCGATGGCCGCGTACAGGTTGTTCGGCGCCGGATGGGCCGAGTACGGGTGATCCGGCTCCAGCGCGTAGTAGATCGCGTCGGCTGCAGCGTAGAGGACGCCCGGGTCGGCCACCCAGCCGAGGAAGCGAAGGTTCGCCAGCTCATCGGCGGCGGCGGCGATCATGGTTTCCTGCTCGCCCCGTCCGGCGATCAGCACCAGGTCGTCTGGGAACTGGCGCGCGTGCCGCACCAGCGCGGCCAGGTCGCGCGACGGCTCCAGCCCGCCGACGTAGGCGATGGTGAATTGGGCGGCGACCGACAGCTCGTCGCGCGCCATGGCGCGGTCGGGAACCGAGGCCGGCGCATCCATCCAGTTCCCGACCACGACCGATTTGACGCCTCGCGCCGCGAAGTAATCCTGCCGCGCCTGGCCCGGGGTGATCACCAGGTCCGCCCGGCGCGGCAGCCGCCGCTCGGCGAGCCGTATCAGCCGCAGCAGCCAGCCCGGATACTTGTGCGCCTCCATCAGGGCGTAGATCTCGAAGGCGTCGTAGACGATCAGCGGCCGGCCGATCAAAGGGCGCACCGCCAGGGCAGCGACCAGCATCGGCAGGTCCACGGCGTGCAGCACGTCGGGCGGGTCCGCTCGCAGGCTCCGCAGATGGCGGCGCATCACCTGCGCGAGGTACAGCAGCTGGGTCCATCCGCGGCCGCTGCGGCTCGGGACTCGCGCGTGCTCGACGTGAACGCCGCCATCGGCCGACCGGCGCGGGAGGGCGCCGGAGCGGTCCCAGGCGAGGACGCGGACGTCATGGCCGGCGGCATCCAGGGCGCGGGCCGCGCGGCGCACGCGCGAATCGGGGTAGGCGAGGCCGAACAGGATGTCGACTCGCCGACGCCCGTCAGACATCGGCCACCGCCGCGATGAGCTCGCGAACGCGTGGCGCCTCGCCCCGCAGGCGCTCGACGGCCTGGCCGACGGTCGCGCGCATCACTCCGCTCGCGGCCTGCGCCAGCCGTTCGGCGAGCAGCTCGCCGGTAGCTTGCGCGAGCGGTACGGCCACCTTGGCAAGCCCGAGCTGGACCGCGGTCCCGGCGACCTTGTCGTCGTAGGCGATCGGCACGCATGGCGTGCCGGCCAGCGCGCAGAGGATGAGGCCGTGGAGCCGCACGCTCACCGCCTCCTCGAACGTGGCCAGTCGAGCGAGCGCGGCCGCGGGCTCGAGCGGCAGCCGTTCGAGCTTCGGTCGCGCGGCACCGCCCGCAGCGGCCAGATCCGCGACCTCCGAGGCGAACGCGTCGTCGTGGGCGGCCTCCATGCTCAGAATCGTCACCGGCCGCCCCTCGCTCGTACGTCGTGCCGCCAGGGACGCCAGCGCGGCCGCGAGCACGGGGGCACGGCGTGCATCGGCGGGAACCGGCGGTCGGACGATGATCGCGGTTCCGGACCTGCTTGCCGACGGCAATGGCTGCCGCAGGAAGAACGCCGGGTCGGGCACGACCGCGACGCGACTCGCGGGGACGAGGGCCAGGACCAGCTGCGCGGAGGCCTGGTCCCGGACGGTGACGACGTGGGCCAGGCGGACCGTCATTGCGGCCAGCCATCGGGCCCAGCTTCGTCGGACCGGCCCGACGCCCACGCCGACCCACGCCACGCGCAGGCCCAGCAGGCGAGCCGTGATCGTCCAGGCCAGGTAGCGCGGGATCACGATCGGCCAGTGATCGTGGATCAAGCCGCCGCCGGAGACGAGGAGCACGGACGCTCGGCGCAGGGCACGCGCCGCCGCAAGGGACGGCAGGAGCCGTCGCTGGGTCACGCGGTCAGCGGTGGAGAACGCCGCCACGGGTGCGCGGTCGCCGGCGATGACGCAGCGGACATCCAGCGGGGTCTCGCGCAGCAGCTCCTCGATGCCGGCCAGGATCGCTTCGTCGCCGACATTGCCGAACCCCTGGTACCCGAGAGCGACGGCCGCTGAGCGAGTCATCACCTGGCCGCCGTCCTGTTGCGCATCGGCGGGCATACTACGCGGACATGGCTGACCCCCGCCCCGTAGCCGTCCTCTTCGGCACGCGACCCGAGGCAATCAAATTGGCGCCGGTGATCCTCCTGCTCAAGAGTCGCAGGATGCCGACGGTGGTGCTGTCCACCGGGCAGCACGAAGAGATGGTGGCCCAGGTTCTTCGACCGTTCGGGATCAACATCGATCACGATCTGCATCTCATGCGCGAGGCGCAGAGTCTGGACTACGTGCTCTCGGCGAGCATCGCGGGCATAGGCGACTTCCTTCAACGAACGGCGGTCCGTGCGGTCGTCGTCCAAGGCGATACCAGCAGCACGCTCGGGGCGTCCTTGGCTGCGTTTCACGCGGACGCGCCGGTAGCGCACGTGGAGGCCGGCCTTCGGTCGCACAACATCACGATCCCGTTCCCAGAGGAGATGAACCGCCGCCTGACCAGCCAACTCGCTCGGTGGCATTTCGCCCCCACCAAAGGGGCCGCCGAGAACCTGCGAATGGAGGGCATCACCGAGGGGGTTCACATCACGGGGAATACCGTCGTGGATGCGGTCCGGCACATCTTGGAAGAGCCGGTTCCGCTTCCAGAGCAGCTTCGATCGTTCGTGACGAAAGGGCCTGTCATCGTCGCGACCGCGCATCGGCGCGAATCATGGAATGGTGGAATCGAGCGAGTAGCCCGCGCACTGCGTACCGTGCTCTCGGAGTTTCAAGAGTACCGGCTCGTGTTCGCCACTCATCCCAATCCGCTCGCTCGCCAGCCGGTTGAGACGATCTTTCGCGATGAGCCGCGGGCCCTGGTCGTGCAGGCCCTTGAGTATCCGTCGTTCATCCGGGTCCTCAGCCAGGCGACCCTGGCGGTGACGGACTCCGGCGGCATACAAGAGGAAGGGCCCACCTTAGGGGTGCCTGTGATGGTCACCCGCGACGTGACCGAACGTCCTGAAGGCGTGGAGGCGGGCGCTGTCCGGCTGGTCGGCACAGACGAAACAACGATCCTTGAGGGGGCCCGCGAGCTTCTCGTCGATCATGCCGCGCGCCACGCTATGGCTGCCGTCGGGCGCGCGCTGTACGGTGACGGGCGAGCGGCAGGCCGCATCGTAGAGGTCCTCAACTCGGAAGCATGAGCCGAGTCCCAAGCCGATCGCTGGGCGTCTCGATAGCGGCGTTGACTATCGTCAGGCTGCTCGGGCTCGCCAGCGGTTTCGCCGTTGGCGTGATTGGCGCTCGTCTGCTCGATCCGGATGCCTTGGGCGCGGCGGGCATAGCAGTGACCATCGGGACCCTGGCTGGGCTACTTTCTAATGGTGGCGTCAACATCGGGACGATCTTGATGCTCGGGCGTCATCCCACGCGCCGGGGTGCCGTCCTTCAGACCGGATCCGTGGTAGCCCTCGTCGGTTCTGGCACCGCTGCGGTTGTGGCCGTCGCTGTCGGCGCATCCATCGGACCCGCGATTCAGCTGCCCAACCGCCTTGACTTGTGGGTTGTAACGGCTGCGGTCGGTGTTGGCATCGTCGGCTACGAGTTTGGGGGGTCCGTGCTGCTTGGCCTCGGCCGGAACCGAGCGTATACCGTCACGGAGCTTGTTCGGCCCCTCTCGACGCTCGCCGCCACCTGCATCCTGCTCGTGGCCTGGCCTTATGACTGGGCCTTCGTGCTGGCCGCCGGCGTCGGCTACCTGATCGCCGCGACGTGGAGCCAGCTCGCCAACGAGATCAGTGCATCGACCATGCGCCCGCGTTGGCACGCCGACCTTGTGGGTGGCATCCTTCAGCCGGGCCTCCGGGGACAGGCGGGGAACATCGTGCAGTTCCTCAACTTGCGGCTAGACCTGTTACTCATCCCCATCTTCATCGATCTTGCCGCTGCCGGTCTCTACGTTGTTGCCGTCCGCTTATCGGAAGTCATCACGCAGGCGGCGAACGCAGCGGGATCGCTGATCTTTCCGGCCGTTGCCGGCGGCAGCCAGAGCTCGACTGAGCTTACGGAGCGTACGGCCAGACTCAGCCTGGTCGGCGTATTGTTCGCAGCAGCACTGCTCGCGATCTTGGCCGAACCAATCATCGCCGTCGCGTTCGGCCAACAGTACGCGGGTTCCCTCGGCGCGGTGCGCGTTCTCTCCGTGGCGATGGTCCCGCTCTCACTCACACGCGTCCTAAGCGCTGATCTCAAGGGGCGAGGCAGGCCGGGTCTCGTTTCGATCGCCATGGTGGGGACCCTGGTGATCACGGTGGCCCTCGATCTGCTGCTGATCCCCAGACTCGGAATCGAGGGAGCGGCAATAGCTTCGCTGGTCGCATACACTGCCAGCGCCGTCATGCTGCTCATCGCCTTTCGGTCGATCACCAGCGCGCGATTGCGTCTCCTCATACCCGGCAGACGCGACGTGCTCACTCTCGCGCGGCTGTTCCGTATCAGGGGGTGACACCGTGACTCGCCGGCGCCTTCGGGTCCTCGGATTGCCGCTCGATCCGATAGGGATGGACGAAACGATCAGTCGAGTGGAGGCGAGCCTCGCCGTTGGCCGACCTGGAACGCACCTTGGCTTGAACGCGGCGAATGTTGTCCTAGCCCGGGCCAATCCGGACTACGCGCGTGACCTCGATTCTGCGGACATCGTTAGCCCCGATGGGCAGTCGGTCGTCTGGGTCGCACGACTCTTCGGTGCGCCGGTGCACGAGCGGGTGACCGGGATCGACCTCATGCTGGAACTGCTGGCACGCGCCCCGGCAAAGGCGTGGAGTGTGTACCTGGTGGGGGCACGGGCCGAAGTGGTAGCGGAGGTTGCTCGTCGGCTCGAGGCGCGGGGCGTGAAGATCGCTGGATCTCGTGACGGGTACTTCTCACCGCGGCATGACCGCAAGGTAGCGGCAGCGGTGCGTGCGTCGGGCGCCGACCTGATGTTCGTGGGCATGCCAAGTCCGCGCAAAGAGCGGTTCATCGTCGGAGCTGCAAGAGCCGCTGGCGTGCCCTTCTCCGTGGGTGTCGGTGGTAGTTTCGATGTACTTGCTGGTCGGGTGAGACGCGCTCCGCCCTGGGCGCAACGGATGGGCCTGGAATGGGCGTATCGCTTGGCGCAAGAGCCACGCCGGCTGCTGCGCCGGTACACCATCAACAACGCCCGCTTTGTTGGTCTGGTCGGGCGCGAGGTGCTTGCACGTCCCCCGAGGCGGGCGCGGACGCGAAAGAGAAGCCAGCGGTCACCACGCGTCGCGCTCGTATGCAGCAGCGGCGGCCACCTGATGCAGCTCACCGTGCTGCGAGACTGGTGGAAGGAGAAAGATCGCTTCTGGGTCACATTCGACACGGCTGACGCGACGAGCGCGCTTGATGGTGAGCGCACCTACTGGTGCCATCATCCGACGAACCGCAACCTTGTGAACCTAGTCCGGAACACCATTCTCGCGAGCCGTATCCTCGCACGCGAGCGACCGACGCACATCGTTTCCACGGGCGCAGCCATCGCGGTGCCCTTCTTCTATCTCGGACGGCTTCTCGGCGCCAAGCTCATCTACCTAGAAGTGTTCGATCGCGTCGATGGCCCCACGCTCACGGGTCAGCTCGTTCGGCCAATCACGCACGATTTCTTGATCCAGTGGGATGAGCAAGCACGCTTCTATCCAGGGGCCGAAGTGGTCGGCCCCGTGTTGTAAGCGGCTGGCGCTCACGCTCTGGCGTGATGGCGGCCTAGAATGCCACGCGGGTGGCGCTTACCGCGCCATCGGTTGAGGGAGTGAATGTCCATCTTCGACGGAAAGACGATTCTCGTCACTGGCGGGACCGGCTCGTTCGGGAAGGCCTTTGTCAAGACCGCGCTGGAGAAGACCAGCGCGCGGCGGCTCATCGTCTTTTCACGCGACGAACTCAAGCAGTACGAGATGCAGCAGCTGTTTCCCGCCGACGAGCGGCTGCGCTACTTCATCGGTGACGTTCGTGACTATCAGCGTCTGTACCGAGCCTTCCACGACGTCAACTTTGTGATCCATTCCGCCGCCCTGAAGCAGGTACCTGCCGCCGAGTACAACCCGTTCGAGGCTGTCAAGACCAATGTCCACGGCGCCCAGAACGTGATCGAGGCGGCCATCGAGCAGGGAGTCGAGCGCGTCGTGGCGCTCAGCACGGACAAGGCGTGCAGCCCCATCAACCTGTACGGCGCGACCAAGCTAGTCAGCGACAAGCTGTTCGTGGCGGGTAACGCCTACGCAGGTGGGCTGAAGACGCGATTCTCGGTGGTTCGATATGGCAACGTGGTCGGAAGCCGTGGCAGCGTGGTCCCCCTCTTCCGACAGCTGGCGCCGTCCGGCGTGCTTCCGATCACCGACGAGCGCATGACGCGTTTCTGGATCACGCTCGAGCAGGGCGTCCTCTTCGTCATGGACTCGCTGCTGCGAATGCACGGTGGGGAGCTGTTCGTGCCCAAGATCCCGAGCATGCGGGTGATTGACCTGGCCATGGCGATGGCGCCGAAGGCGACCCTCGAGTACGTCGGGATCCGCCCGGGCGAGAAGCTGCACGAGGAGATGATCAGCACGCCCGACTCGCGGCGGACCGTCGACATGGGGGACTACTACGTCATCCAGCCGGAGATGGAGTGGTGGCCGCAGCAGCAGCTCAACGGCAACGGCGTGCCTGACGACTTCTCGTACTCCAGCAATACGAACCAGCAATGGCTCACCGTGAAGCAGCTGAGCGCCATGATCGGAAGTGGCTGAGCGCCTCATCCCGTACGGTCGGCAGTGGGTCGACGAAGCGGACGTCGCTGCGGTCGTTGACGCGCTGTGCAGCGACTACCTGACCACAGGCCCCGCCGTCGGTGCCTTCGAGGAGGCCCTGCAATCGATCACGGGCGCCGGGCGCGCGGTGGTCATGAACTCTGGCACGTCCGCGCTGCACGCGATGTACTTCGGCGCAGGCCTCCAGCCGGGAGACGAGATCGTGACCTCGCCGCTGACGTTCGCCGCGACGGCGAACGCGGCACTCTATCTGGGAGCGCGCGTGCGGTTCGCGGACGTGGATCCCGCCACGGGGAACCTTGACCCCGAGGCCGCTGAGGCGCAGATCAATGAGCGCACGCGGTTCATCGTTGCCGTCGATTACGCCGGCCATCCTGCCGATTACGACGAGCTTCAGCGCGTCGCCGACGCGCGCAACATCGGCCTCCTGGCCGACGCCGCCCACTCACTGGGTGCCAAGTACCACGGCCGGCGAGTGGGCACGCTGTGCGATGCGAGCGAGCTCAGCTTCCACCCGGTGAAGCCCATCACCACGGCGGAAGGAGGCGCGGTCCTCACCGACGACCAGGAGCTGGCGGACAGGGCCGCCCGGTTCCGGACGCATGGCATCACCCGTGACCCAGACATCATGGAGCGCAGCGAAGGACCGTGGTTCTACGAGATGCAGGAGCTCGGGTTCAACTACCGCATGACCGACCTCCAGGCAGCGCTGGGCCGCAGTCAGCTGCGCCACCTGGATCAGTTCATCGGTCGGCGGCGCGCGATTGCGGCGCGGTACCTCGAGGCATTCGCCGACCTCTCATCGCTTGAGCTGCCGAGCGTTCTCGAGGGCGTCGAGCCGGGTTGGCATCTCTTCGTGATCCGCGTTCGACATGCACGCCGGCGACGCGGGATGTTCGAACGTCTTCACGAGCTCGGGATCGGTGTTCAGGTGCACTATGTGCCGGTCTATCGGCACCCGTATTACCGTCGACTTGGTTTTTCGCCGGGGCTCTGCCCAGTGGCCGAGGACTTTTACGCCCGAGCTGTTTCGCTCCCGATCTTCCCGCGAATGAGCGATGCGGAGGTGGATGTTGTCATCGATGGGGTCCGATCACTGGCAAACGAACCGGCCTGACCTCGAGCCGCAGGATGGACATCTTGGTCGTCATCCAGGCGCGCATGGGTTCGACGCGCCTTCCGGGCAAAGTTCTCGCGGATGTCGCAGGGCGCCCATTGATCATGCATGTTGTTCAACGCGCCGCCCGCATTGTCGGCATCTCCGACATCCTGGTGGCGATCCCCGATCTGCCTGAAGACGACCTCCTCCAGAACGCCTTGCGACAGGCCGATGTCAGGGTCGCCCGTGGGTCGGCGACCGATGTGCTGGATCGGTACATCACCGCCATTCAGGCCGATGATCCAGACGGCGTCGTCCGAATAACGGCGGACTGCCCGCTGCTTTCGCCAGTAGTCTCCACAGCGGTGGTGCGCGCCTTTCGCACTGGCACATGCGATTACGCCTCGAATACTTTGGAGCGGTCCTATCCGCGGGGGCTCGACACGGAAGTGGTCTCCACCAAGGCGCTTCGAACTGCGGCCGCAGAAGCCAACGAGCAGCCGGAGCGCGAACATGTAACGCCATTCGTATGGCGGCGTCCGCAACGTTTCCAGTTGTGCTCCGTGAAGCGCGGGACCAATTTGAGCCACATGCGATGGACGGTCGACACCCCTGCCGATCTCCAGTTCGTGCGTACTGTGTATGAGGAGATTGGCGATGCTGAGTTTGACGAAGCAGAGGTCGTCCAGCTCCTTCAGGCTCAGCCAGCCATAGCCGATATCAACGCGAACGTGCCACAGAAAGACGTCGGGCCTTGAGAGTTGTCATTCGGAGCGACGCTTCGCGGGTCGTCGGCACGGGTCACGTCATGCGCTGCATCGCACTGGCAGAGGCTCTCCAGGATGGTGGGGATGCGGTCGTGTTCGCGATGGCAGAACTGCCGCCGGCCCTTCAGCGACGCGTTCGGGCGACTGGCGCTTCGATCGAGCGATTGCGCACCGAAGTAGGAAGCGCAGACGACGCGCTCTTGACCGAACGCCTCATCCGGCGATGCCAAGCGGACGCTGTCGTGATCGATGGCTACCGCCTTGGACAAGGCTACGCTGCCCGGCTGAGGGGACGATCCATACGCCTGGTCGTGGACGATCTAGGACGCCATGGCGGTGAGGCCGAGATCATCCTCGACCAGAACCTCTATGCCACCCTGGCTCGGAATCTGAACGAGCATTCGACGGCTGAACTGCTTATCGGTCCTGCATACGCGCTGCTGCGACGCGAGTTCACGAAGCCTGCGGTTCGATCGAGCGAACCGCTCGATGCGCGCCGCATTCTGGTCTCGATGGGCGGAGGCGACCCTGTGAACGCCACGGAACTGGCTGTTGCGGCGATCGCAGCCCTGCGAACACCTCAGCTCGAGGTCCGTGTGCTCCTCGGAGCCGCACGTGCCAATCCCACGCCCGTCGAGCGAGCGGCGGCGGCTCATGGGTTCCAGTTTGTCAGGGACGCGACTTCCGTGGCGGACCAGATGGCGTGGGCGGACCTCGTCGTCGGCGGCTGTGGGACGACTGTCCTCGAGGTGGCTCGGACGGGTCGTCCCTTTGTTGGGCTGATCCTCGCGGAGAATCAGGTAGCTGTCAGCAGGGCTGTATCGAGGCACGGGCTGGGAGTGGTTGCCGGCTGGGCCACCGAGCTGTCCGGCGCCGAGCTGGCGGCCGCCATCCGTGACGTTCTGGAGGATCAGGCTAGCCGCACCGAAATGGCAGCCAGGGGACCTGTACTTGTGGACGGGCTCGGGGCACGCCGGGTCGCCTCTGTCTTGCGTACTGGACCACTCTTGGTACGGACGGCCCTCAGCGACGACGCGCCTATCCTGTTCGACTGGGCGAACGACCCGACGGTACGCTCGGCATCGTTCCATTCGGAGGCCATCGGCTGGAGCGAGCACCTGGCATGGCTGAATGCGCAGCTTGCATCGCCCGACTCCACTCTGTTCGTCTGTGAGCTTGCCGGCGTTCCAGTGGGACTGGCCCGCTTCGTAAGCAACGGCGACGCAGCCACGATTTCGGTACTGGTGGACGCCACCCACAGGGCCCGCGGAGTGGGCACTCGCCTGATTTCCCGCGCGACTCAACAGTTGGTCGTCGATAAGCGAGTGAGAAGTATTGATGCGTTTGTGAAACCCGACAACCATCAATCCATCGGCGCCTTTCAGCGCGCCGGGTATCTCGCCGCGGTACGGGCGCCTGGGGATGAGGCTCCTCCGGGAGCCCTGCGGTTCACGTTCAGTCCGAATGCGATGGGATAATCGCCGCATGCGCATTGGCGACCGTCCGATCGGGGGAGGCGCCCCGGCATACGTGATCGCAGAGCTCTCAGCGAACCACCATCAGAACCTTGGCGCCGCCGAGGAGCTTGTTCGCGCTGCCGCTGCAGCCGGTGCCGACGCAGTCAAGATCCAGACCTATACCCCGGACACGATCACGATCGATGCGGACAGCGAGTACTTCCGGATTCAGTCGGGAACGGTCTGGGACGGAAAGACGCTCCACGCTCTTTACGCGGAAGCGTATACGCCGTGGGAGTGGCACGAGTCGCTGCAACGGACCGCGGATGATGCGGGGATCGCATTCTTTTCTTCTCCGTTTGACCCGAGCGCAGTCGACTACCTCGAGCGGCTGCGTGTGCCGGCGTACAAGATCGCGTCCTTCGAGATTGTCGACGTAGGTTTGGTGCGGCGAGTGGCGCAGACGGGGAAGCCGATGATCATCTCGACCGGCATGGCCACGTTGCCCGAGATCGACGAGGCCGTGCACGCCGCACGCGATGCGGGCGCCGAGCAGATCGCGCTCCTGAAGTGCACCAGCGCTTATCCGGCACCGGCGAGCGAGGCCGATCTCCGCACGATTCCACACCTGGCCGAGACGTTCGATCTCCCGGTGGGTCTCTCCGACCACACCCTGGGGATTGCCGTGCCCATCGCCGCGGTCGCGCTCGGCGCGACGATCATCGAAAAGCACCTCACCCTTTCGCGGGCCGATGGCGGCCCGGATGCCGGATTCTCCCTCGAGCCGTCCGAGTTCAAGGAGATGGTGAGCCAGATCCGAACGGCCGAGCAGGCGCTCGGCCGGGTCAACTATCAGCCGACCGAGCGCGAGGCCGGCAGCCGCATCCTCCGTCGCTCCCTGTTCGTCGTTGCCGATGTGCAAGCCGGCGATGCATTCACACCCGAGAACGTGCGCAGCATCCGTCCGGGCCACGGGTTGCACACTCGGCACCTCGAGGAGGTGCTCGGCCGGGCTGCCACACGCGACGTGAAACGGGGAACACCCATGAGCTGGGATCTAGTGGAACGGCCCGTGAACGGCGCCCGCTGAAGGTGCCGAGGATCCCTACACTCCCATTGGTGTGGCGGGAGCGTTCTGGAGAGTTTGGGATCTTCCTGGTGTCTGTTGCGGTGATGCAGGGAGGCCGCTTTGTCTACTCCCTTGCCGTTGCACGAATAGTTCGGCCGTCGGACTTCGCGTTGTGGGCCATCTTCATCGCGGCCCTGTCCTACGCACCTGCAGCGCTGCTCGGGGCTGGGAACGGGATGAATCGCGAGGTGCCTCGACTCATCGGCGCTGGGCGCAACACCGAGGCTGTCGCCAGCGAGGAGGCCGTCTCCAGCCTCGGGCTCATCGTGGTAGGGGTGGTGGGCTTGGGTGGACTTGGCCTGGGATTGCTCCTGCCACCAGCCCTGGCGATTGGTTTCACTACGGCGGCCGCCGGAGTCATCCTCTACCAGTTCCAACAGTTTGCCCTTCGATCCAACCTCCGTTTTAACCGCGCCAGCATGCAGCAGCTCACCTTCGGCATCATCCTGCTGGTCCTTGCGGGCATCCTGCTGGCCGCAGGCGAACTCGGCTTGGAGCCCGCGACGCTAGGCTATGGCAGTGCCTTGGCCCTGGCGGTCGTGACCGGAGCGTTTCTTCACCCCCTCAGGTTCCGTGCTTCTGCACTTCGACTGATACCGCGGCTCATCGGCATTGGGCTTCCGATTATGTTCGCCGGTGTCGTGTTCGCGATACTCGTCACTGCAGACCGATGGATCGCAGTGGGCCTGCTCGACCCTGAGGACGCGGGTGCGTATGGATTCGCCAGTCTCGTCGCGTCGGCAATGCTGATTGTCCCGAGCGTGATCTCCCAGCAGATCTACCCTCGAATGGCGTTGGCACATGGGCAGGATCGCCCCATTGGACATCTGTGGCAGATGGCAGGCCGACAGGCGCTCGCGAGCGCAGCTATGACCGCGCCGATCGCCCTCGCCATCGCGGTTGGGATCGCGACGCTCGTACCGGAGTTCGTGCCGGAGTATGGCGCGGCGATTCTACCGACTGCCACGCTGTGCGTAGGGTACGTCGTGCTCGTTCTCGGGAACGGCTACGGAAATTTCCTCAACGTGGTTGGAGCACAACGCCAGTATCTAGGGGCGCAGCTGGTGTCCACTGGGCTGGCTTTCTCGTTGATGGCGGCAGGAGCGCTCATTGGCGGGCTCACCGGAATCGCAATCATGTCTGTCGTCAGCTTCGCCACATACGCTGCGATTGTCAGACTGACGGCTGGGCACGTCTTCCGCAACTTCAATCGAGGGTCCGCATGACCGATCGTGATTCGGTGGCGACCCGCTGGCTCGGAGTCAGTTGGTGGCTCCTGCTCGGTGCCGTCATCGTCCTACCGGCGATAACTTCGGCCGAGTACATCGAGTTTCGTCTGATCGGGATTGAGCTGAATGGCCGCTTCGTGGCCTACGCGGCGGCAGCGACGGTCGCCGCGGTTGGCGCAGCGGCCGCGCTGCTCAGCCGATCTCTTCGATTCCCTCCATGGCTGATTCTGGCCGCCGTTTTTCTGGCCTGGCTGATGGTGACGACAGCAGCGGCCCTGCAACCGCCGAGGGAGTGGTTTCCCTCGCTCCTGAGGTGGCTGCTGTACTTTTCGGCCGCCGTCGTGGCCATAGGTTGGGCGACTCGGCACGGGTGGCAGCGCGCCACGAGTCTCTTCGTGACCAGCCTCGCTCTGGCCGTCATCATTCCAGCCGCGTGGGGCTTGTTCGAGCTCGTGACCGGTAGTGCGCCGATGCTGAACGATGCTCCCCGAATCTCCGGCTCCATGGTGGGTCATCCGGTCGCTTTCTCGCTCATGCTGATCGCGTCGTCCCTGATTCTGTTGCCGTTCATTCTTCAGTTCGGGCGGCGGCGGCTATTAGCCGGAGTGGCTGGCCTGCTCCTGCTCTACGCACTCATTCTCTTTACCTACACTCGGCTGACGACCGTCGTTGCGCTGTTGGTGGGGATGACCACCGTGGCCTTTGTCCCCGCCGTGCGACAGGTCCGACTCCGCCGTGCCGCGATCGGCTGTGTCATGGGGATCGCGCTCTTCGTGGTTGCGATCCCATTCCTCGATGCGCGGTTCGATATCACGATCAGTCCCGGCGGTCCAGGATCGGAAATGGGCGAGGGCTCCGAAGATGGGTCAGCCATCGATATCGGCATCGACAACTCGACCGCTCTACGCATGCGGACGCATGAGTTGGGCTTTGGATACGTCGCGGCGTCGCCGGTCCTCGGCCATGGCGTCGGCAGCTTTGATCGCCTCTTCGCCGAGGACACCGGACTCGAGGGCGTCGCCCCACACGACGACCTCTTGCTCGTCGCGGTTGAGTCAGGCGTGATCGGCTTTGCAATGTTTGTTGCTCTGTACGGAATGATCGGCATAACGCTGCTTCTCCGAGTCCTGCGAGCGCCACCGGGAACCGGCAGTCTCCAGGTTGGGAGCTTGGCGGCATTCGGCGCGGTGAACGTCCTTGGGGTCATTCACAATCCCACCTACTTCCCGGAGTTCCAGCTGCCCATCTGGATCGCACTCGCCCTCTCTCTAACGATCAGTGATCCACAAGAGCGGTGACCAAGCGCATCGTGTTCCTGCCACAGAACGAGACTCACGCCGCGTCGCTCCGTCTCGTTGTCCCACCCCTGGCTGCCACCGGGGCCAGTGTCAGAGTCGCCCAGCTCGATGGCATCTTCCACCAGAACCTGCAGCTCACCGACCTGTCCACATGCGCCGAGGTGAGGACGATTGACGTGATCAGCGAGAAGCCGTTCTATCGAATGGCTCCTTGGCAACAGATCCGTACTCTTGCACGTGCTCGCTCATGGATCACTGAGGTCGTCGAAGATGCTTCCGATGTCGTTGCCTTCAATGATGGTGCCGTTCAGCGCCTCGCCTATGCGCGAGCTAAGCGGACTCGAGCCCGCACCTGGCTCTTACTGGATGGGATGATCAGTGACTATCGCGCTCACGGGTCGCTCGGCCTTCGCAACGCGATGCGGATGCTCGGTCGGGTGACTCGCAATAATCCAATCTCTCTCGTCCTGCCATCCGAAGTCGGAACAGCCCCTGTCGACGAGATTCTGACGATCGGCGAGCACTCTGCCGAGCTGCTTCGCAGGAGGAACCCGACCTCGCGCGTCAGCGCGGTAGGCCTTCCTCGGTGGCCGACTCGTAGCAGCAGATCGCGCCCGCAGAGCGTGAGACGCGTCCTCTATCTGACGGGTGCCTTTCGGTGGCACGCAATGTCTGCATTGGCGGACGCTCAGGTTCGGGACGTTGAGGCTGTTCAGGCAGTGTGTCGTAGCCTTGGCCTCGATCTCATAGTCCGCCTTCATCCGCGGGACGAGGCTTCTGACTACGTAAGAATCGAACCCCACCTGTCCGTCGATACTGCAACTGCGATGAGCGACAGCATTCTTGCGTCAGACCTCGTGCTGTCGATGGTCTCCACCGGGCTCCTGGAGGCGATCTCGCTCGGAAAGGTGGCACGCACTGTCGCAATACACGCTGAGTGGTCGATCCTGGAACGGTCGTTCGTGGCTGAGCCGGCCTTTCATGCCCTTGTGGACCGCGACTCCCTGGGCAATGAGCTCAAGCGTCTCCGCAGCCGCATTTCCTCAGCCGACTACGCGGAGCAGCAGGCCATACTGCCGTACTTTGTGGCCGCTGCCGGCCCGGCGGCCACCGAGGCCATCGTGGCTCGTCTGGCAGCATGAGCCACACCTACACCCAGGAATCCTTCGGCCCGTGATCCTCGTAACGCTCGGGACACATCCCAGTCCCATGGACCGGGTAGTCGGAGCCGTCGACGCCGTTGCGGAGGGGACGGGCGAAGACATCATTGTTCAGGCGGCTGCGTTCGGGCTCACACCGCGGTATGCGCGGATGGCGGGCGTGGTACCACATCAGCGGCTGGACGGCTGGGTCCAGAGTGCCCGAGCGATTGTGACCCATGGGGGACCTGGCTCGGTGATGTTGGCCCTCGCTGCGGGCAAGGTTCCCCTTGTCGTTCCACGCGATCCGGCTCGCGGTGAGCATGTGGACGATCATCAGATGCGATTCGTCAGATGGTTGGCGACGCGACGACCAATTGTGGCGGTGTTCGATGTTTCCGATCTCGCCGATCTCCTGAGAGGAGACCACACGATCGACGCGGTGGAGTCCGCGGCCGTCGCGGGCGTAGTGCTGAGGCTTCGCGAGCTCACCGGAGGCCGCGATCGCCGCGTGCGCAAGTGAGCCCTCGCCTCGCGCCTCGCCTCGCGGGCCTGACGCTCCTCGCCGCCGCGGTGGTAAGCGTGATCGTCCTGCCACCTGGCTGGCTCACGATCACGCTCGCGGTGGGCGCTTGGATCTCGCTAAGCAGGGATCGAACTCTCGGTCCTCTTCCAGCGGCGGTCCTGATTGTGCTCGCGCTGCCATACGACAGAGCGGCAGATATAGGCGTGTTGCGGATTCTCGGCGTACCGCTTCGACCGCAGGATGCTGTCATTGGTCTCGCATTCGCGGCTGCGTTGCCATCGATCTTGGCGGTGCCCTCGTCGCACGTGACGAAGGTACTTGGTCTCTTCGTGCTCGTGGCAGTCGGCTCGCTCGTGGTAGGTGTGGTTGCCGAACACGATTTGCGCGATGTCTTGCGTGATGCTCGCTGGTGGGGCCTATACGCGGGGGGATTGCTCTTCGCGGGCCAGCCGCGACTCCGACCACGCATCGTCCGTGCGGTAGTAATTGGCGCCGCGGCGTTCAGCGTACTCATCATCCTTGCCGCCGTGCTGCCCGCGTTCGATGGCGGCATCAAGGCCCGTGCGTTGGCGTTCGACAGCGGCCAGCTCCGAATGCAGTTTGGCACCACCGTCTTCTTGTTGATTCCGGTGTCTTTCTGGTCTGTCAGGCTTGTGAGAGGCCATACGCCGGTGCCATCAGCGGCGTGGCTCATGCTCTTCCTCGTTGGCGCGGGCCTTTCACTGACGCGCACGTTCATCGCGGTCGTCCTTGGTGTCGCTCTGCTCTCCGCGGTCCTCGCCGTCAGGGCGGTCGACCGGGGCGGTCTCGTTCAGGCGCTGCGGGTCGGCGGCATCGTGGCGATGGCGATCATCGCCCTTGGCCTGTCCGTCGCGATCAACGCGGCCGGCGTGCGGCTTCAGTCGTTCGGGTCGCCAACAGCCACAGAAGCGGGTGGTAGCCCGCTGGTGGCGGCGTCGCCAGCGGAGTTCGCGACTCAATCGGCGGGGACGTCCATCGAGCCAACACCATCGCTGGGGGCACTCGCGCCGCAAACATCACCGCCGGTCGGTCCGCTGGAGTCTCCCTCACCACGTCCCAGCCCGACTCCGCTCGGCCCGCTCACGCGGCTGGCCCCAGACCTGGATGCGCTCGTCTCATCCCTCGGGGGTCGCTTCGATTCATATCGCAACGCCCTCAGCCTCATCGAACAGTCACCCCTAATAGGTCACGGTCTTGGGCAGCTCATTGAAGTCGACTACCGGTTTGGCGCCGGCGCCTTTGACACGCCGGGGCAGCTGCCAAGCGTCGACAATGCTTATCTCACCATGGCCGTGAAGGCCGGAGTCGTTGGCGTTGTTGTCTTTGTCTGGTGCTTTGCGCTTCCGGTTCTGTCCATGGCTGCTGGGCCAGCCAGACGTTCGCGACCGTACCTGCTACCGGCATGGCTAGGCATCCTTGCACTCACTTTGACCCAGTCCTTCGCAGTCACTGGCCACGGTCCGTTCACTCTCGGTCTGCTCTTGGTGGCGATGGCGATGTGGCCTCGACCCCGCGGACCGCAGCCCGGTACCGATAGCGAGCTGCTCGGGGACGAGCGTCAGGCTTCCTCGCGCGCCGAATTGGGGCAATCCTGAGCAGAGCGCTGTCATAGGATGGCGCCGTGGAGCCAACCCAACCGCCGCCGTGGGGAGATCGCCGGATGCGCCGCCTTCGCTTTATTGCAGTTCTCGTCGCCATCTTCGCGCTCAGCTTGACTGCTCCGGTGGGAGCCGCGGCGATGCCCGCTGGCGTGGAGGGCGACTCCAGTCCGGCGGCGCCGGCCGCGCTCGGCGCCGGACAGCTCGACCTGCGAACGGTCACCGGTGGCCTGACACAACCGCTGGGCGTCACGCATGCCGGCGACGGCAGCGGTCGCCTCTTCATCACCCAGCAGAACGGCATCGTCCGCGTCGTCAAGAACGGGGCGCTTGCAACGGGGACCTTCATCGACGTGCGTTTCGCGCCGGGAGGCTTCACCACCGGCGGCGAGCGCGGCCTGCTGGGCCTCGCCTTCCATCCCGGCTTCGAGACGAACCGCAAGCTGTTCGTGTACTACACCGATGGCGGTGGCGACCTGGTCATCGCCGAGATGACCGCCAACGCGGCGGGCACGTCCGCCCCGACCAGCACCCTGGACCGGCTGTTGACCATCGAGCACGGCACGTACTCGAACCACAACGGTGGCCAGCTCCTGTTCGGCCCGGATGGCTACCTGTACATCTTCACCGGCGACGGCGGCGGGGGCGGCGACCCGCTGGGCAGCGGCCAGAACATCAACACGTTGCTCGGCAAGGTGCTGCGCATCGCTCCGAACCTGGCGGGCGGATACACGAATCCGCCGGACAACCCGTTTGTCGGCGCCGCCGGCCTGGACGAGATCTGGGCCTATGGCATGCGCAATCCATGGCGCGCCAGCTTCGATCGTGCCAACGGCAACCTGTGGATCGCCGATGTCGGCCAGGGCAACTGGGAGGAGATCAACCGCCAGCCGGGGACCGCGGACGGCGTGAACTACGGGTGGCGCTGCCGTGAGGGCAAGCACTGGTTCAACCAGACCGGCTGCGGCGCCGCCAGCCTGTACACCGATCCAATCGCAGAGTACGGCCATGCCGGCGGCAACTGCTCGGTCACCGGGGGCAACGTGTACCGCGGCACGGAGGAGCCGGATCTGGTTGGCCACTACGTGCTGGCCGACTACTGCTCCGGACGTATCTGGACGATTTCCGCGGGTGGCAGCGCGCTGACGCTCCATCGCGACACGACGCTGAACATCTCGTCCTTCGGCGAGAGCGAGTCCGGCGAGGTGTACGCCGTCGACCTGACGCGCGGGACGCTGTACCTCGTGGTGGCGCCGCCCTTCAGCGACATCACGAACTCGCAGTTCTACTACGACATCAAGTGGGCGGCCTCGACCGGCGTCACGTCCGGCTGCGGCGGTAGCCGCTTCTGCCCGGACCAGGCCGTAACGCGCGAGCAGATGGCCTCGTTCCTGGCACGGGCGCTCAACCTGCCGGCAACGAGCATCGACTTCTTCACCGATGACGAGACCAGCATCCATGAACAGGACATCAACCGCGTTGCCGCCGCCGGCATCACCACCGGGTGCGCGCCGAATCGTTACTGCCCGCGAGCGGCGGTCACGCGGGAGCAGATGGCCAGCTTCCTCGTGCGCGCCTATGACCTTGCCCCGAGCGGGACGAACTTCTTCACCGATGACGACTCGAGCATCCATCACGCCGACATCAATGCCCTGGCGGCCAGCGGGATCACCGGCGGCTGCGGTGGCAGCAGCTACTGCCCGCGCGGGGCTGTCACGCGTGGCCAGATGACCGCGTTCCTGCGTCGAGCGGAGTAGGGCCGCAGATGGGAAAGCGCCGACTGGCAGGGATCTGCCTGGCGCTCGCCCTCGCCGTCGGCGCGACGCTCGCTCCCGGTGTGGAGCGTCAGCCGGCGCGTGCCGGTGGCGAGCGGCTGCCGGATCTCGCCATGGCACCGCTCGAGGACTTCCAGATCCAATGGGTGAACGGCCGTCGCCTGCTGCGCTTCACGGCCATGATGGTCAATAACGGCCCCGGACACTTCGAGCTGCGCGGCTCGCTAGCCAATACGTCGCAGCGAATGAGCATGCGCCAGGTGATCTTCGACGACGCCGGCGGGGTGGCGAGGGAGGTGGCCACGAATGCCGTGGCCTCGTACGCCGGGGACGGCCACAACCACTGGCACGTCGACGAGATGATGCGCTACGACATGTGGGGACCCTCCGGGACGTTTCGTGGCGCCAAGGTCGGCTTTTGCTTCCTCGACTCCGACCCATGGAACACGGCGCTCCCCGGCGCCCGGTCCGCGCCCTTCTACCGCGCCAGCATGTGCAGTACCAATCCCTCCGCGCTGAGCAACCGAATGGGGATCAGCGTCGGCTGGGGTGACGAGTACGAGTGGTACCTCGCCTGGCAGTGGGTGGACATCACCTCGGTGACGCCCGGGACCTACACCGTACGCGCCAATGTGGACCCGTACGGGTTCTTCATCGAGGGCAACGAGACGAACCAGTGCGCCTGGGCGCGCGTCAGCTTCGGCGGCTCATCGAACGCGGTGTCGGTGCACTCGAAGGGCTCGACCTGCGTGAACGACATCGACGGCTCGATCTTCGCCGACGACATCGCTTGGGCCTACGACAACGGCATCACCACCGGCTGCGCCCCGGACCTGTTCTGCACCGAGAGCCGTGTCACGCGCGAGCAGATGGCCTCGTTCCTGGCGCGCGCGATGCACCTGCCGCCCGCCACGCGCGACTATTTCACCGACGACAGCTCGAGCATCCACGAGGCCGATATCAACCGTGTCGCGGAGGCCGGCATCACGACAGGCTGCTCCGCCACGCGCTTCTGTCCCACGCTCGTCGTCACTCGCGAGCAGATGGCCTCCTTCCTGGCCCGCGCGCTTGAGCTTCCGGCCGCGACGCGAGACCACTTCAGCGACGACAGCTCCAGCCTCCACCAGGCCGACATCAACCGCGTGGCCGAGGCCGGCGTGACGACCGGGTGCGGAGGCACGCGCTACTGCCCGACCCAGCCGGTGAGGCGCGGGCAGATGGCTGCCTTCCTGAGGCGCGCCTTCGGCTAGGCCGCCACCCAGCGATCCCGGCTTCACCCGCACTCATCCGGTCGATGGTCCAGAATCGTGACCATGCCTCGCATCCTTCCGGCGCTGGCGCCCGGACTGGCCTTTCTCGTCGCAATCGCTCCGGTCGTCTCTCTTTGGTCTCAGAATGCCGAGGCCGTCACGGCGAGGAGTCTTGCCGTTCCGTTCATGCTGACCGTGCTGCCGACTGCTGGTGCACTGCTCGTGCTCCGACTCCTTACCGCCGACTACATCCGATCGACGCTGAGCCTCTCATTGGTCTGGTTGCCGCTTCTGACGTTCGGCTATCAGGTCGATGGGTTTGAAGCCCTGCTGTCGGCTGCTCCGGACTCGCTGCGGTGGCCGCTCCTTGCGGCCAATGTTGCGGCGGCCGGTGTATTCATTGCTACTGTCTGGCGAGCGCCGTTCAGTCTCCGGCCCGTAGCTGAATATGGGACGCTGCTCGCCCTCATCTTCATCGTGCTATCGGTACCGGGGATCATCCGCGGTGGTGTATCCATCGATGCGACGGCCGATCGACCGTCTGTAGCCTGGGATGTGGCCGTTACGTCGCGTGAACTACCTGACGTCTACTACATCGTGCTCGATGGGTATGCTCGCGGAGACGTTCTGGCGGAGCTCTATGGCTATGACAATTCGAGATTCCTACGGGGGCTTGAGGATCGCGGATTCTTCGTGGCGGATGAGTCGTTCAGCAACTATGCGGTGACGCCACTATCCATCGCGTCGGGGCTCGGCATGCGATACGTGGACGACGCGGCCGAGGCATTGGTGGAAGGTCACCACGACCCGTTCGTTCAGCTCATTCACGAACCGGAGATTGCCCTTCGACTCCGCGAACTGGGATACCGCTATGTGCACCTCAATTCGCTTTGGCACGCGACCGCCTCCGCCCCACTGGCCGATGTCACCTACGGGTTGGGAGGGCTATCGAGCGAATTCGAGCTCGTCTTCTTTCGCACTACGCTGCCTGGACGCTTTGCGAGCGCGCCCGGATGGCACGAGAGTCATCTGCACACGCTTGAGAAGCTTCGCGAGATTCCGGGATTTGAGGCCCCAACCTTTACGTTCGCCCACATGCTCATTCCTCATCCACCTTACGTCTTCGACAGCGAGGGCAATGTGTTGTCCCACGAAGGGAGTTTCGTGGGAGGCTGGGAGCAGCCACATCGGTACGTCGAGCAGCTGGAGTTCCTGAACGCGAAGCTCGAGGAATTGGTTGGGACGCTGCTCACGGAGTCTGAGACACCGCCAATCATCATTATCCAAGCCGATCATGGCCCGGCCATGACGATCGAGGACAGACTCGGGAGGGGGCTCGAACTCAACGAGACCGCCTACTGGGAACGTATGGCCATCCTTAATGCGTATCTCGTTCCGCCAGATGTCCGGCCTGCCCTATATCCGTCCATCACGCCCGTGAATTCCTTCCGTCTCTTGCTCCGCGAGCATTACGGGCAGGATATTGATCTTCTAGCGGATCGATCGTACTTCAGCCGCTGGGGGAACCCACCCGAAGTGCCCCGTGAGGCTGTGGAACTACGCGACGTGACTGACACGATCAGGACTAGGTCCGCAGATGCGCCTTAGTTGAGCACGCCCCCGCCATACCGCATACGGTGGGTCCCCGCGTACTTCATCCGGGCGCGCGGGGGCTTGTCGAGGTGATCGCTCCTGATCGGATCGAGGCCCGCGACTCGATACACTCAGTCCCGGGAATGATACGTATGTTCATCATCGGGCTCCCCTTCCTGGTGGCGTTTGCCCCGATCGCCTACCTCTGGGGACAGAACGCCGCCGAAGTCTCACCGGCCAGCATTTTGATGCCGACAGTTGTTGTCCAACTGCTGACAGCGCTGGGCTTTGGCGCGATCTGGCTAGTGACACGCGACTTGGTGCGCTCGGCGTTCAGCATCGCGGTGGCCGCCGCATCCGTCCTGACATTTGGCCATCAGGTGGATGGCCTCGAACCCCTGAATTGGGCGGAGGTTGACCTGCTCAGGTGGCCTGTGCTCGTGATCAATGTCATCGTTGCGGGTGCGTTGATCACTGTGGTCTGGCGCACGCGGCGTGACGTTCGCGGCGTCGCGAACTACTGCGCGGCGGCGACGCTGATCTTCGTCGGCCTCTCGGTACCAAACATCGTTGGAGGCATCGGGCTTCAAGAGTCGGTGGCGGTTCGGAACGAGGTGGTTCCGGCAGTCATTGACACCGCCGAATTGCCCGACATCTACTACATCGTCCTGGACGGCTATGGGCGTGCTGATGTGCTGTCCGAGCTGTACGGCCATGACAACATGCCCTTCCTGGATTCGCTCGAGGAACGGGGTTTCTACGTCGCCGACAGAGCCCTCAGCAACTACGCCATGACGGCGCCATCGCTTGCCTCGAGCCTGAACTTGCGTCACTTGGCGCGCGAGACGGGAACCCTGCGCATGATCCAGGAGCCGGAGATCGTCCGGCGTCTACAGGGCGTGGGATATCGGTACGTCCACTTCGCCACGCCGTGGTATGCGACGGGCGAGGCCCCGCTCGCGGATGTGCGCTACAGCCTGGAGCAGACGTACAGTGAATTCGAGCTCGTCTTTCTGCGGACCACCATGCCGGGCCGCTTCATGCCACCGCCCGGTCTCGCCGACCTGCACCTGAACACCCTGAACCGGCTTCGGGAGGTGCCACGCTTGGAAGGTCCTACCTTTGCGTTCGCGCACCTGATCCTGCCGCACCCGCCCTACGTATTCGCCAACGACGGCCGCGTTATCTCCCGCCAAACCGAGCTTACGGGGAGCTGGGAGGTGGAGCCGTATGTCGAGCAGCTGCGATTCCTCAACGGGCAGCTGACCGACATCGTGGACAGGCTCATCGCCGACTCAGAGGTCCCGCCGATCATCATCCTGCAGGCCGACCATGGACCCGCCTACGCTCTGAAGGACGAGGCGCAGAGCGCGTCCACTGCGTACTGGGAACGCTTGGCCATCCTGAACGCATACTTCGTCCCACCGGAGGTGAAGTCCGAGCTCTACGCGACCATCAGTCCGGTGAACACCTTCCGGCTCCTCATGCGCCAGGTGTTCGGCGAAGATATGAGACTGCTTCCCGATCGCTCGTACTTCAGCTGGTACGCAGAGGACGAGCTCCCGTCTGATCGGCGGGCATCGCCGGAGTTCCGTGACGTCACCGACATAGTTCGAGCAAGGGGCGCCGCCGGACGCTGATTTTCACGGTTCAGTGTGTGCCATCGGCGGTGCCAGTGCCCAGCCAGCGATAACGCCGACCATTCTTGATGCCGTGGACTTCGCGGCCCCACCGGACTCCTTGACGTACTCTCTACGGAGGATGGGAAACGACTGCTGGCGCAGCGGCGGGAGAGTCCGCGCCCCATACTCTCATCCGTCCCGGAATGCTTCGAGTTCACCTTGTCCAAGACGAGTGTTCCCTCGGTCGGCTGAAAGGATGCTGAGCTTGCGCCAGCGGCTGAGTCGCGGGACGGGTACTGTCTAGCTTCCAGATTGGTCACAGGAGTCGGGAATTCCAATGCAGGTCGTCGCGCAACTCATCGGCTACCCGCGGATCGGGCCCAATCGAGAGCTCAAGTGGGCCCTGGAGCGCATGTGGTCCAGGCGCATGGAGCGGCACGCCTTCGATGCCCGGATCGCTGAGCTGCGCATCGCGCACCTCGACGAGCAGCGCGACCTCATCGGCGCCGCAGTCGACGACTTCTGGCTGTACGACCAGGTGCTCGAGACGGCCATGATGCTCGGGCTCGTACCGGATGATCTCGCGGCCGATCTCGACGACGATCCGTTCGCCGTCCTCACCGCGCTCGCCCGCGGGACTCCGCAGCGCGAGGCGTGGGAGATGACCAAGTGGTTCGATACGAACTATCACTACGTCGTCCCCGAGATCGGGCGACCGGTTGGCGAGCTGCGCCCGCTTCCCTGGCGCGAGCCCCTCGGCCGCACAGGCACGACCTGGGCCATCCTGGGCCCGTACAGCCTCGTCAAGCTCAGCAAGCTCGCGTCCGGAGTGGACGCCGAGGCCGTCGCGCGCTCGGCCGGCGAGGCGCTGTGGCGATGGCTGCGCGATCGGGCTGCGGAGGATCCAGGGTTCAGGGTTCAGCTCGATGAGCCGTGCCTGGGCCTGACGATGGACGACCAGGACCGGTCGACCCGGCAGGCGGCCTACGCCGGAGCGGCCGACCTGGGACTGGACACCGTCCCGCTGGTCACCGTCCAGTTCGGCGCCGCGTCGGCCGAGACGATCTCCGCGCTGGGCGGGCTGGGCCTGGCCGTGCAGCGTGCCGCGAAGGATCGTGGTGAGGCCGCGAGCGGGGACGGCCAGCCGGAACACGTCATCACCATCATGGACGGCCGGAGCGTGTGGCCGGACGACTTCGAGCCGACTCGGCAGATCGTCGAGGCGCTTCCCGACGACGGACGCACCGTCCGCATCGTCCCGTCCACCAGCCTGATGTTCCTCCCTTACACGGTGGAGGGCGAAGACCTTCCCGCGGGGTTCCAGTTCGCCCGTGAGAAGGCGCGCACGCTGGCGTCGTGGGCACGAGCGCTGGAGGATGGCAGCACGCCATCGGCCCCGCAGCCGCCGGCCGCCGACTGGCCGGTGGTCGGCGCGCTCCAGGCTCGGGCGCCGCGCCAAGAACGCCGCGACCAGCAGGCGGACCTCAACCTGCCGCCGTATCCGACCACGACCACCGGATCGCTGCCGCAGACGTCCCAGGTCCGCCAGCTGCGCGTGAGGCTGGGCAAGGGCGAGCTTCCCGAGGGCGACTATTCCAGCGCCATCGGCGAGCTCATCACCCAGGCGATCGCCTGGCAGGAGCGCATGGGGCTGGACGTCCTGGTGCACGGAGAGTTCGAGCGCACCGACATGGTCGAGTACTTCGCGGAGCAGATGGACGGCTTCCACACCACGCGTGGCGGCTGGGTGCTCTCCTACGGCAGCCGCTGCACGCGGCCGCCCATCCTGGCCGGGCCGCCCACCATCTCCGAGCCCATGACCGTCGACGAGTGGCGCCTGGCGCAGGCCGCCACCGACAAGCCGGTGAAGGGCATGTTGACCGGCCCGGTCACGATCGTGAATTGGAGCTTCCGGCCGCCCGGGATGCCGGACGATCTGCTCTTCTGGGCCGTCGCGCAGCCGATCGCCGAGGAGGTGGGCCATCTCGTCGAGGCGGGAGCGCGCGTGGTCCAGGTCGACGAGCCCGCGGTTCGCGAACGCTGGCCGTTGCCCACCGCAGACGCGGAGGAGCGCCGGGCGGTGTACGCGCGCGGCGTGCGTGCAGCGCTGAACCACGTCTTCAACCAGCCGCCATCGGTCCAGATGCACACCCACATGTGTTACGGGACCGATGCGAGCATCGCTCCACTGTGGTCGGACGCGGGCGTGGACGTGGCCTCGATCTACTATGCCCGCTCGAAGGACGACAATCGCATCCGTTCCTTCTATGACATCTTCACCGATGGGCACCTCCAGATCGGGCCCGGC
>JBOGTC010000131.1:0-12714 GCA_050692055.1 Candidatus Limnocylindria bacterium | reverse complement strand
GCGTCCAGCGCGCGGGAGGCCGGCGCACCGGCCCCCGGCCGCAGCTCGCCGACCGATCCGCGCGCGAAAGCGGCGACGGCGGCCACGAACGCAATAACGGCCAGCGCCAGGGCTGCGAGCAGGACGGTCCCGGCCGGCTCGTAGCTGAGGATCCAATACGCGACAGCCACGATCGCCGCGTAGATGGCGGTGCGCAGGAAGAAGCGCAGCTCCTCAGCCAATGCGTTCGCCTCCCTGCCGCTCCTCCCGCACTCCCATCCGCGCGTCGAAGACGGGACGCTCGGAACGGACCGGCGGGAGCGAGGTGAAGTTGTGGTGCGGCGGCGGAGAGCTCGTCGCCCATTCCAGCGAGTAGCCGCCCCACGGGTCGTCGCCGGCGCGCGCGCCGCCAAGCAACGAGCGCACGAAGTTCCAGCAGAAGATCCCGACCGCCGCGGCGATCACGACCGTCCCGGCAGTGGCCAGCAGGTTGAGATCGGTCCAGCCGGCATCGGCCAGGTAGTCGCCGACCCGGCGGGGCATGCCATCGATCCCGAGCTGATGCATCGGGAAGAAGGTGAGGTTGAAGCCGATCATGAGCAGCCAGAAGTGGAGCTTGCCGAGGCGCTCGTCCAGCAGGCGCCCGGACATCTTCGGGAACCAGTAGTAGAGCCCCGCGAACATGGCGAAGACGCTGGTGCCGAAGAGGACGTAGTGCATGTGTGCCACCACGTAATAGGTGTCGTGGACGGCGTAGTCGATGGGCGGCGAGGCGAGGAAGATACCGGTGATGCCGCCGATGAGGAACATGGCCATCATGCCCAGGCTGAACAGCATCGGCGTTGCGAGCGAGATCCGGCCTCGCCACATCGTGGCGATCCAGCCGAAGAACTTCACGCCGGTTGGTATGGCGATCAGGAAGCTGGTGACGGCGAAGAAGAGCGTCGCGACCGCCCCGGTCGTGAACATGTGGTGAGCCCAGACACTGAATGAATACGCGCCGATGAGGATGGTGGCGAAGACGAACGCCTTGTAGCCGAACAGCGGCTTGCGGCTGAAGACAGGGATGATCTCGGTGACCACGCCGAAGAACGGCAGCGCGATGATGTACACCTCGGGATGCCCGAAGAACCAGAACAGGTGCTGGTACAGGAGCGGGTCGCCGGCCGATCCGAAGAAGCTGCCGCCGAACCGGCGGTCGATGAAGAGCATGATCAGCGCCGCGCTCAGCACCGGGAAGGTGAACAGGATCAGAACCGATGTGAGCAGGATGTTCCAGGTGAAGATCGGCAGACGGAACATCGTCATCCCGGGCGCGCGCAGGGCGAAGGCAGTGGCCACCAGGTTCACCGCCCCGAGGATGGAGGCCACGCCCGCAAGCAGCAGCCCGATGACCCACAGGTCCGCCCCGCTCGCCGGAGAGTACGTCTCGGTCGAGAGCGGGGGATAGCCATACCAGCCGAAGGCGGCCGCACCGGCGGTGGCGAAGAAGCCGGAGAAGACCGTCAGCGCGCTGAGGATGAAGAGCCAGTATGTGAACGCGTTGAGGCGTGGGAAGGCGACGTCGGGCGCTCCGACCTGCAGCGGGACGAAGTAGTTGGCCAGGCCGATGGCCATGGGCGTGGCGAAGAAGAAGATCATCGCCGTGCCGTGCATGGTGAAGAGCTGGTTGTAGGTGTCCAGGTCCAGGAACTGGAGCTCGGGCAGCGCCAGCTCGGCGCGCATGACCATCGAGAGCAGCCCGGCGAGCAGAAAGAAGGCGAAGCCCGAGACGATATACAGGACGCCGATCTTCTTGTGATCGGTGGTCGTGATCCACGCCACGAGGCCGTTCGGCTCGGGGGTCCGTGGCGCAGCGCGGGGAGTGGCCAGGCGTTCAGCCGTCGTCATCGTTGCCTCCTGCGGCGGTCGGAGCGTCGGCGAGCCAGGCCTCGAACTCGTCGACAGCAACGGCGCGAATGCTGAAGCGCTGGTAGGCATGAAGCAGGCCGCAGAACTCGCCGCACTGGCCCGAGTACGTGCCCTGCTCGGTGAGCTCGATGTCGAAGCGGTTCTCGCGGCCGGGGACGGCGTCTCGCTTGATGAGGAAGCTGGGAACACTGAACGAGTGGATCACGTCGCGCGAGGTGATGACGAAGGCGATCGGCTCACCCACCGGCAGCACCAGTTCGGGTGGATCATCCTGGGTCCCGGTGACGACGACGTCGGTGCCCTCGTAGGTGAAGCGCCACTGCCACTGGAAGCCCTCGACGTTGACGGTGACGGCGGGCTCTTCCGCGCGTGAGTTGACGCTGGCCAGGACGACGGCGGTCAGCACCGCCAGCGCGGCGACGAGCACGGTGGGCGCGGCCCACCAGGCGACCTCGAGCCGCATGCTGCCGTGCGTCTGCGCGGGCAGCTCGTCCTCGCCTTCGCGGGCGCGGTAGCGGATCACCGCCCACGCCATCAGCGCCGTCACCAGGATGAAGACGCCGATGGCGGCCAGCATGAAGATGTCGTAGAGCCCGGACACCTCCTGTCCCTGCCGGGTGGGGGAGGAGGGCAGGCATCCGGCCAGGACGATCCCGGCGACCGCGGACCTGGCCAGGTGCTTCAGCGGCACGGCGGCTCGAATCTCATGCGGGACTCGCTGAGAGCAACACGGGTGCCACGACGGTGCAGGTACGCCTCCAGTATGGCGTCCGCGGTTTGACCGGTGCCGGCTGATCGGCGACGATACCGCTCGCTCGCGCTGCGACCACGCGCGGGTTTCTTGGTGGCCTTAGCTCAACCGGCAGAGCATCGGATTGTGGATCCGAAGGTTACGGGTTCGATCCCCGTAGGCCACCCCAGCTTCGCGTAGCTTCAGCCCGACGGGCGGAGCATGCGCTCGATCGCCGCCGACAGGGTCGCGCCGTTGAAGGGCTTCGGCAGCAGGCGGACCTGTCGCGACGTGGCCAGCTCGGCGATCTCGTCGTCGGCCACGCCGACGGGCGTGGTGACGAGCAGTGGGAGGGGGTCCTCTGCCAGCAGCTGACGGGCGAGCTCGACCGCTCGCAGGTCATCGGCTACGACATCGATGACCACCAGCGAAGCGTCATCCTCCCGGATCTCGGCGGCGCTTGTCCTGTCCGCCCTGCGGGTGGTCACGCGATAGGGCCCGTCCTCGGCCAGGACCTCGCGCGCAGCATCGAGGAACTCGGCACTGTCGTTGATGACGGTGATCCGCGGTCGCATCTCACGCTCGGCCATTTACGCCCACCTCCTCGAGCGAAGTGTACCCATATCGTCCAATCATCCAACGGGCACGATCTGTGCGCAGGCGGGCCTCATGGACGCGCCCGGCGACCGACAGCGGATGATCCGCTCGCTGCGCCTGCTCCGGGCGAGCTATCGCTCTGCGTACGAGTCCGTGGCCGCGACCGAAGGGGATGCTGGCGAGCGCAGCAGCCGTTTGCTCAAGCTTCTGCAGCGCACGGGCGACCTGCTGGACCGGCTGACGCCTCAGCTTCGTCGCTACGCGGATGATGGCGAGATCGGCGAGCTGGTCGAGGAGATGCGGGCCGAGTTGAGCAAGCGGGCCGGCGAGCTTCAATCTTGACCGTTCGCCGGCACCCCCGCGGGCCGGATCCAGGAGATGAAGGACCTCTGCTCACCCTCGCCCAGGACTCGCGCCGTGGCTGTGGCCTCCACGAGGCGTCCATCCTTGCGACGCAGCCGCATCGGGCCGTGCCAGTGTCGATCGCGCAGGTAACGGTCCCACTCGGCCCGTGCCCACGCCGGATCGGCGACGATGTCCGTGACTCGCATTGTGAGGAGCTCCTCGCGCGTGTAGCCCAGGAACGTCGTTGCGGCGACATTGGCGTCGACATATCGGCCGTCGCGATCGGTGATGAGGATCACGCCCTCGTCGCCGTCAAACAGCTGCTCGTTGTCCACGGCGAGCGCTGGCTGTCGGTCGCCGATAGGAGCATCGGCGAGCAGGTCGTGAATCGCCTGTTCCAGGATCTCGACGTCGAACGGCTTGACGAGGACCTGGACGCCCTCCATGCGATCGATGGCGGTCTGGCGCGTCCGGATCTCGTCCATGTCCGCGGAACAGATGATGACCGGCACCCTGCGAAGTGCGCGATGCGCCCGGGCCAGGATGACGATGTCCCAGCCGGAAAGCTGACCCGGCAACAGGCGCATGTCGACCAGGAGGATGTCGGGCCGGCTCGCGAGCAGCTGCTCGGTCGCGATCTCCTCGCCCGTGAACAGCGTGACGTCGTAGCGGTCGGCCAGCAGGTCGTGCATCAGCTGCAGGAAGTCCTGCGAGTCGTTGACGACCGTCACGCGCGCGCGGCTGCCGCCCGGAGGAGAGGTCGGCTCGGGGATCACTGTCGGGCAGCGTACTGGCGCGGCGGCCGAGACGGCAAGCCAGAACGTCGGCGCATTAAGAAGCCGTCCCGACTGACGCCGAGACGGCTCGCTTAATCCCCCTGCAGCTAGAGCTCCCGAGAGCTCATGCGCAACGGCTGGCAGCGGCAAGGGCACTGCCGCCTGCGCCGATGAGGGCGATGTCTCCTGCGTACATGGCACGCAAGGCGCATGCCGACCAGCGCGAATTTCCCGCCTTGCTCCGCCATGACCGCCCAGCGCACGAGATCGCTCGGACCGTGCTCCTCGGAGCTGAGCGCGTAGCCGATGTGGGTCATGCCAATCCCTCCGAGCCCAGGCCGAGCCGGGCCGCGGTCTGCAGTTCATCCGCGGTTTCGACCAGGGCGCGCGCGTCGAACGGGCGCATGAGGAGGCCGGCGTTCGGCCGATCCAGAAGCTCTGCCCAGCGCCGCCTGAGCTGCGCCACCTCGTTGCCGCAGATGACGACGGGCGTGGAGGCGAGCTCGCTCCGCTGTACACGGCGTATCACCTCGTTGCGGACGACGATTGGTTCATCGGCCGTCGAGTCGATGACGAGGAGGCACGGATCCGCCGCCGTCAGCCGCGAGAGCGCCGCAGCCGACCAGTCCAGCGTCATGGCCTCGATCCCGGTGAGATCGCGAATCGCCTGCGCCAACACCTCCCGACCATCGCTGTTCGGTCCCAGGATCCAGGCCGCCCGATCGCTCTCGTGCCAGGTCCCGGCAGCCGATGCTCTACGCCCCGCGCCGGTCTGCCGCGCGGATCGCTGGCGTGCTCTCCGTCGCGCCTCGCACGGCGCGGCGTGTCGGCAGACCCAATCCCTGCCGGTCGGACCTGGGAGGGAGTCGAACGCGTTGGAGCCCGTGCGTCCACATCGGGCACAGGTGCGTCGCCGCCTGGCCTGAAACCGCGATGCGTGTCCGGTCGGAGGCTGATCCACGAGAGTGGTTCAGAACGCAACGGCCGTGCCAGCTTCACGGCCGCCTGGCGAGCAAGCCGCGCTCAGGCTTCGTCTGCGCCCAGCTCCGAACTGCGGTGGAGCCGGCACGAGCGCTCGACCAGCGCATCGAGCTCGTCGGGCGACATCGGCTTGTCGAGGACCGGCGAGGTGTAGGAGAGCAGACGGTCGGCGGTGACCAGGACGATCGGGACGCTTGCCAGCTGCGGGTCGCGCCCGGCGGCGCGCGACAGGTCCCAGCCGTCCATCTTCGGCATCCGCACGTCGGCAAGCACTACGCACGGCACCTCGCCGCCCTGGAGCCGGCCGAAGGCATCGGCCCCGTTCGTGGCCTGCCACACGAGATGACCGGCCTGCTCGAGCGCATCTGCGTAGTAGGCGCGCACGTCTCGATCATCGTCGACGACGAGGACGATGTGCGTTCGCGGCATGAGACAAGCCGTGTGCATGCACCGTGCCCGTGTGGCACTGCTCCTGCACGGTGACCAGGATGCGCAGCGTGCAACAAGCTGCTGGAAGGGCAACCATGTCGGAGCGCCACGAAGATTCCCAGGACGATCCGGGGCCGCCCGCCGATCGGCCGATCCGTGGTCCCTGGCCGGCTGGCATGCCGTACACCATCTATCTCCTGGACCGATCCGGCTCGGTCTCGGCGGCATTCGACCTCGAGCATCCGGCGCCACTGCCCCGCAGCGGCGAGGAGGTCGAGCACTTCGACGCAGAGGGTCGCTGCACTCGGTGGATGGTGGAGAAGGTAGTCCATACACTGCAGCCCTCCGCCGCGTCCCGTCCGGCCGTGCGGGAGGGCCGCTCCACGCCGAACGCAATGCTCGGCGGCGGCCAGATGCTGGAGCCGCATCCCCAGGCAGGGCTGCGCGCCGGGCTGCCCAAGGTCTTCTTACGACCCCTCGACGACTAGACGCTCGTTCGCCTGGCGACCAACCCGATGGTCCCGGATGCGACCCTGACCTGAGCGTGTTCAGGTCATCCCCACAGGCGGGACGACCTGGCTACTGACCTGCCGGCTCCTCGTCCGTACCGTTGCCTCAGGTGGGGCCACCGCACCTGCCCCGCCGCAGTGCAAGCCGCCCACGAGGGGAACCTGGATGCGCGTCCGCTCATACCACCGCCAGCCACGCCGCGTCGTCGCCAGGACGCTGATCCTGTCGAGCAGCGCGCTCCTGACCGCCGGGCTGCTGACCTTCGCCCCAGGCGTGCTAGGCGCCTGGAACCAGGGATCCGCGGAAGCGACGCTGTGGTCGTTGCTGAATGGGGCGCGTGCGAACAACGGCATGGCGCCGCTCCAGCAGCACGGCACGCTCGTCAGCCTCGCCAGGTGGCGCAGCTCGGACATGATCCAGCGCGACTACTTCAGCCATACCATCGCCGGCAGCGGGTGCGAGGTCTACTGCTACTACGACAGCAACGGGCTCAGCTACGTGTGGGGCGGCGAGAACATCGGCTGGAACTCCGGACGCAGTGACTCGGAGTCACCGATTCGGGTGCACGAGCAGTTCATGGGCTCTTCGGGCCACCGTGCCAACGTGCTCAACGCGTTGTTCACCCACGGCGGCGTCGGCGCGTTTGGGGCCGATAACGTGTCATTCCAGGGTCACGTCCAGAACCCACGCATGTATACCGAGCTCTTCCTGCAGGCTCCGGCCGCTCCGCCGCAACCCGCACCGGCCCCGGCGCCCCGGCCGCCGTCCGGCGGCGGTGGGTCCGCTCCGGCACCCGCTGCACCCGCTGCACCCGCTGCGACCCCGGAGCCGACTGCCAAGGAGATCGCCGTTGCGGTCCCGACGCAGCCCGTCTCGAGCGCCGGCATCGATGGCGTCTCGATCCGCGTCACCGGCCTGCCCGAGGCCGAAGTCGCGGCCCGTCTCGCCGCCGACGACGCTCTTGGCGTTTCGGACGAGCGACGCCCGGCCAAGGCGGCGGCGGCCGCCGAGGTCTCGGCGCCAGTCATGCGCGTCGAGGCCGCCGCGCACACCGAGGCCGGCTTCTTCGAATCAGTCCTGGGAGCGGTGCTCGGCCTCTTCCTTGGGTGATCTCCGGCGGGGTCGCAGCTGGGCGGCGTCATCGCGACGCGAATCGGGCGAGGATCCTCGCCTACATTGCACGCGTGGAGATTCGATGAACTCGGGCAGTACGCGCGGCATCTCGGTTCGGCGCCCGACCGGGCTTCACTAGACTCCCCTCGATGGCGGTGATCCTCGAGGCGCATGACCTCGTCAAGCGTTACCCCCTTGGTGAAGGCGAGGTCGAGGCGCTGCGCGGTGTCTCGCTGGCGGTGGAGCAGGGCGAGTTCGTCGCGATCATGGGCGCCTCGGGCTCGGGCAAGTCCACGATGCTCCACCTCCTGGGCGGCCTCGACCGGCCGACCTCCGGCGAGGTCATCATCGACGGCGTCAACGTCTCCGCGCTCGACGAGGAGCACCGCACCCTGACCCGCCGCGCCAAGACCGGCTTCGTGTTCCAGTTCTTCAACCTCATCCCGCTGCTGAGCGTGGCCGAGAACGTGGGCCTTCCGTTTCTGATCAGCGGCGACGCGCTGGGCCGCCACCGCTCCCGGATCGATCAGCTCCTCAGCCTGGTGGGGCTCGCTGACAAGGCGCGGCATCGTCCCGATCAGCTCTCGGCGGGCGAGCAGCAGCGCGTGGCGCTGGCTCGTGCGCTGGCGGCAGCCCCGGCCATCCTTCTCGCCGACGAGCCCACCGGCAATCTCGACTACACGACCGGGACGGAGATCCTGGACCTCCTGTGGGATTCGTGCGAGCGCCTGGGCCAGACGATCGTGCTGGTCACGCACGACGCACGCGCGGCCGCCTACGCGGACCGGGTGCTCATCGTGCGCGACGGGCAGCTGCGCGACGAGATCACGCTCGGTCGCCGCCAGGATCACGAGGCGCGACCGCTGATCGTCCGCCTCGCCGAGCTGGGGCTCTAGGACCGATGCGCCTGGCGTCGATCGCCTGGCGCGGGCTCACAGCCCGTCCGCTGCGCAGCGCCCTGGCGGCCGTGGGCGTCGCACTCGGCGTGGCGGTCGTGACCGCAACGATCGTCGCCTCGGAGGCGGCCGACGAGGCGGTTCGCAGCGCAACGACCGAGCTGCTCGGGCGAGCCGATCTGCGTGTCCGCGCATTCGACGATGCGGGTTTCACGCCGCGGGCGGTGCAGGCCGCTCGCTCCCTGCCCGGCGTGGAGGCGGGCGCCCCGGTGAGCGAGCGTCGCCTCCAGGCCTTCACGGATCCCGGCGAGAACGAGCAGGTATTCACGCTGCTCGTGCTCGGTATCGATCCCGAGCAGGACCGCGCCATCCGCGAGCTGCAGGTCGTCGCTGGGGTCGGGCTGTCGTCGGACAGTCCCACCGATGCGCTCGTCCCCGCCGCCTGGGCCGCCGAGCACCGCCTCCGGCTGGGCGACCGCATCCGCCTGAACGGGCGGATCGAGACGTTGCCACCCCTCCGAATCGTGGGACTGCTCGACCGAGGTGGCTTCGCGGCGCTGAACCAGGGCGCGGTGCTGGTCATGGGCCGCGAGGCGCTCAACGCGTCATTCGCCGCACCCAGCCCCATCCGGCACATCGACCTCGACGTCACTCCGGGCCGGGAGGCCGAAGTGCGCAGCGGTCTCGACACCACGCTCGATGAGCCGTTCGTCGTCGAGACCGCCGCGGATACCGAGGCGCGGCTCTCCCGGGCGCAGGCGAGCTTCGGAGCCGTGGCCTTCCTGTTCGGGCTCGTGGCAGTCGTCGTGGGTGCCTTCCTGGTCGGCAACACGCTGGCTATGACGGTTGGGGAGCGGACGCGAGAGCTCGGCCTGCTGCGTGCCGCCGGCACCACCTCGCGACAGGTGCTCGGTCTCGTGCTGCGTCAGGGCATGGCGTTGGCGTTGGCCGGATCGTTCATCGGCGTCGCGCTCGGGGTCATCCTGGCCGCGGCGATGATCGGCTTCCTGCAGTCGACGCGCGCGGTACTCGTCGAAGGGCTGCCCCTGCCGCCGCTCGGCCTCCTGCTGGCGTTCGGGCTTGGCATCGGCGTCACGCTGGCTGGAGCGCTGGTGCCCGCGGTCCGCGCCGCCCGACTGTCGCCGCTGGAGGCGCTGCGGCCTTCGCCACACCGCGAGCGTGAGCTCGGTGCTCGATTGCGCTCCCTGATCGCCGTCGAGCTCCTGGTGGTGGCGCTCGGCGTCCTGCTCTATCCGCTTGATCGCGCCGATACGCCGCTCCTGCCGCTCCTCCTCTCGCTGGGCCTGCTGGTAGGCGGCGCCGTCGCGGCAGCCATCGTCCTGGAGCCGCTCGGCAGCGTGGTGGGGCGGCCGTTCGAGTGGTTCTTCGGGGCGCAGGGGCTCCTCGGGCGCGTCAACCTGTCGCGCGACCGCGCGCGGACCGGCCTGACGGTGGGCGCTCTCATGATCGCCCTGTCCGCGGTGGTGGCGCTCGGCACGGTGGCCGAGAGCGCGCGAGCCGGAGCGCAGCGTTGGGTCGCATCGATCCTGCCCGGCGGGCACGCCGTTCGTCTCAGCGTTCCGGTCGACGTGGACTCGTTCCGAGGATCGTTCGATCAGACGGCGGGCCTCAAGGTGGCAAGTCCCGTGGTTGAGCAGCCGGTCGTGATCCGTGACGGCGAGCGCCAGCGCGAAGCGAGCCTGGCGGGCATCGACCCCAACGTGTTCCAGGACCACGGCGCGTTGCTGATGGTCGGCGCCGAGCGGGCGGACGCGCTGGCCGCCCTCCGCGCGGGTGGGGCCGTCCTGGTGCCTGAGAGCCTGGCGCTGCGGGAACGGATCGCGGTTGGTGACTCCGTCTCGCTGGCGCAGCCCGGCTCCGAGCCGGTGGAGTATCGCGTGGCAGGTCTCCTCCAGTACACGCTGCCGTCGCGGACACCTGATGGCGCGCTCATGGTCAGTCTCGCGGATGCGCGCGACGCCTTCGGCGCCACGAATGCCGCGCTGTGGGTCATGGTTCCCCAGCCGGAGATCGCTCCATCCGTCTTCGCCGCCTCCGTGCGCGAGACGGCCGCCTCCCTGGCCGGCGAGGCCGTCACCGCGGAGCAGCTTTCCGGCGAGCTGTCGCGCTCGCTGGATCGGCTCATCGGCCTCTTCGATGTCCTTGCCCTGATTGCCGTGGCGATCGGCGCGCTCGGCATCGTCAACACGCTGAGCGTGGGCGTGAGCGAGCGAGTGCGCGAGATCGCCATCTTGCGCTCGCACGGCATGACCGTCGGCCAGGTGCAGGCCATGGTCGTGACCGAGGCTGCCATCATGGGCACCATCGGCGGCGTGCTGGCCGTCGCCACCGGCCTGGCCGTGGCCCTGGCCCTGGTGGGCAGCGGATCGGCGCGCGATTTCGGCGTCGGACTCGAGCTGCCCTGGGGGCTGCTGATCGCGGTCGTGCTGGTCGGCACCGGTGTCGCGGCGCTGGCTGGCCTCTACCCGGCTCGGGTTGCGGCCGGGTTGCCGATCGTCCGCCATCTCAAGCAGTTCGAATGAGCACGAGGAGCATGGACCGATGCCGACGAAGTTCTGGGAGGCCAAGGCCGGGCGTGCCTTCGCCGGACGCCTGGCCACGGGCAGCGACCTGGTCGAGGAGATCGAGCGCTTCTGCATGGAGCGCGACATCCTGGCGGCGCAGGTCACGGTCATCGGCGCGGTACGGCGGGCGAGCTACGCGTACTACGAGCAGGAGGACCAGCGCTACTCGGAGCTCTCCTCGGATACGCACCACGAGATCACGGGCTTCGTGGGCAACGTCTCCGAACGCGATGGCAAACCGTTCCTCCACGCGCATGCGACCTTCGCCGATGCCCACGGTGCCACCGTCGGCGGCCACCTGCTGCGCGGGATCGAGGTCTTTGCGGCCGAGGTGATGATCCGCGAGCTCGGCGACGTCGCGCTCGTCCGCCAGCACGATGCCGAGACGGGCCTGGCGCTCTGGTAGCGTCCGCACAGGCGGCTTGCCCGCGCGCCCCCGCGGCCCGGGCGGCTCGCGCGGCCCGCGGCTCGCGCCCGCATTGCATGTGGTGAAGGTAACGGGGAAGAAGAGACCGGATTCGGCCACTTCTTCCCCGTCCGTTGCACCACATGACGGCCTCGGGCAAGAAGTGCCCGCTGAAGCCCTCTTCTTCACCGTTACCTCCGTGTGGTGCAACGGCGGCGGTCGGATAGCTCGAGGCCGCGCGTGACCGGGTAACGCCGGTCGACCGTCGGCTCGAAGCACCGCAGGTTGGCGGCTGCGCGTACCGTTGGAGCCCATGGCGATGCTGGAGTCGGTGGCGCGGACGATCGGTGTGCTGGCGGCCGTGGCAGTGGTGCTCATCGCCTTCCTGTACCTCACCCAGCGGGGCATGATCTACTTCCCCTCCGGCGGCGCGCCGGTGCAGCCTGCGGACGCCGAATCGGTCGAGCTGGTGACCGATGACGGGCTCCGGCTCGGTGCCTGGTTCCTGCCCTCGGCCACCGCCGGGCAGCCGGGACCGGCGGTGCTTGTCGCAAACGGGAACGCCGGAAACCGGGGCCATCGGCTGCCGCTGGCGAGGGCTCTGGCCGATCTCGGCTACCACGTGCTCCTTTTCGACTACCGCGGCTACGGCGGCAATCCCGGTTCACCCAGCGAGGACGGGCTCCACGCCGACGCGCGCGCCGCCGCTCGAGCGCTCATTGCGCGGCCGGAGGTCGAGCCCGACCGCGTCGTGTACTTCGGTGAGTCGCTTGGTGCCGCGGTGCTTGGTGGGCTGGCGACCGAGCTGCGGCCCGCCGCGCTCGTGATGCGCTCGCCACCGCCGTCGATCGCGGCGATGGCGCGGCATCACTATCCCTACCTCCCGGTGATCGAGGGTCTGCTTCTGGACCGATATGCGCTGATAGACCAGGTCGCCGGCCTCGACGTGCCGATGCTGGTGATCGTCACCGAGCGCGACGAGGTCGTGCCGACGGAGCTGAGCCGATGGGTTTACGACGCCGCGCGCGAGCCGAAACGCTGGGCCGTCGTCGACGCCTCCGGTCACAACGATCCCGCGCTCGTGGACGGGGAGGAGCTCCTCGGCGAGGTGGCCGACTTCCTCCGCGAGCACCTGCCCTGAGGGCAACCTTGCGCCTACGCTCACCGCGTCGCCACGATCACTTCCGGTGATCATGTTGGCGGCTCACGCCTCGGGCGCATTACACCAGGTGAAGGTAGCGGGGAAGAAGGGACCGGAGCCGGCCACTTCTTCCCCGTCCGTTGCACTACATAACGGCCTGGGGAGCCACCGGGAGGGTGCGAGGGTCTTGCGCAAGAGCCTCATGGACATATGCTAGGGCTCGGGCCGACCAGCGGACTATTGGCTGTCACCAGCGGGTATCATCGGCATCGTGCGCCCGTAGCTCAGCGGACAGAGCATCTGACTTCGGATCAG
>JBOGTC010000130.1:0-5928 GCA_050692055.1 Candidatus Limnocylindria bacterium | reverse complement strand
GCGCAGGCGCGGAGCGGGGTCAATTCCCCGGTAATGGGCGCTGTGGCGCACATTCTTCAAGTCGGGAGGCTCAGGCAGTGGCGAGCACCGCTCGCTCGGCCAACGCGATCGGCAGGCCGCCCGAGGACGTGATGGCGTCGTGGAAGGCGCGCAGCGCATCGGTGTCGGATGAGCCGCGCCGGGCGAAGAATGCCTCCCGGATGCGGACGATCTCGAGGCAGCCCGTCAGATAGGAAGAAGCCTGGGTCGGCCAGGCGCAGTAGCGTGTCACCTCGGCCTTGGCCGTGGGCTCGGTCAGGGCGGTGTGCTCAAGCATGAACCGCACGGCCTCATCCCAGCTCATCTCGCCCATGTGCAGCGAGGTGTCGACGATGATCCGCGCAGCGCGGAAGGCGGTGGCCTCGTACTGGAACATCTCGTGCGACAGATCGGTGAAGAAGCCCTGCTCGCGCATCATGCGCTCGGCATAGAGCGCCCAGCCCTCGCTGAAGTACGGCGTGCGGAAGACCTGCCGCAACCGGCTCGGGTTGGACTTGCTCATCACCAGGTGCCAGTGATGGCCCGGATACGCCTCATGGACCGATGTGGTGGGGATGCCCGGATACGAGTTCGAGGCGAGCCGCTTCTGGATGTCGTCCTCGTCCGCGCCGTCCGGCGGGAACGGCACGAAGAAGTGCCCCAGCATCCGGTCGCTGAAGGCCGGCGGCTGCATGTATGACGCGACCGCCAGGACCGGGCGCTGGAACGGCGGCGAAGGCACGACATGGCATTCCTCCCCTGGAGGGAAGCTCACCAGCCGATGCTCCCGCAGGTAGGCACGTGCCTTCTCGGTCCACTCCTCGTAGCCCACGCGCATCTCCTCCGGCGTGCGCGGATGGTCCTCGTTCAGCTCGTCGAGGACCTGCTTCCAGTCGTCGGTGCCGCGCAGCGCGCGGGCGCAGCGCGTCAGCTCGGCGGCGAGCTCGGCGTACGCCGCCTGGCCCTTCTCGCGCAGCTCGCGGGCGCCGAAGCCGAGCAGCTCCTTCTCCTGCAGCACGGCTGAGTAGCGCTCCTCGCCGAGCGCCCAGTCGCCGGTCGCATCCGGACGCATCTCCTCCAGGAACGCCACGTACTCCTCGTAGGCCGATGCAGCCTGCTCCCCCGCCTCGGCCAAGCCTACTCCCAGCGCGGGCTCCTCCTCGCCGACCTGGGCGGGCAGGATCTCGCGGACGTATCGGGCCCCGGCGCGCGCCTGGTTGGCGGCGCGGTCGAGGAAGATGTCCGGCACCATGTCGGGCCGAAGGTTGCGCTTGCCGTCCTCGAGGTTGCCCGGGACCTGGCGCAGGCGGCTGACTGCGGCATCAACGAGCTCCGGCATCGGGCGCAATCGGTGCAGGAAGAGCGTGAAGATGCCCTGCATGCCGGGATTGAGATAGATGTCCGGCTGGCGGCGCCACAATGCGAAGTCGCTGGCGATCTGGCGGCCGCGCAGGATGCTCACTGCCAGATCGCGGTCGATCGCGTCGTTGACGCCGAGCATCCCGGGGTCAACGGCGCGGAAACGTCCGAGCCACTCGGTGTCGCGGCGGTCGCGTCGCTCGATGGCGGCTTCGGACAGGTCGTCGAGGCGCTCGTCGTACTCGGTCAGACCCAGGGCGCTGGCGTGGACGGGTGACTCCTCGAACTCCTCGTGCAGGAACTCGTCGGTCAGATCGGCGAAGGACGGCATGCATCAACCTCCAGCGTGATGGCCCGGGGAGGTGACCAGTCTAGCGGGCGATGCCGCTGGCCAGTGACGAGCACGCCGCGGCCCAGTCGCGGCCGCGTCGCGCCGGGGTCGCGGCCCCGGCCGATTCCTATCGATCAGCAACGTGGTGACTGGTATGTAGGTCGCCGAATGAGGGCCATTGCCGGCCATGCTCAGACCTTCGCCGCCTTCTCGCGTTGCAGCAATGGGAGGACTGTCGCGCAGAAATGTGGCCGCTCCGCCTGCGTAGCAGTCACTCGGCTACTGCGACGACGAAACCGAAGCCCGTCCGGGATCGATGCTGCCGGGTGCCGGTGCTCATGCCCTCAGTGCTCGCCTGGTGCAACCTACGCGGCGTGACCCGGTCGGAACGTAGCCTTGTCCCTCTATCAATGAGTCGATATACGCACACTGATGCGTTGTGGTCGCCCTGATTCGGGCGCTGAGGTCGCATTGGTTGCACCAGCGGAGCAATAGGCCGATGAGGTCGCGGAAGAGCGCCACCATCTGCTCGAACCTATCGGTCCGGAAGCCCGATGAAGCCGACGCCCGGCGCCTCACTCACCGCGGTGGAGGCAGAAGGCGGCCGAAGCGCTCGGGATCGGCGGCGGCCGCGACCTGGACGGCGTTGAGCGCGGCGCCCTTGCGCAGGTTGTCGCTGCTGAGCCACAGGGCGAAGCCGCGCTCGCGGCCGGGGATGGCACGCAGGCGGCCGACAAGCACCGGATCACGGCCCTCGACGTCGAGCGGCATCGGGTGGCGCTCCGAGCCGTCGGCCGGCCGGTACTCCACGCCCGTCGCGTCACGCAGCGCCGATTCGAGCTCGGCAACCGAAGCCTGCCGCTCCGTCCGCAAGTGCAGCGCGACGCTGTGCCCGGTGCGTACTGCGACGCGCACGGTCGTGGCGGCAATGTCGAGGGACGGCATCTCCAGGATCTTGCGCATCTCGGCCATGATCTTGTTCTCCTCGCCGGTCCAGCCCGACTCGTCGAGGACGTCGATCTGCGGCACCACCGAGTCGGCGATCCGGCCGTGGAACGGCGAGCTCGCCGCCCGGTCTCGATGATCGGTCCCGCGCTCGGCGTCGAAGGTGTCTAGGCCGGCGCGGCCCGCGCCGGAGACGGCCTGGTAGGAGGCGAGGTCCACCGACGCCAGGCCGGCGACGTCGCGGATCGGCGCCAGCGCAACCACCGCCGCGGCGGTGGTGCAGTTCGGGTTGGCGATCAGGTTTCCGGACCGCTCCCGCGCCGCGTGCGCGTTCGCCTCCGGCACCACGAGCGGCACGTCATCGGCCAGGCGAAAGGCGCTCGAGTTGTCGACCACCAGCGGGACCGATGCACCCGGTCCGGCCATGATCTCGCGGCTCTGCGCGGCATCGACGGCCAGGAACAGGACGTCGAGCTCGGCCGCGGCGGCATCGGTCAGGACGTCGACATCGACGTCCCTACCGGCGTACGCCGCAGTTCGACCCTCGCCCGAGCCGAATGCGCGCAGGCAGGGTGCCGGCAGCCCGGCATCGGCCAGGATGGAGAGGAAGACACCGCCCACCACGCCGCGCGCTCCGGAAACGCCGACGGTCGGCCAGGAATCGCTCACGACGCGGCGCCGAACACGATCGGGCGCTCGCCGGCGACGAGGCGGGCAAGGTCGGCGTAGACGGCGCCCGCGGTCACGCGGCCTCCGGCGCCCGGTCCGGAGACGCGGAACACGGAGCCGTCGCGCATCTTGACCTCCAGGATGCTCTCGACGCCGGACGTGCGGGCCAACGGCTCGTCGGAGCTGAGCGGTATCGGTCTGACGGTCATGGCTCCATCCATTGCCTCGGCCACGAGCCGGACTGTCCTGCCCGGTTCGACCTCGAGCCCGACGATACCCCTCGCGTCCACCTCGCGCTCGGCGCGCCAGCGGCCCCAGGCCACAGAGGCCAGGATGGCGAGCTTCTGGGCGGCGTCGCGCCCCTCGACGTCGAAGGACGGATCCGCCTCCGCGTAGCCGGCGTCCTGGGCTGCGCGCAGCGCCTCATCGTATGAGCGGCCGTCGGCCATGGCCGACAGGATGAAGGTGGTCGTGGCGTTGACGATGCCGCGCAGGCGCTCGATCTCACCGGTCGCGGCGAGATGCTGGACCGTCTCGATCATCGGCGTGCCCCCGCCCACGCTGGCCGATGCCAGCAGCGCCGCGCCGTGGCGCTTCGCCAGCTCCGCCAGCTCCCCGCCGTGCGTGGCGAGCAGCGCCTTGTTGGCGGTCACGTACGGCCGCCCGCGCTCGAGGGCGAGCCGGGCCCAGTCCGTCGGTCCATCCAGGCCACCCGCGAGCTCGACCACCGCGTGCGCATGCAGGGCCAGCTCGGACGAACCGATGTCAACGTTGGGCGGCAGCGCGCGGCTCCGCTCGCGCGCCGGATCGCGTACCGCAACGCAGGCCAGATCGACCGGGAGGGGGCCGCGCAGCACGAGCTCGCCCAGGGCCGAGCCGACGGTCCCCCAGCCGATGAGCCCGATGCGCAGCCGCTCCATTGGTTTCAGTCTACGGGACTCTTGAGCCGTTGCCGGGTTGATCCGGGCCTCCACCCTATCCCCGATGTCGCGCAGATCTGGAGGCAGCTTTGACCCGGTCGCGGGCGCGGCTGCCGCTCTCGGCTTCGCTTTCCTCGTCTGGCTGGGCGTGCTCATGGCCGACCAGTTCGTGCTGTTCGGCGACCAGGATCAGCTGCGACGGGCTGCCGAGTCGCGCGCGGCCATGCCTCCGGTGGCAGCCGGGCTGATCGCCTCGGCCGCGGTGTTCATGGTCCGCGCCGGCCCGTTTCCGGCGATCCTCGCCGGGCTGCCAGCGCTCACGGCAGTGCCGGCGGCGTTTCTGGCGCCGCAGGCGGCGTACCAGATCCTTGCCTACATGCTGACGGCACCGGTTGCGGTGGGAGCAATGCTGGCAGCCACGTTCGCTCTGCCGCGCACGCTGCCAATCGCCGGGCTCGCCGCCGGCGTGCTGTTCGTCGCGGTGCTCGGCATCATCGCCACGCCCATCATCGCCGCCGCCCTGCTCCTCGTCGGCGTGATCTGGTGGTACCTATCCCGCCACTCCCGCCGCGACAGGGCTTCCGTGTAATCGGTTCCTCGTCAGAAGCCCCAGCACTTACAGCCGGCGGAACGCCGTCTTCGCGCAGCGGATGAACAGTGGGAACAGTGACAGGGCGCGCAATCGCGCCGTTTCGCGGGCTGTGAGCGGTGTCACTGCTGACGATCGATGGTTTGAAGAGCCGACCGCGTTAGACGCTAGACTGAGTCGACATGGGCGCCACCGAGACCGTCGATCTCTTCTTCGAGCTGATCAACGATGACCACCGCGAGAAGGCGGTCGACCTGTTCGCCGAGCACGCGGTGCTCGGGATCTCGGTGCCCGGCTCCGACGAGCGCACCAACCTGCGCGGCCGCGACAAGGTCGGCGGCTGGTTCGTCCGCGCCGGCGACGGCTTCCGGATGTACCAGAACGACAGCCGCTCCATGGGCGCCAGCTTCGTCGCGGACGTCACCGTGATCAGGCCAGGGGTGCAGCCGATGCAGGTGGAGGCCAACTTCCGCGTCGAGAACGGCGAGATCGTCAGCCTCTTCCTTCAGCCCACCTGATCGGTCTCAGTCGTCGTCGTTGTTGTCGTTTCCGCCTCCGCGTCCTCGCCCGCGGCCGCCCTCGTCCTCGCATTCCTCCTCGAGTGTTTCCACATGATCCTTGGCCTGATCCTCGGACATCACTGAGATCTCTGCCGCTACCTGCTCGGCGTCCTCCTCTCCACACTCATCGACATAGTCGGCCACCAGCTCGGGAAGCCACTCGGGAACAGCAGGAGTCGGCCTCGGTGTGGGGTTCGGCGTCGGAGGCGGCGTGGCGATCGCCGTGGGCGTCGGCGCCGAGCCGACGACCGGCGGATCGGCCGAGCCGATGAGGGCGATGCCCAAGATCGCCAGCACCGCCAGCGCCAGCAGCGCCAGGAGCGGTCCGCCAGCGAGCGCCGTACGTCCCTTCGATGGACCGTCATCCGGCTTGGCTGCGGAGGGCGCCGCCACCGCGGCCACCGGGCGAGTGATCGCCCCGGTATCGGCGGACAGGGCGGCCGCCGCAGGAGCGCCTGCCGCCATCGCGAGCGCCGTCGATGCATCGCCGTCACGCCAGTCGCGCAGCGCCGCCGCCAGCGCGCCGGCGTGCAGCGG
>JBOGTC010000129.1:0-15683 GCA_050692055.1 Candidatus Limnocylindria bacterium | reverse complement strand
GTTCTCGGCCGCGGGTGGCGGCGAGGCGGGCACGGCCGACCTGACGTGGGCCGCGGGCGATCGGGTGCGGCATCGCCGCTTCGGCGAGGGGATCGTGGTCAGCAGCCAGCTGGTGAAGGGTGACGAGGAGGTCACGGTGGCGTTCGTCGGCCAGGGGGTGAAGCGGCTCATCGCGGCGTACGCGAGCCTGGAGCGAGCCTGATGGCTGCCATCGGCGACAACGGCGTGTCATCGGTCGCCGAGCTGCTGGCGGACCTGCTCGAGGCCCGCGCGGAGTTCGTCGCCGCGCTCGATGCCGTCGACCCGCGGCTGCTCACCAAGCCGGGTGCGATGGGTGAGTGGAGCGTGCGCGAGCTGATCGCGCATCTCGGGTACTGGGTGGGCCATGCCGTCGAGGCCATCCATGCCGTCGAGGGCGGCTGGGCCGCCGAGTTCGAGGTCGGCGATCGCGAGGTGGACGCTCGCAACGCCACCGTGGCGCGCATCGCACGCGAGACCGACCTCGCCACCGTCCGGGCTCGCGAAGAGGCGAGCTTCGCCGCGCTCGTCGAGCGCCTGGAGCTGCTCGACCCCTCGCTGCTCGACACGCGGCTCGCCGGCTGGGGCACGCTCGGGGCGGGGATTCGCGAGGACGGAGCGGTTCATTACCGCGAGCACGTCGCGAATCTGCGCGCGCTTGCGAAGTCAGACGGCGCATGACGGACGGCGCGGATCGCCTCCAGGTGCTGCTGGACGAGCTCGACCGGGAGCGTCAGGCTTTCCTGGACGGCTTCGAGGCGGTCGAGCCCGAGCTCCTGCTTGCGCCCGGCGTGGTGGAGGCATGGAGCGCCCGTGATCTCGTGGTGCACCTCGCGTTCTGGAGCGAGCACGGGGCGGAGGCGCTGGAGCTGGCGGCTTCGGAGCGGGGCGAGGCCTTTGCGTACAGTACCGCCCAGACCGATGCAATGAATGCGCGTGTCACGGAGGAGGCGCAGGCTCTGAGTCCAGGCGCCGCCCGAGCGCGCGAGCAGCGCGCATTCGCCGACTTCCGGGAGCGCCTCGCCTCCCTGGATCCGGCGCTCCTGGACCTGCGGCTCGGCAACGGTGACACCGTGGAGGGAGTTGTGCGCTATGACGGGTCGGACCACTATGCCGAGCACGCCGCTCACCTGGCCGCCTGGTTCGGCGAATGACCGACCCCGCAGCGCGCGCCGCCGAGCTGCGCAACGCGATCGACGAGGCGAACCACCAGTATCACGTCCTCGACGCCCCCACCATCTCGGATGCCGACTACGACCGGCTCTTCCGCGAGCTGACCGAGCTGGAGGCCGCGCATCCGGAGCTGGCGACCACCGATTCGCCGACGCAACGCGTGGGCGGGCCCGTCTCCGGCGCCTTCCCGTCCGTGCGCCACGAGGTGCCGATGCTCTCGCTGGGCAACGCCTTCGGCGAGGACGAGCTGCGTGACTTCGACGCGCGCGTGCGCCGGGGCCTCGGTCTCGGCGTCGGCGACCCGGCCGTCGGCTACGTCTGCGAGCTGAAGATCGACGGTCTTGCCGTGAGCCTGCGGTACGAGGGCCGGGCCTTCGTCCGTGGCGCGACCCGCGGCGACGGCACGACCGGCGAGGACGTGACCCCGAACCTGCGGACGGTTCGCGCCGTCCCGCTGCGGCTCCGCGCCGATCCGCCTGGCGAGCGCCTGGAGGTGCGGGGCGAGGTCTTCATGCCGCGTGCCGCCTTCGCCGCCCTGAACGAGCAGCTGGAGCAGGCCGGCAGGCCGCTTTACGCAAACGCCCGCAACACCGCTGCCGGCACCGTGCGCCAGAAGGATCCGGGCGTCACGGCCGGCCGGCGCCTGTCGCTGTGGTGCTACCAGCTCGTCGGCGCCGAGGGCGTGACGAGCCACCACGCATCACTCGACCTGCTCCGTGAGCTGGGCTTTCCGGTCAATCCCCACGTGCAGCGCGTGAGCGGCATCGACGAGGTCATCGGCTACACCCGGACATGGGCCGAGGCCAGGCGTGAGCTCGACTACGAGACCGATGGCGTGGTCGTGAAGGTCGACCCGCTGGAGCAGCAGCAACGGCTCGGTTTCGTGGCCCGCGCCCCGCGCTGGGCGACCGCGTTCAAGTTCCCCGCGGAGCAGGCGACGACGAAGCTGGAGTCGATCGAGGTCTACGTCGGCCGCACCGGCGCGCTCACGCCGGTGGCGCACGTGACTCCGGTCCACGTCGGTGGAACGACGATCCGCAACGCCACGCTCCACAACGTGGACGAGATCCGCCGCCGCGACGTGCGGGTGGGCGACACCGTGGTCATCCAGCGCGCCGGCGACGTCATCCCCGACGTCATCGGCCCGGTGGCCGACGGACGAGACGGCAGCGAGAGCGTGTGGGAGATGCCCTCGACCTGTCCGGCCTGCGGCACCGATGTCGTGCGCGAGGAGAAGGAGGTCGTCTACCGCTGTCCGAATCCCTGGTGCCCGGCGCAGCGGATGGGAACGCTGCTTCATTTCGTCGGTCGCGGCGGCATGGACATCGAGGGGCTCGGCTATGCGGTCATGGTCCAGCTCGTCGAGCGCGAGCTGGTCCGCGAGCCGGCGGACATTTTCCGTCTCGACCTCGAGACCCTCGAGGGCCTGGACCGATTCGCGCGAAAGTCCGCCGAGAACCTCCACGCTGCCATTGAAGGCGCGCGACAGCGGCCGCTGCACCGCATCGTCAACTCGCTCGGCATCCGCCACGTCGGGTACCAGACGGCGATCGACTTGGCCGCCTGGCTCGCCTCCGAGACGCCGCGCGAGGCCGACGAGGATGAGCAATCCTGGACGCGCCGCGTCGCCGATCGGCTGCGCGGCGCATCGGCCGAGGAGCTGGTGACGGTGTGCGGCATCGGAGCCGTGGTGGCCGAGGCGATCGCCCGCTTCTTCGATGACGAGCACACGAGCCGGACGCTCGATCGGCTGGTGGCAGCAGGGGTAAGGGCCGAGGTCCCCGCGCCGAGTGATGCCGGGACATCGGCCCCTGGAGGCCCGTTGGCGGGCAAGACCCTTGTCGTGACCGGCACGCTTCCGGCGTTCAGCCGCGAGGAGGCGGAAGAGGCGATCCGGGTCGCCGGTGGGCACGCCGCCGGGTCAGTCAGCAAGAAGACCGACTACGTCGTCGCCGGCGAGAAGGCGGGAAGCAAGCTGGCGAAGGCGGAGCAGCTCGGCGTGACCGTGCTCGACGAGCAGGCCTTCCGGAAGCTGTTGGCGGGGGTTGAGCTGAAGGAGAGAGAAAGGTGACCGAGGCGATCCGAACTGCCCTTGAGGGCGCGACCAAGTACCTCACCGAGAATCCGGACGAGGCGCGCTACACCGACTCTGCGGCCCGCGCGACGATCGAGGGTGGCCTTCGCTGCCGGGTCGCTGGGCCCGCGGGTGAGCTGCTCGAGACCGATATGCCGGGGGCGGTGGGGGGCGCCGGCTCGGCCCCGAGCCCGGGCTGGTTCCTGCGCGCCGCCGTCGCGTCGTGCGCGGCATCGCTCGCCGTCATGCGGGCCGCTCAGCTTGGCGTGGACAATTTCCGATGCGCGGTGGAGGTCGACAGCGAGTCGGACGATCGCGGGATCCTGGGCATCGATGCGTCCGTGCCGGGCGGTCCGCTTTCGATGCGCGTCGCGTTCGACATTACCGCGACCGACGCCCGACGCGACCAGCTGGAGGAGATCGCCCAATGGGCGGTCGAACACTGCCCGGTCTCCGACGCCGTGCGGCGAGCGATCCCGGTCAGCGTCGAGGTCGCGGGAGCTGAACCCTAGGGGACCGATGCGCTGGCCGTGGCCGATCGCTCCGGGCTGATGACGAGGTCGCCGAACGAGGCCCATGACTTGCCGAACTCCCACCAGCCCTGCAACCACGGCTTGACGAAATATGCGCTCTGTCCATAGAAGAGCGGGATGAGGCCGACCTCCTCCGCCCCGGCAAGTCGGTCGGCGGCATGGAAGAGCTCGAGCCGCCGCGCTCCATCGCGCTCGTGGATGGCGCGGTCGATGAGCTCGTCGAAGGCCCCGGAGGAGTAACGCGCTTCCGGGGCAGACGAGATGTCGGTCGCGTCAGAGTGCAGCAGCAGCCGGAGGAAGTACTCGGGATCGGGATATCCGGGGAACCAGCCGAACGTGAACGCCGGCGCTAACTCCCTGTGCTCGCCGGCGGCGCGTCGCCATTCGGCCGGATCGACAATGACCGCTTCGAATCGCGCTCCGAGCACGTTCTGCCAAGTCGCGGCGACCGCCTCGATGACCGGGGCCAGGGTGCCGGCCACCGTTGCGACCCGGATTCCGCCCGTCGCCCCGGAGCGATCGAAGAGCCGCCGGGCCAGGTCGGGATCATGCGCGGGTGCGATCTCCGGCGTATGGCCCTGCAGCATCGGCGGCACGATCCCGCCGGTGGCGACGATCAGCGACGCTGGCGCCATGCGCGCCAGCATGTCGCGATCGATGGCGTGCGCGAGGGCACGTCGGAAGTCCGTTGACGCGACCGTGGCGTCGGTGAAGTCAAAGGCGAGCGCATAAAGGAAGGCCGGTGGTCCGAGGTGGATCTCATCGGGTGGGATGTCCGGCGCGCCTTTCGACGCGGCGACCCAGATCGCCGGCCACGCGATGTCGATGCGGCCCTCCAGGTGGCTCGGTACAACCTCTTCCGGCGCCAGCGCCTGCCAGATGACCTTCCGCACGTTGCCGCCCCTCGGCGCCGCATTCTCCCGCCGCGCGAGCGTGACGCGCTGGGCCGACATCTCCTCGAGCCGGAAGGCTCCGCTCACGACCTGGTGGTCCGGCGCGAGCCATCCGTCACCGTGGCGCTCGATCGCATGACGGGGCTGGGGACCGGCATCTGGGCGGTTCACCACGCTCATGAAATAGGGTGCGGGCGCTGTGAGCCTGAACTCGACCGTCTTGTCGTCGAGGGCGCGAACGCCCACGCGGCCCAGATCAGCATGGCGGCGCAGGAAGTAGTCGCGGGCGCCCTCGAGCACCAGGAAGATGCCGACCGACGGCGAGGGCCGGTCCGGGTCGATGTTGCGCTTGACGCCGAACTCGACGTCGTGCGCCGTGAGCGGCACCCCGTCGGACCACTGCAGCCCGTCCCGCAGGTGAAACAGGTAGTGCAGCCCGTCGTCCGAGATCTCCCAGCGGGCGGCCAGCGACGGGACGATCGTTGCCTCTGGCCAACGCTCCACCAGCCGATCGAAGAGGGCCATCTGCAGCTGGATGTTCTGGAGGGCATACGAGCGCGGAGGATCCGCCTCATTCGGGACCGCGGTCGGCCCGATACGCAGCGTGGCGTCGGCGCTCCCGGACGATGCCGGCGGCGACCAGTACGTGAACGCACGCTGGTACACCTCGTTCGCTTCGGCGAACCGCAGGTCGGTGTGGAGTGCGAGCGCGAGCTTGAACAGCACCAGCGCTATCGACTGACGCTCGCCACGCCGCTCGAGGAGCGGCAGCAGCGCGCGGTAGTGACCGACCGCCTCGTCGAGCGACCACCGCTCCCGGGCTCGATCGCCGGCGGCGGTGAGGTAGCTGATCGCCTTCTCCTCGTCCTCGGCCGCCAGCCAGTGATGCGCCAGCAGATCGGGGTCTCGGGCATCTTCGCGCTGTTGCTCGAGCCATTCGGCGGCGGCGCGGTGCAGCTCGAGACGCCGGGGGCCGACGAGCGTCCGGTAGGCGGCCTCCTGGATCAGCGCGTGCTTGAAACGGTACTCCAGCTCCGGCCAGCGTCGCGCCTCCCGCACGAGGTCCAGGCGCTGGAGTGTCCGCAGCGCCGTCGCCGCGTCGGCCTGCGGCACCAGGCCCTCCAGCAGCGACAGCGTGAACCGCCTGCCGAGGACCGATGCGGCCAGCAGCAACTCGCGCGCGTCCGGCTCCAGCCGGTCGATGCGCGCCAGGATGACCTTCTCGACGGAGCCCGGGATGACGATAGGGATCTCGTGGTCGAAGTGCAGCCCGCCGGCCGCCCTGACCAGTGCACCGGCATCGACCAGCGAGCGGACCAGCTCCTCGAGGTAGAAGGGATTGCCGTCGGCAGCGTCGATCAGCTGTCGCTCGAGTGCCGGCGGCAGGGTCTCGGCGCCGGCGAGCGCGTGCAGCAGCTCCCGCTCGGCGCCCCCGACAACGCCTCCAGGGCGAGCTCGCGCGTACGATGCGGCCATTCGCGCCGCGCATGGTCGAGGATGCTCCACGAGCCGTGGTCGCGCTCCGTCCGCTGGGCGAGGACGAGAAGCACCGCTTCCTCGTCTGCGAGAGCAAGCAGCTGATCGGTCAGCGACAGCGAGGTCGCATCGGCCCAATGCTGGTCATCAAGGACGACCGCCACCGGCCCGTCCCGGGCGAGCCGCGCGATGAGCTGACCGACGACCTCGAACGTCCGATACCTGAGCGCCTCGGGCGAGAGGTGGGCGACCTTCGCCTTCGCATTCCCCTCCAGCGACAGCCCGAGCATCACGGCGAGATACGGGTAGAGGTCACCGCTTCGATCCCCGAAGAGCTCATCGACCAGGCGGCGCAGCGCGACGCGCGCCTTCAGCTCCGGCTGGTCACGCCCGACTCCCAGGAGGTCGCGCAGGAGATCCTGATAGGGCCAGTAGGCGAGCGATTCGCCGTAAGAGACGCAGCGACCCTCCAGCCACAGGCTGCGGCCGCGCTGTGGTCGCCGGGCATGGAAGAGCGACCGCAGCTCGAGCAGTAGCCGGCTCTTCCCGATGCCGGGCTCGCCGGTGACGAACACGATCGCACCCGCTCCGGAACGGACCTCGTCAAGGGCCTCTCCGGCGACTCGCAGCTCCTGGTCGCGCCCGATGAGCGGAGTGAGCTGCGTCCTGTCCTCTGCCGGAGCGCGATGCTCGACGGTCCCGTCGACCTCGTAGGCCGTGGTGACAGCATCATGGCCCCTGAGCAGATGATCGGCCGGCGCGCCCCATCGGAAGGCCGTTTCCGCAAGGCGGCGCGTGGCGGCCGCGGCGAGCACGGTGCCGGGACGAGCCTCGGCCTGGAGCCTGGCGGCGGTGTTGACGGTGTCGCCGAAGGCCGCATACTCCACCCGCCCTCCAGCGCCGACCTCGCCGACCACGACGGGCCCGGTGTTCACCGCGACGCGCACGGCGAAGCCAGTGACACCCCATGCCTCCCCGATCTCAGCCGCGTACGTCGCCATCTCCCGCGTGATCGTCAGCCCGGCGTGGACCGCGCGCTGCGCATCGTCCTCGTGGGCGACCGGTGCGCCGAAGAAGGCGAGCACGCCGTCGCCAGCGAGGTCCTTCACGTGACCACCCAGCTGCTCGACGGCGGTGACCATCCGAGCGATCGCCTCGCCGATGACCAGGCGTGTGTCTTCGGGCTCCATCCGTTCCGCGAGGCGGGTGGATCCGACCAGGTCAGCGACGAGCACGGTGATGACGCGCCGTTCATCCGGACGGCTGGCAGCCGGCGTGGTGGCTCGTTCGGTCATGTCGTGCTCAGGCTCTGGAACTGATTCTCGGCTCCGGGTCAAGCGTCGCGCTACGATGCGGCCCATGGTCAGCCGTGCCGTGCAGGTCCGCGACGCGACCCCATCCGATTCCGCCGCCATTCGCCGCGTGGCGCAGGCCTCCTGGCGCGAGACGTACCGCGACATCTTCGCCTCCGATTTCATCGAGGGCTTCCTCGACGAGCACTACGGCGTGGAGCCGCTGGAGCGCGCGGCGCGCGTCGCCGTCGAGCGCGAGACGTCAGCCTTCCTGGTGGCGGAGCGGCGCGGGCGGGTCGTGGCCTACCTGCAGTTCGGTGATGGCCCGCGCGGGCCGGAGCTGTTCCGGATCTACGCCCATCCCGACGCGTTCGGGACCGGAGCGGGGACCGCGCTGCTGGACGAGCTGCACCGCCGCATCGACGGCCGCGTGGGAGCCTACGTGCTCGACGTCCACTCGCGCAACGTCCGGGGGCGCGCCTTCTACGACCGGCACGGGTTCGTCATCATCGGTGGTGGGGCCACCGAGGACTGCGACCTCACCCTGCGCCGGACGCTCCACCCGGCGCATGCGCCCATCCCCATCGAGACGGACCGGCTGCGCCTGCGCGCTCTGGAGGCGACCGACTCGGAGGCCGCCGCGCTGCACCGGATCTATGGCGACGCAGAGACGATGCGGTACGTTGGCGGCCGCGGCGCGCCGTCGGACAACGCGGGGCAGACCCGGCGTGCCCTGGAGTGGTTCGTCCGCCACCAGCAGCTGCACGGCTTCAGCCTGTGGGCCATGGACGAGCGGGATGGCGACTCGCTGGTCGGCGTGGCCGGGCTGCTGTGGGTCGAGGGCCATGGGCCGGAGGTCGAGGTCGCCTACGTCCTGCGCCGTGATCGCTGGGGACGCGGCTATGCCACCGAGGCAGCCCGTGCCGCGCTCGACGTTGGCCTGGGCCCGCTGGGGCACGAGCGCATCGTGGCGCTGTCCTACCCGGAGAACGTCGCCTCGCAGCGCGTGATGGCCAAGGTCGGGATGCGTCCCGACGGCACGGCCACCGCGTATGGTCGCGAGATGGTGCGCTACGCGACCCTGGCGGCCGCTCCGTAGCCGACGTCAACCGCCCGCAAGCCGAGCGACCAGGCCCGTCCAGCGGTCGTCCTCGACGCCGGGCACGAAGGACCGATACAGCGCGACGCGATCGAGGCGCTCGGCGTATCGGTCCCGCAGGCGGCCGGCCAGATCCTCCCAGGAGCCGACGATGGCGAAAGCGTCGAGCATGTCATCCGTGATGCGCGAGCCCATCTCCTCCCATCGCGCATGCCGGGCGAGCTCGGAGAGCTCCAGCCCCACCGACTCCCAGCCGTGGTGGGCCAGGACGCGCCGGTACGAGGGCGTCGAGGCATAGAAGGCGACTTGGCGCCGCGCCGCGGCGATCTCGCCGTCGTCGAGCGCCACGATCAGCGAGCCAGACAGCGCCACGGATGCCGTTTCCCGCCCCGCGGCAGCCGCTCCTGCGGCGACGGCGGGCCGTATGACCTCGTCGAGGTAGCTCGGCGAGTGCAGTGGGTGCACGGCGAATCCATCGGCCACCTCGCCTGCGAGACGGGCCAACGGAGCGCCGACGCCGGCAAGATGGATCGGGATCGCCGGATTCTGGATCGGAGCGGGAGCGAAGAACGGCGTCATGAGCGTGAGCCGGTAGTGCTCACCTCGGAAGCTCAACGGTTCGCCGTCCTGCCACGAGCGCCACACGGCCCGCAGTGCGCCGACGTACTCGCGCAGCTGCGCGACCGGACGGCCTGACCACGGCATGCCGAATCGCCGCTCAACGTGCGGGCGGACCTGCGTTCCGAGCCCCAGGATGAAGCGGCCGCCGGACAGCCGAGCCAGGTCCCAGGCCGTGTGCGCCACGACCGTTGGGCTGCGGGCGAACGCGATCGCCACGGCGGTGCCGAACCGCAGGCGGTTGGTGTGCTCCGCGCCCAGCGCGATCGGCAGAAACGGATCATGGCTCGTCTCGGCCGTCCAGATCGCGCCGAAGCCGATGCGCTCGGCCGCGCGCGCCAGCTCCGGCATGTCGGCGAGATCGGTGTCAAACGCGACGGCCGCGTCGAGGCGCAATTCAGTCGCCCTCGGCCAGGAAGGCCTCGACGAGCTCGTCGTAGCCGGAGAAGGAGGCGCGCACGGTATGGCCGGAGTCGGGATCGGCCTCGAACCGGGCGTTCGGGATGCGCTCCGCGACCAGCCGAGTCGATGTCGGCGGCACCACCTGGTCCTCGCCGCCGGCGAGAACGAGGACCGGGACGGAGATCTCGCCCAGTCGATCGGTCACGAACGAGGTCGGATCGAGGGTCGCCTTCAGCTCGCCGATGAATCGCTCGGGGGTCGCCGGGCGCGGCTGCAGGCGGGCCGCGGTCGCGAAGCTGCCGGACTCGACCTCGGAGGCGGCCTTCATCATCGTCGCCATGTCGCCGAAGAACCTGCCCCAGTCGCCCGCTTCGGCCAGATCGATCCAGCGCGCCATGCGTCCGGCCATCGGCGAGTCCGGCGGGGTTTCGCTGGCGACCGAGGCGAGCACGAGCCGCTCCACGAGGTCCGGTCGATCGACGGTCAGCCACAGGCTGATGCGCCCGCCGCCTGACTCGGCCTCGACCGCCACCGGGCCGATGCCGAGTGCGTCGAGCATGGTCGCAACTCCGTCGGCGATGATGCGAGGGTGCATGAGGCGCTCGGCGTCGCCGGGATCGTCGGGCAGCGGCCGGCCCATGACGGTCACGGGGCGGTGCGCGGTGCGGCCCTCCCATCGACGCAGGAGCACGCTCTCGGTGCCGGCCAGGGTGCGCAGGCCGGTCTCGACGCCGCCGAGCACGAGGAGGTGCGTGCCCGTTCCGCCGCTCGGCAGCGAGCAGGCCTCGATCCGCCCGCCGCGGATGGGCATGGATTGGACCGAGGAGTGCGTGTCAGCCATCCGGCCAATCGTGCCAGAGTGGCGCTTGGCCCGATGTGTCCCCACGGCGACGTATCGGACGCCCAAGGTCCATGGCACGCTGCCCAACGAGGCGCGCTACCATCGGTCCATGCCGTCAATCGACCGTGCCACCGTCGAGCACGTCGCCAGCCTGGCGCGGCTGGGCCTGACCGATGACGAGATCGATCGGATGCAGACACAGCTGTCGCGCATCCTGGAGGCGATCGAGGCGCTGCGTGACGTCGACACCTCGCATGTCGGGCCGACGCCATCGGTCATCGCGCTCGAGAACGTCATGCGCGATGACGTGGTGAAGCCGGGGCTGAGCCGTGATGCGGCGCTTGCCAACGCTCCGGCGCGCGAGGGTACGTTCCTGCGCGTGCCCACCGTTCTCGAGGAGGGCCGTTGATCCGTGCTCGGGTGCCATGGCCGGACTTTGCACCTGGTGGAGATAACGGGGAAGAAGAGGGCCATGCGCGCCTCTGCCTCCCCGATCCTGTCACCCGGTGCAAGAGGCGGGGAAGTTTGGCGTCCAACCGGGGCTGAATCTGCCACTTCTTCCCCGATACCTCCATCCCATGCAATGCGGTGCGAGCGCCGTGGCTGACGGCATGCTGCCGCTGGCCGATCGGACGATCTCCGAGGTCGGCGATCTCCTGCGCAGCCGCGAGCTGAGCTCGCGCGAGCTGACCGATGCGTGCCTGGCCCGAATCGAGCGCGACGCCGAGCGCCTGAACACATTCCTCGCCCTCGACGCCGAGGGAGCCCGGGGCGCCGCGGCGGCGGCCGACGAGGCGCTCTCCGCCGGGGACGATCGGCCGCTGCTCGGGATCCCGTATGCGCTCAAGGACATCTTCGTCACCCGGGCCCTCGACCACGACGGCCGTCCGCTGCCCGGAGGACTGCCGACGACGGCCGGCAGCCGCATCCTCGCGGGCTTTCGCTCGCCCTACGCCTCCGATGCGGAGGAGCGGCTCACGGCCGCCGGTGCGGTCCCGCTCGGCAAGACGAACTGCGACGAGTTCGCCATGGGATCGAGCAACGAGAACAGCGCCTACGGGCCGGTGCGCAACCCATGGGACGATGGCACCGTGCCGGGCGGCTCCTCGGGCGGCTCGTCGGCGGCGGTGGCCGCCGGGCAGGCCTATTTCGCGCTCGGGACTGATACCGGCGGCTCCATTCGCCAGCCCGCATCGCTGACCGGCACCATCGGCCTGAAGCCCACCTACGGCCGGGTGAGCCGATACGGGATGGTCGCCTTCGCCTCGTCGCTGGATCAGTGCGGCCCCTTCACGCGTTCGGTCCGCGACTGCGCACTCGTGCTGCGCGCCCTGGCCGGCCATGATCCTCGCGATTCGACGAGCGTCGACACGCCGGTGCCCGACTACGCGGCGGCACTGAGCGCCGATGTGAATGGGCTGCGCCTCGGTGTGCCGCGCGAGTACTTCGTGGCTGGCATGGAGCCAGGCGTCGAGGCGGCGGTGCGCGCCGCCATCGGTCTTCTCGAAGAGCTCGGCGCTGAGATCCACGAGGTGAGCCTGCCCTCGACCGACATGGGCCTGGCGACCTACTACATCATCGCGCCCGCCGAGGCATCCGCGAACCTGGCGCGCTACGACGGCATGCGCTACGGACCATCGGCCGGGGCCGATCAGCTGTTCGACAGCTACCTGCAGACGCGCGGCGAGGGCTTCGGGGCCGAGGTCAAGCGCCGGATCATGCTGGGTACGTACGCCCTCTCCGCCGGCTATTACGACGCCTACTACGTCAAGGCGCAGCAGGTGCGGACCCTGATCAAGGACGAATTCGATGCCGTTCTGGCCGAGGTCGACGCGATCCTCGCTCCCACCTCCCCCAACGTTGCGTTCCGCATCGGCGCCAAGGTCGACGATCCGCTGGCGATGTACCTCAACGACGCCTGCACGCTGCCGGTGAACATCGCCGGCCTGCCGGGCATCTCGGTTCCGTGCGGTCTCGCGGATGGCCTGCCGGTGGGGCTGCAGGTGATCGGCCGCGCCTTCGACGAGGCGACGATCCTCCGAGTCGCCGATGCCTACGAGCGCGCCGCGGGATTCAGCGACCTGCGGCCGCCGACCGCCACGGAGGGCGACCCCATCGAGTTCGGCTCCATCCGCTGAGCGCAACGCCCGACCTCGGCCGGCGAGATGATGCCGCCCGAGGTACGGGGCGCGCGCTGCCCTTCGTACCGGTGGCGCGGCGTCGGCGAGGCCGCGACACTGGCGGCATGGCCTTCCAGCGACCGAGCCCCGCGGCAGAATCGACCGCCGTGTCAGCCGCTGCCCCTGCCGCAAACGGGCAGCAATCGGCGTCGTCGGCGCCGGCCGCACCCTTCTCGCGCCTGCAGGTCGCATCCGCGATCGAGACCTGGCCGAACGGCGCCACGCCGCTCGTCCGCTGGCTGCGCGCGAATCCCGACGTCATCGGCGAGCTCATCGCGACGACGGTCACGACCACGGCCGAGGAGCTGCCCGGGCTGGATGCCGCCCTGTTCGAGGAGGCGGACGGCACGCGTCTGCTGACGGTGGTGGAGCTCGGTGCCAGCAGCGAGCCGATGCTCGGCGCGCTCCTGACCCATCTGGCCGCGAGTGATGCGCGTCGCGCCCTCTGGATCTGCGGTGAGGCGAGGCCGGAGCACCTCGCGGCCCTGTCCTGGCTCAATCGCGCGGTCGACGTCCGGTGTCACCTCGCCCGGCTCCGGGCCGCCCGCATCGGAACGTCGCAGGCGGCTCCGATCCTCGAGCTCATCCTGCGGCCACCGCGCGCGTCGGACCGGCATCGGCCCACGGAGGATGCGAACGAGGGCGCGGCGCCCGAGCCCGGTCGGCGCGCGGAGGACTGGCGCGAAATCGTCCTGGGCGAGCCGACCGGCTGACCTGATTCGCTGGGGCATCGCGTATCGCGTCTCGCTCCGGTAGCCTGCCAGCCATGGCGGCACGGATCAATGCGGGCCACGAGGCCGAAGTCGAGACCTGGCGGGCGCAGCGTTATGCCGCGCTTCGCCGACCCCTGGGTTGGCTCACGCTCGCGGGACTGGCCTGGCTGCGGGAGGGAGACAACAGCCTGGGCGCCGACCCCGCCGGCGAGATCGTCCTGCCTTCGGGACCGACGCGTGCAGGCAGGCTGCATGTCGCGGGCGGTACGGTCACGGCGCACGACGATTCCGGTGGCGGCCTGTCGCACGAGGGCCGTGCCGTCCAGGATCTGCCGATGATCGCCGACGTCGATGGGCCCGATGGACGGGGGCCCACTGTCCTGGAGCTGGGCCCGCTGCGCCTGTGTGTCATCCGGCGCGGGGATCGGCTCGGCGTCCGCACCTGGGACACCGAGGCCGCTGCGCTGCAGACGTTTGACGGCATCGACCACTGGCCTGTTGATCCCGCGTGGCGCCTCGCGGCGCGCCTGGAGCCGGCCGCCGAGAGCAGCATGATCGACGTGCCGGACGTGCTGGGAGACGTGGCGCAGCAGCCGACCCCGGGCACCGTCGCCTTCGAGGTCGACGGCGTGACGCATCGGCTCGAAGCATTGCACGGCGGCGACGCCGGCGAGCTGTGGCTGGTCTTCGGCGATGCGACGAACGGGAACGAGACCTACGACGGCGGCCGCTTCGTGTACACCGTCCCGCCGGATGCGGATGGCCGCGTGATCCTGGACCTCAACCGCGCCCACAACCCGCCGTGCGTCTTCTCGCCGTATGCGACCTGCCCGCTGCCGTGGGCGGCGAACCGGCTGCCGGTCCGGATCGAAGCCGGGGAGCGCAGGTACGGCGACCGGGCCCACGAGCCGCGGCGACGCCCCGGACCATCGGGCGACGGCGGAGAATGACCCGTTCGTACGGTTGGGACTCCCCCAATCGGCGGTCAGACTCGTTCGGGTTCGGCGACCGCGGCCGATCGGTGCGGCACGACGAACGGTCTGGAGCGCGAGATGCACCTCAACTGGCTTTCCCATGGGCGCACGGCTGACCCCGGTGCTGCCGGCGGCGTGGCCGAGCCCGGCGCTGAGCCATTCGAGCTGTCGGTGATCGACCTGGTCCTGATCGGCGGGCGCCGATTGGCCTGGATCGCGACGAACGGACGCCGGACGAGTGATTGGCTGAACATGAGCGACACGCTCCAGCTGCGCGGCGCCCAGAGCGTCGATCTCACCGACGCAACCGCTGCACCGCCACCCCTGCCCACCGACGTGGCGGAGGAGCCGCTCGCTGCGTCAGACGTGCTCTTCGCCATTCCGCCGCCGCTCCCGGCGAACCGCCACCTGCGTCTCCATCGGCGGCGAGTCCACGTTCAGCTGGTCCTGCCCGGATTCCGCATCGGCGGTCAGGCGCACGTGAGGCCTGGAGCGGAGGTCGGCACGCATCTCTTTCGCTCCGGCCGCCGCTTCGTGCCGCTCACCGACGTCGAGCTCGTCTCCACCGGCGAGCCCGGGTTCAGCTGGACGGCTCCCGTCCTGATCGTGAACGCCATGCACGTCAAGGAGATGTCCGGTCCGGCGCCGGTCCAGCCGCCCGGGAGCGAGGGGGCGGTGGCTGCCGCCCAGGCTGCCGAGGCGACCGGCGCAGCGGACGCGATGAACGCGGGGGCAGCGGAAGACGAGGATGTCCCAGCCGAGGCCATGGGCTCCCGAACCGCGATCCTGCTGACGTGCCTCGAGCTGCTGCTCAACGAGGGCGTCATCGACATCACGGAGTTCCAGGAGAAGCGAGCGAGCCTGCCACAGGACTGACCGTGCGCGAGCGCCGAGCACCAAGCCGTGCTGCCGCTGATCCGGCAGCGCCGCACGGCGCAGCGCCGATTGGCCGCGCCCTATCGCCAGATGCAGCCCTGGCATGCACGTGGAGTCGCCCCGGACGCCGCCCGGCCGCCGCGGCGCCACCGCATTGCATGAGGTGCAGGTAACGGGGAAGAAGACGGCATGAAACGCCTGATCTTCCCCGTGCATTGCATGGGATGAGAGCGGCGGGGAAGTACGGCCCCGTATCCGCCTCTTCTTCCCTGATACCTCCATGTGGATGCTTCTATGACCGTCAATCAGGCGTCAGGACCAAGAGCCCGTACACCTCGCGCGTCAGGTAGCGCTTCAGACAGCGCATGATCTCCGGCTTCGTCTTGCCCTCGGCGGATCGGCGCCGAACATAGGCTTCGGTGCGTGGGTCGCGCGACATGCGGCTCAGCGCCAGCATGTAGAGCGCCGAGTTGGCTTGGCGGTCGCCGCCCCGGTTGAGACGGTAACGCTCGGTCTTGCCG
>JBOGTC010000128.1:0-29803 GCA_050692055.1 Candidatus Limnocylindria bacterium | reverse complement strand
GCAGTAATCCCATTGCTATGTAGCCAAAAGCGGGGACGCGGACTTGGCCGCCGGTGGAGCGAAGTGGATAGCCCATCATGCAGGAATAGCGCGTCCGGGCTGCGGCCGCTGCACGCACCGCCGGTTCAGCGGTTGGGCGCCTGATGCGCCGCGGCCGGCGCATCGTCCCAGGACCAGCGCCGGCCATCCCAGGAACCGTGCAGGAGCTCGCCGCTCGGGGATCGGCCGAAGACGTCGATGCGGTTCGGCCCCCACGAGCAGGCGGTCGGATCCGAGGCAAGCTCGCCGCCGAGCGATTCCCACGGCTGCCAGCCGGCCGGCTCGTACCAGGCATGCTGGAGGCTGCCGTCCCGGCCACGCGCGAAGAGGTCGATTCGATCCGCGCCCCACGAGCAGGCGGCGGGATCTCCGGCCAGATCGCCGCCGAGCGACTCCCAGTCGTGCCAGCGCTCGCCGTCCCAGTATCGGTTCCACAGCTGGCCATCGGCGAAGATGGCGAAGACCTGCATCTCGTTGGGGGCCCAGCTCGTCACGGCCGGGGCCGAGACGAGCTCCCCGCCCAGGCGCTCCCAGGTCTGCATCGGTTCAATCCTCAGTGTGTCGGTGGGTGGATCGTAGGACTCATGGCTGGCGTGGACCAGCCGATGGAGGAAAATCGTTGACGACGTCAAGGAGCGCGGGCTAGGATCACGGCGGACTCCGCACCGCTGCTCGAGCGCGCCGTGCCCGCGGTCGATGATTCGAACGCCCGACTCGTGCGCTGCGGACCCGCACCAAGCTTGGTCGAAGTCCGCAAGGGGAGAGAGGGTACCGTGCGTCGTCCAGTCGTCCTCGCCACGCTCGTGGCGCTGCTCACCACCCTGTTCGGAACCACCGCGGCCCTGGCCGTGGATCCCGCGCCACGGTCGCCGGCGCCGGCGCCCCAGAGCGTCGAGGAACTGCGTCTCGACGAGCCCGTCTCGACCACCGGCTTCGGGCGTCCGTCGACGATGGATGCCTCGCTGTTCTCAGCCACCGGCGTTCGCCAGGTCGTCGTGCGGCTGACCGCCGATCCCGTGGCCGAGCTCGCCTCGCGGGGTGCCACGGCCTCGGCGCAGCGCGTCCAATTCAGCGAGGTGCAGGCCCAGCAGGACGCGTTCCTTGCCTCGACCGCTGCCGGCGCCGAGGTGCTCGCACGCGTCGAGATCGCGCTGAACGCGGTGGCGCTGTCGGTGGACGCTTCCCGTCTGCCGGCGATCGCGGCAGATCCCCAGGTCGAGTCCGTCAACCCGGTCATCGACTACGAGTACGACCTGGCTGAGACGGTGCCGTATATCGGCGCCGAAGCGCTCCACGACGCCCCGCCTGGCCTCAGCGGCGCCGGGATCTCGGTGGCGGTGCTCGACAGCGGGATCGACTACACGCACACCGCCTTCGGTGGCGACGGGACCTTGGCCGCCTACACCGCGGCCTATGGCACCAGCACCGACGATCCTCGCAACACCACGCTTGACGGCCTGTTCCCCACGGATCGTGTCGTCGGCGGATACGACTTCGTCGGCGAGTCCTGGCCGGACGGCGACCTCGCCCCGGATCCCGATCCCATTGACTGCGGAACGCCCACCATCGACTGCATGGGCGGCCACGGAACCCACGTGGCCGACATCATCGGCGGCGTCGATGGCGTCGCCCCCGCCGCGGACCTGTACGCCGTCAAGGTCTGCTCTGCCATCTCCACCTCCTGCAGCGGCATCGCCCTGCTCCAGGGCATCGACTTTGCGCTTGACCCCAACGGTGATGGCCTGATCGATGATGCGGTCGACCTGATCAACATGTCCCTGGGCTCCGACTACGGCCAGGCGAAGGACGACGACCTCGCGCTGGCGACGCAGAACGCCACCCTGAACGGGGTGCTGACCGTGGCCGCGGCCGGCAACGGCGGCGACAAGCCGTACGTGACCGGCACGCCGGCGGCGGCTTCCACGGCGCTCTCCGTGGCGCAGACCAACGTGCCCTCGGCCAGGTTGCCGCTGCTCGAGGTCGTCACGCCTGCGAGCATCGCCGGCTTCTACCCGGCCGTCTTCCAGCCGTGGTCGGCCGAGCTGACGGACGCGATCGCGGCTCCGCTCGTCCACGACGACAGCACGAACGGGCGTCGCCTTGGGTGCCGCCTGGCCGGTGACGATCCCCTCGCTCCCGATCTCGCTCAGCCCAACCCGTTCGCGGCGGGATCGCTCAACGGCCTCGTGGTGCTGGTGGACCGGGGCGCTTGCACGTTCAGCGAGAAGATCGCCAACATCGCGCTCGCCGGTGGCGTGGCGGGCATCATCGGCCTGGTCACGCCGGAGGATCCGTTCCAGGGCGGATTCGGGGACTGCCCCGAGAACGCGTGTGAGACGATCCCCGGCTTCATGATCGGGCAGGACCTGAACGAGGACCTCCAGGCCGCGCTGGAGGCGGGCGCGGTCAACGTCCGCCTCGATCCAGCCGACGGGCTGCCTCTCATCGGCACCATGGTCGGCTCGTCCTCGCGCGGCCCGACCATGCTGACCAACGAGATCAAGCCCGAGATCGGCGCGCCCGGCGCATCGGTCTCGGCCATCGCCGGCTCCGGCGCAGACACCGGCCCCTTCGGCGGAACGTCCGGCGCGGCGCCCATGGTGACCGGGTCGGCGGCGCTGCTGCTCGAGGAGCTTCCGGCGAGGACGCCCAACGAGATCAAGGCGCTCCTCATGAACTACGCGGAGACCGAGATCTACAACGGCGCCCCCCAGGCACCGATCAGCTCGCCACTGGCCGCCATCCAGCGCATCGGCGCCGGCGAGGTCCGCGTGGACGACTCGCATGCCGGAAGGGCGGTGGCGGCCTGGGCGACGGACGGCGCCAGCGCGGCGCTCTCGTTCGGCTTCCACGACATCACCGACGCGACGACGGTGCTGACGCGCTCGGTGACCGTCCGCAACTACAGCGGCGTTGACAAGACCTTCGACCTGAGCACCGAGTTCCGCTTCACCGATGACGCGACGAACGGGGCGGTGACGCCGAGCCTGTCGGCTCCGACCCTCACGGTGCCTGCCGGCCAGGAGGCAAGCTTCGACGTGACGCTGACGATCGATGGAACGGCCCTCCGCGAGTGGGCCCTCGACTCCGGATTCAACGGCGCCAACGGCGAGGCCGCCACGCTGCTGGAGTACGACGGCTACGTCTGGCTGGATGGGACCGCCGAAACGCTCCACCTTCCATGGCACGTGCTGCCGCGCCTGTCCGGGGACGTCTCGGCCAGCACGGGGAGCTTCACGCTCGACGAGGAGTTCGAAGGGCTGCCCGCGGACACGGTTGGGCTCATGAACGACGGCGTGGGGACGGCGACGATCAGCACCTACTCGCTGCTCGGGACCAGCCCGGACGTGCCGGAAGGCCCGACCGGCGGCAACGCCCCCGTCATCGACCTGCGGTACGCCGGCGTCCAGACCTACGGCAGCGCCGGATGCGACTCCGGCTTCATCCTGGCGTTCGCCGTGAACACGTGGGAACGGCAGACGCATGCGAACGCTCCAGCCTCGATCGAGTGGGACCTCGACACCAATGGCGACGGTGAGTACGAGTACGCGGTCTTCAGCTTCGACGCCGCGCTCACGCTGGGCGACGGCCGAAACCTGACGTTCGCGCTCGACCTCGAGACGGGCGATCTCAGCGCCTTCTTCTTCACCGCGCACGCGACGAACAGCGGGAACACCGTGCTGTTCGTGTGCGGCGAGCAGATCGGCCTCGCTGCGGATGATCTCGGCACCGCCGAGCTCACCGCGGACGTGCTGGCGGTGGACTTCTACTTCACCGGCACCGTCACCGACGTCATCGAAGGGCTGCAGTTCGGCCCGCTTCGCGAGCATTACCTCGGCATCGTTGGCGACGACGGCTTCGGGGGCGGAGAGCTGGCGCCGGGCGCTGAGGCAGACCTGCACATCGTCTCGTTCGGGCCGGCGGGCACGAATCCCGCTGAGCTCGGAGTGCTGCTCCTCAATGACGGCCTGAATGGCGCGCCGCCGCATGCCGAGGCGATCGCCATCGTCTCGACCAACGAGCCGCCGGTGCTCGCGGCCATCGCCGACCGGTCGCTGGACGAGGGGGACACGGTCAATGTGGGCCTGAGCGCCACCGATCCCGATGGTGACGCTCTCTCGCTCGGCGCGACGCTGGCCGGCGGCGATCCACTGCCCGACTGGATGACGCTGACCGACGATGGAGACGGGACCGGCAACCTCGAGCTGGCGCCGCTGTCGAGCGACTCCGGCTCGTACGACGTCACCGTCAGCGCCAGCGACGGTGACCTGGCCGACTCGGAGACGTTCACCGTGACGGTGACCGATCCGGATGCGCCGTTCATCGACATCGACGGCCATCCGTTCGAGCAGGACATCATCTGGGTCTACAACGAGGGCATCACGGCCGGCTGCTCGGCCGATCCGCCTCGCTACTGCCCGGAGAACGTCGTGAACCGCGAGCAGATGGCCAGCTTCCTGGTGCGGGCGCTCGATCTGCCGGCCACCGACGAGGACTACTTCACCGATGACAACGCCTCGATCCACGAGGGGGACATCAACGCCCTTGTCGAAGCCGGCATCACCAGCGGCTGCGGTGGCACGAACTTCTGTCCCAGGCAGCCGGTGCTGCGCGAGCAGATGGCCAGCTTCCTGGCCCGGGCACTCCAGCTGACCCCGTCCAGCGCGGACCACTTCACCGATGACGACGACTCGATCCATGAGGGCAACATCGATGCGCTCTTCGAGGCCGGCGTGACCAGCGGCTGCGGTGGAACGAGGTTCTGCCCGACCGTGGCCGTGACGCGCGGCCAGATGGCGGCGTTCCTGCACCGCGCCTTCGGACCCTGATCGCCCCCATCTCCTGACGATCCCCGAATCCGACCGGGGTCTCGCTCGCAGCGGGGCCTCGGTTCTCGTCCGGGAGGCGAAGCTGCGGTAGCACTCGTGACACTGGCGCTATCTGCCGGCCCTCCGCCGTCGATGGCCGTACGCTCATCTCATGAGCGCAACGCCGCCGTCGGCCACGTAAGGCTCACCACGCGGTCGTTACGCAGCTTCCGACCGTTGAGCTCGCGGATGAGGCTCGCGTCACGGGCGCAAAGCCGCGACGTGGCGGTGGATCTTGCCCGGACGTGCGTCGAGTACAGTGGCGCGCGATGGAGCGCTGGCGCACGATCATCGAGCCGTTCCGGATCAAGAGCGTCGAGCCGATCCGCCTCACGAGCGTCGAGGAGCGCCAGGCGAACATCGAGGCCGCCGGCTACAACCTCTTCAACCTCCACGCCGATGACGTCCTGATCGACCTCCTGACCGACTCGGGCACGGGTGCCATGAGCGCCGAGCAGTGGGCAGGTATCCAGCGCGGCGACGAGAGCTACGCCGGGTCGCCGTCCTGGTTCCGCTTCCTCGAGGCGGTCACCGAGCTGTGGCCCTTCCGGCACGTCATCCCCACCCACCAGGGCCGCGCGGCGGAGAAGATCCTGTTCAGCGTCGTCGCCGGCCCCGGCAAGGTGGTTCCTTCCAACACCCATTTCGACACCACCCGCGCCAACGTCGAGTTCACCGGCGCGGATGCGATCGACTGTGTCATCGCCGAGGGGCGGGAGCCATCGGTCGAGCATCCGTTCAAGGGCAACATGGACACCGACGCGCTCGACGCGCTGATCCGGCAGCGCGGCGCGGAGAACGTGCCGGTCGTGTTCATGACCATCACGAACAACTCGGGCGGCGGCCAGCCCGTCAGCCTCGCCAACCTGCGCGCGACGCGGGAGGTATGCGACCGATACGGCCTACCGCTCTTCCTCGATGCGTGCCGCTTCGCCGAGAATGCCTGGTTCGTGAAGCAGCGAGAGGAGGGTCAGGCGCATCGGTCCATCCCGGAGATCGTGCGCGAGATGGCATCCCTGGCCGACGGCATGACGATGTCGGGCAAGAAGGACGCCCTTGCCAATATCGGCGGCTGGCTGGCGATGAACTCGGACGAGTGGGCGGCCCAGTGCCGCAACCTGCTCATCCTGACCGAAGGCTTCCCGACCTACGGCGGCCTGGCCGGGCGCGACCTCGAGGCCATGGCGGCGGGCCTGCGGGAGGTCGTGGAGGAGGATTACCTGCGCTATCGCATCCGCTCCACGGCCTACCTGGGCGAGGCGCTGATCGAGGCGGGCGTGCCGGTGGTGCGGCCGATCGGCGGGCACGCCGTATATCTCGATGCGGCGGCCCTGCTTCCCCACGTGCCGCCGCTCGAGTACCCCGGCCAGTCGCTGGCCATCGCCCTCTACCGCGAGGGCGGCATACGCGGCTGCGAGATCGGCACGGTCATGTTCGGGCAGCATCCGGACGGCTCCGAGACGCCCGGACCGATGGAGCTCGTGCGCCTGGCGATCCCGCGTCGCGTGTACACCCAGTCGCACGTGGACTACGCCATCGAGGTCATCCGATGGGTGGCCGAGCGAGCCGGGGAGCTGCGCGGCTACCGGATCACGGAGCAGCCTCCGACCCTGCGCCATTTCACCGCGCGCTTCGAGCCGCTCTGAGTTCCGGACGGCGCCGACAAGCGCACCCCCTCAGTACGTCTCGACCCGCACCGGCGTCAGCGCGAAGTCACGGACGTTCCGCGTCAGCACGATCGCGTCGTCCTCGGCCGCGGCAGCGATCAGCGCATCCGGCAGGCTGAGCCCTTGCCGCGCCGCCGGGCGGCGTCCCGCCATCGACCCGCGCGCGCGGCGTGATCGGGCCCGGGTTGCACGAACTCGCACGCCGCCATCAGTGCCTGGAGTGCCGGGTCGTCGTCGGTCAACGCTCCGGTCCAGGCCTCGCAGGCGACGATCTCGTTGACGCCCGGCTCGTCACCGTCGTCCAACAACCGGTCGAAGCGTGCGGTCGCAACGGGGTCGCCGCGAAGGTGGTCGATCACGAAGCTCGTGTCGAGGAGGTAGCGTGTCACTCGGTGTCTTGCCCCGGGTCCGTGACCTCCACGCGTCGCTCTCGCACCCAGGCCACGACCGCCTCGCTCGTCGGGAAGGCGGGGTGGTCGTGCCAGGCGCCTGCTGTTTCCCGCACAGCTCGGCGCAGGCGGTCGCGGCGAACGCGCGCCTCGAGCGCTTCGGCCACGTAGCGGCTGCGCCCGCGCGGGCCGGCGTATCGGTCCACCTCGGCGACGAGCTCCTTCGGCAGCAGCAGGTTCGTGCGCACATTCATGCGCACAAGTATGCGCACACACCGACGCCCGTCAAGCGACCTCGATCTCGGCGACCCACTTGATCCAGTCCAGCCCGCGCCGCTCCGGCGCCACGAGGCGGCACGGAGCGCCATTGCCGGTCGGCAGCCGCTCGCCGGCGACGTGCGTCGCCAGCATCGTGCCGGCCGCCTCGCGCCGCGACAGCGCCACGTTCCAGCCGGTGACCGAGCTGACCACCACGTGAAGCGCCCGCTCGTCCGCGCCGGCGGCGTCGAGGACGGCCGGCAGCGGCACCCCGCGCCAATCGGTCCGCATCACCCAGCCCGAGGTGCAGTCGAGGATTGCGCTGCGCTCGGTCTCGCCCAGCGCGGCAAGCGATCCCAGGTCCAGCTCAAGCGGCCTGGACACGCGACCGGTGACGCGCAGGCGCCAGGTGTCGGGGTCGACCGGCGGGGCCGGCTCGCCGTAGAAGGTGGTCGGTGGCGGGATGCCGCCATCGGTGAGCCAGCGCGAGCCGGTGAAGCGGCGGACGCCGCCCTGGACCGCATCGAGCAGGTTGGCGGTACCCCAGGCCAGTGCCCCAAGGGCCATCACCCCGGCGCTGCCCAGCAGCGCCCGCCTCGAGATGGAGCGCCCGCCGGCGCGCCGCGTCGGCCGTAGGCGGAGCAGGCGCCATCGGCGCGGCAGCAGGTGGAAGAGCACGATCGGCACAAGCGCCAGGGCGAAGAAGACATGGATGGTCAGGATCGTCCATGGGCCGATGGACAGGATGCGTCCGCTCGCCACCCAGGTGAAGCCGCCGACCAGCGCGCCGGCCGCCAGGAACGCGAGGAGGCTGCCGAGCGCCAGCCGTCCCCAGCGGCGTGCGGCGACGGCCGGACCCACGCTGCGCTTGAGCTTCCAGATCGCCGCCACCAGCAGCGCGCCGCCGAGCAGCCCGTGCAGCCAGAAGAGCGGCGCCGTGGCCGGCACGCCGGAGCGCAGCGACAGCAGGCCCGTCGCCAGCTGGGCGGCGAGGAGCAGCGCGAGCAGACGGTCGAGCGCGGCGGCGCTCATGCATCAATCCTACGCCCGGACTGATGACGGGGCGGTGAACCTGGGTTTGACAGGACCGTAGGATGGCCGTGTGAGCCAACGCGCCGGCATCCTCATCTCGGCCATCCTGGGCTCGTCGATCGTCTTTCTCGACGGGACCGTCGTCAACGTCGCGCTCGAGACGATCGGCCGCGAGCTCCCGGCGACCTTCGTCGGCCGGCTCGAGGGGCTGACGTACGTCAACAGCGGCTATCTCGCCGTCCTCGCCGCGCTCCTCATCCTGGCCGGCGCGCTGAACGACTACTACGGGCGGCGCCGCATGTTCCGGCTGGGGCTCATCGGCTTCGGGCTGGCCTCCGTCGGCTGCGGCGTGGCGCCCACCATGGAGGTGCTCATCGGCGCGCGCCTGGTGCAGGGCGCATTCGGCGCCCTGCTGGTGCCCGGTAGCCTGTCGATCATCACCGCCGCCTTCGAGGGCGAGGAGCGTGGCCGCGCCATCGGCCTGTGGGCGGCCGCCAGCTCGGCCACCACGACGCTCGGCCCCATTGTCGGAGGCTTCCTGGTGCAGGCCATCAGCTGGCGTGCCGCGTTCCTGATCAACGTCCCGCTGGTGCTGGTGGCCCTGTACGCCACCACCGTCGTGCCGGAGAGCCGCGACGACGAGTCGGACGGGCATTTCGACTGGCTCGGCGCCGCGGTCATCGCGATCGGCGTTGGCGGGCTCGCCTTCGGCGCCACGCGCGGACAGGAGCGCCAGTGGCAGGACGCGCTGGCCTTCGTCGCGCTCGGCGTCGGCGCGATGGCGACGCTCGCGTTTCCGATCCTCATGGCGCGCGGAGCGCGCCCGCTGGTGCCGCTGAGCCTCTTCGGCTCGCGCAACTTCAGCGTGGTCAACCTGTCGACCTTCGTGATCTACGGCGCCCTGTACGTGTCATTCGCCTTCCAGGGGCTCTTTCTGCAGGGCACGCTCGGCTACTCGCCCCTGGCGGCGGGCGCTGTCGGCCTGCCGGTCGGCATCCTGTTGACCTTCCTCTCGACGCCCGCAGGGCAGATGTCGGCGCGCATCGGCCCGCGCGTGTTCATGACGGTAGGCCCGCTGCTCATGGGACTCGGCCTGCTCTGGCTCGCCCGCATCCCGGCCGCCAGCGAGCCCTGGGCCGCCGATCTGTCGGAGGCGGGGAGCCTGATCCCGCCGACCGGCGTGCTGATCGACGTCCTGCCCGGGCTCGTCATCTTCGGTGTGGGCATCGCGCTGCTCGTGGCGCCGCTGACCACCGCGCTGATGAGCTCCGTCCCGGTCCGGCGCGCAGGCCTCGGGTCGGCGATCAACAACGCCATCTCGCGGGTTGGCTCGCCGCTGGTGAGCGCCGTGCTGTTCATCGCCATCACCGCCAGCTTCTACCCGTCGCTGACCGCTCGCGTCCCCGGGCTCACGGCGGAGGAGGCGCGCGCCGAGTCGATCCAGCCGCTGACCAGCACCCCCACCGAGGTCGATCCGGCCCTGGCCGATGCGGCCCGCGAGGCCTCCACCGACGCCTTCCACCTTGCCATGCTCGTCGCTGCCGCGCTGTGCTTCGCCGGCGCCGCCATCAACGGCGTCGGCATCCGCAACCCGAGCCGCGAGGAGCGTGAGCGCCAGTCAGCCGCGGAGCCGGCCGCGGTTCACTAGCGACCGGTCTCGGGCGAGGACTCCCGTGGCGCGCCGCTTGCCCTACCATCGGCGCTATGTTCCCGATCGGTGACGAGAACGAGCGCGGCCATGGCCCGGCCTACGTCAGCCTGGCCTTCATTGCCATCAACGTCGCCGTCTTCTTCCTCCTGCAGGCGGCGGGCGGCAACGAGGCGTTCACCTACGGCTACAGCACCGTCCCGCTCGAGATCACCACCGGGACCGATCTGACCGAGGCGGAGACGATCACCATCGGCGGCCAGCAGCAGCAGATCCCGCAGGAGCCCGGCCCGGATCCGATCTTCCTCACGCTGCTGACCAGCATGTTCATGCACGGCGGCCTGCTCCACCTGGCCGGCAACATGCTCTTCCTGTGGATCTTCGGCGACAACGTGGAGCATCGCATCGGCCACGCCTGGTACCTGATCTTCTACGTCGCCGCCGGGCTCGTGGCGGCCTTCGCGCAGATCATGATCGACACCGACTCGGTCATCCCCGTGCTGGGCGCCTCAGGCGCCATCTCGGGCGTGCTGGGAGCGTACCTCGTCCTCTTCCCGAGCAACCAGGTGACGGTCTTCGTGCTGCGCTTCGTGACGCGGGTGCCGGCGATCGTGGCGATCGGGATGTGGGCGGCGTTCCAGTTCATCAACGGCATCGGCGCCTTCGCGGTCAGCGAGGAGACGGCCGGCGGCGTGGCCTACATGGCCCACATCGGCGGCTTCGTGGCCGGCGTGGTGGCCGGCTTCGTCTTCCGTCTCATCTTCCATGAGCCGCGGCGTCCGCGGGGCGCCGCGGCATCGGCATGGGGTTGAGCGACGAGCGGCTGGGCGAGGCAGCCGGCCTGTTCGGGCCGGGAAGCGTGGCCTGGCGCATCGACCGCGAGGCGCTGCTTCTCGCCGGAGGGTCGTGCGCCCTCCTGATGCAGGTCGCCCACCCGGCGGTGGCCGCCGGCGTCTCCGAGCACTCGACGTACCGGACCGATCCGGTCGGGCGGCTGCAGCGTACGCTGACGAGCAGCTTCTCGGTCATCTTCGGCACGCGCAGCCAGGCGCAGCGGACGCTGGCGCGAATCAACGCCATTCATGCCGCGGTGCAGGGCCGGATTCCCGACAACGGCGAGCCGTACAGCGCCCTCGATCCGCACGCGCTGCTGTGGGTCCATGCCACGCTCGTCGACACCGCGCTGCGGATCTACGACCGCTTCGTCGGCGCCCTGTCCGACGAGGAGGCGGAAGCCTATCACCGCGAAAGTGCCGTGGTGGCGCAGGCGCTCGCCATACCGTCGGCCCTCCTGCCGAGCACCCTCCTCGAGCTGCGAGCTTGGATGGCCGAGATGATCGGCTCGAGGCAGGTTCGCGTCACGCCACAGGCGCGTGATATCGCCGCCAGGGTGCTGTACCCGACGCGCCTGCCACCGCGGCTGGCCTGGGATGCGGCACACCTCATCTCCTTCTCCACCCTGCCCGACCCGCTCCGCCGCCAGTACGGGATCGCCTGGTCACCGGCGCGTGAGCGCGGGCTCGACCGCCTGGCGGGGCTGACGAGGCGCGCCCTGCCGCTGCTGCCGGCGCCGCTGCGGTACGTGCCGCAGGCGCGAAGCGCCGCTCGGCGGGCGGCCATCTCCCGGGCGCGCCCCGCGGGCCATGCCGTCAAGCCGCGCTACGGCTGAACAAGCGCATGGGCCTCGAGCTCGTATGCCTTTCGATCGTGGATGGTGGACCTCTGTATCATTGCGGCGCCTGCTTGCCGCGTGCCCCTCGAGCCCCGGCGCTGCATCCGAGCGGGCGGAGGAACCCGATTGACCCGATTTGGCAAGCTGGCGACCGCCGCGGCCGTCGCGACGTTCGTGCTCATCGCCGTGGGCGGCCTGGTGCGCGCCACCGACTCCGGCCTGGGCTGTCCGGACTGGCCACTCTGCTTCGGCGACTGGCTTCCGCCCGCGGACCTGCATGCCTGGATCGAGCACTCGCATCGGCTCATCGCCGCAGTCTTCGTTGGACCGCTCGTCGGCGCCGTCGGACTCGTCAGCGTTTTCAGCGCGCGGCACCGCCACGACCGCCCGCTCCTGGCTGCCGCCGTGGCGGCGGGCGTGCTTGTCATCGTGCAGTCGCTGCTCGGCGCGGCGGTGGTCCTGCAGGAGCTGGCCGCGGAGCTGGTGACCGCCCACCTGGCCATGGCGCTCGTGGTGCTGGGGGCGACGATCTTCATCGCTGAGCGCGCTTCGAGCGGCAGCTTCCCGGCAGCTCACGGACGGCCGAAGGTCACCCGACTGGTCGCCGCCACGGCAGCCCTCGTCTTCGCACAGATGCTCCTCGGCTCGTGGGTGACCGGGCACCAGGCGGGCCTGGCCTTCGCCGACTTCCCGCTCATGAGCGGCGCCGTGCTCCCCGACTTCGTGACCGGCGAGCAGGCGGTTCACTTCGCGCATCGGGCGCTGAGCGTCGTCGTGCTGGGGCTCGTCCTGCTCACCGCATGGGCGGTGCGGCGCGCCACCGACGAGCCACTGCCACGGCTGCTGGCGAGCGGCCTGGTGGTGCTGACCCTGGCGCAGATGGCGCTCGGCGCTGCCAACGTGCTCTCGCGCCTGTCCGCCCTGTTCGTGGTCCCGCATCTCGCGGTGGGTGCGGCCATCTGGGGACTATCGCTCTGGCTCGTCCTGCGCTCTCGCCGGCTGGCGCCGGCGCCGGCATCGGCCCGGCCGGAGGCCCATCCTGCACGGTCGGGACCGATGGACACCGTTCGTGCCTACATCGCGCTCATGAAGCCACGGATCATCGAGCTCCTGCTCGTCACCACCGTGCCGACCATGGTGCTGGCCCAGGGCGGGATCCCATCGGTCTGGCTCATGCTGGCGGTGGTCGTCGGCGGCACGCTGGCGGCCGGCGGAGCCAACGCCATCAACCAGTACGTGGACCGCGACATCGACGACGTGATGCGCCGGACGCGGCACCGCCCGTTGCCGCGGCACGCGGTGAGCCCGCGCAGCGCACTCGTCTTCGGGGTAGCGCTGAGCCTGGTCTCGTTCGCGTTCCTGTGGATCACCGTCAACCTGCTGAGCGCGCTGCTGGCGACGAGCGCGATCGCCTTCTACGTTTTCGTTTACACGATGTGGCTGAAGCGCAGCACGCCGCAGAACATCGTCATCGGCGGCGCCGCGGGATGCGTGCCGGTGCTCGTGGCCTGGGCCGCCGTCACGGGCAGGGTCGAGATCCCCGCGCTCGTGCTCTTTGCCATCGTCTTCTACTGGACGCCGCCGCACTTCTGGGCGCTGGCGCTGCGCTACCGCGGCGACTATGCCGCGGCGAACGTGCCGATGCTGCCGGTCGTGCGCGGCGAGGCCGAGACGGCGCGCCAGATCGTGCTCTACTCGATCGCCCTCGTCATCGTCAGCCTGCTGCTCCTGCCGGCGGCGGGCATGGGGCTCATCTATCTCGTCGCCGCCGTCGTGCTGGGCGGCCTTTTCCTACGCCAGGCGTGGCGCCTGCGGCGCAATGCGGACGACGGGCGAGCCGCCATCGGCCTCTTCCGCTTCTCGATCAGCTACCTGACCCTGCTCTTCGGCGCCGTCGCGGTCGACAGCCTGCTGCGAGTCCCCCTGGCATAGGCCGATGACGCGCGTCTGGATGCGGCCGGCCCTGCAGCGGTTCGTCCAGGCCGGGGTCGAGGCGACCGACGACGAGCGCCGCCGGCTGCGCAAGACGGGGCTCACCCTGCTGGCGGGAATCGTCATCCTCCTCGCTCCAGCGTGGGTCTTGACCTACTTTCTGCTCGATCGACCGCTTGCCGCGGCGCTGCCCGCGGCCTACATCGCACTGTCGGTCATCGGCCTTGGCTGGCTCTTCCTCACCAAGCGCGACGGCTTCTTCATCGTGAGCCAGACGGTTGCCATCTTCGTGCTGCCGTTTGCCCTGCAGTGGGTGCTCGGCGGATTCGTCAAGGGCAGCGCGGTGGCACTCTGGGCGTTCACGGCGCCCATGGTGGCGCTCGTCGGCTGGGGCGCGCGCGCCGCGGTCGTGGTGTTCACCGCGTTCATCGTGGCCATCGTCGTGTCGGGCCTGGCCGAGGCACGGCTCGCGCAAGCAGTGCCCGCGCTCCCGCCGCCGGTCCAGATCGGGTTCTTCGTGCTGAACCTCGCCGCGCCGCTTGCCGCGACGTTCGCGCTGTTGCTGTACTTCAACCGCGAACGCGACGCGGCGGCCGCTGCCTCCGAGTCGCTGCTGCTCAGCATCCTGCCGGTGCCGATTGCCCATCAGCTCAAGGCCGGCAGGCGCCAGATCGCGGAGCGTCACGAGGAGGCCACGGTCGCCTTCATCGATTTCGTCGGATTCACGTCCTTCGCCGAGCGCACGCCGCCGGAACGAGTGGTGGAGCTGCTCGACCGCGCCTTCTCCGCGCTCGATCAGCTCGCGGAGCGGTTCGGCGTCGAGAAGATCAAGACCCTCGGCGACGGCTACCTCGCCGCCGCCGGTGTAACCGAGCCATCCGATGATCACGCCGTGGCGGTCGCCGAGATGGCGCTCGCGGCGCCGGACGAGTTGCGCCGATGCCTTGGCGACGACTGGCCTGGCGTCGAGGCGCGCATCGGCCTGGCGTCCGGCCCGGTGATCGCCGGCGTGATCGGCGAGCGGCGCTTCGGATTCGACCTGTGGGGTGACACCGTGAACACCGCGTCGCGCATGGCGACGCATGCCGCTCCAGGCGAGATCCAGGTGACCGAGGCGACCTGCGCGCTTCTCGGCGAGGCGTATCGGCTCGAGCGGCGGGTGGCGGTGGAGGTCAAGGGCAAGAGCTCCATGACGACGTACGTGCTGCTGGGCCGCCGCGACTGATCCGCGGCTGATCCGCGGCGAGGCGCCCGCGGCATCGCCCATGCGAATCGAACCATGACCCGTGGTAATGCGCCGTGGCGCTGGCCCTCGACATGGCGGCAATCCGTTACTGCGGCCTACGTCTCTCCACGCGCTGCCCGCTCCGCCGCTAGGCGCGCGTCGAGGCGCTGCGTGCGCCGCTCCTCGTGCCGCATCCAGACCACGACGACGACCGCCATGCCGGCCAGGAACGCAAGATCGCCCACGACCCACATCAGCACGCCGCCGAGCTGCTGGTCCTCGAGCGGCGTCATGCCCCAGGTCCGCACGTTGGTCACGTAGTGCGGATACAGCACCGTCCCCGCTGACAGCAGCGCCACGCCCAGGAACGAGTTCTGGGGCATGGCCAGGAACAGGTAGAGCAGGCGTACCGGATGGGGCAGGCGCCACGGGGATGGATCGGCGCCGATGACGGGCCACCAGAAGAGCAGCGCCGCACCCAGGAAGGACGCATGCTGCACGTAGTGGAGCGCCTGGTTCTCGAGCGCCTGGTCGTAGAGCGTGCTGAAGTGCCAGCCCCAATTCACCCCAGCGAACAGCAGCCAGGCGACGATCGGGAACGAGATCAGGTGCACCGCCCGGCTCTGCAGGACCGATAGCATGCGGCGCCGGACCGACGGCGTCGCCGACCGCAGCGCCAGCGTGATCGGCGCGCCCGCCAGCAGGAGCGGCGCCGCCGCAAGCTCGAGCAGCAGGTGCTGGACCATGTGCACGCTGAACAGCACGCCCTCGTAGGCCTCGATCGGCGAGAGCAGGGCGAGCGCCAGGGCTCCCAGGCCCGCCATGAACAGCCAGGTCCGATGGGATGGCTGCTGATTCGCCGGATGCTCCCGGTTCACGCGACGGACCGCCCAGACGTAGGCGGCCCCCGCGAGGCCGATGCCCGCCACGGCCAGCGGATCGAAGCGCCAGGCGAGCAGGGTGGCGGGAAAGCTGGGCGCGGGCGCATCGGCGCCGTGAGCCAGGACGGCGGCGGGCGTCCCGAGCAGCAGGAGAAGGGCGCAGGCGCACAGGAGCCGGAGCACGCCAGCATTCTGGTCGGATCGGCCCAGTGGTGCGAATCCCGGCCCTGCGCGCCCAGCAGCGCGACAGCTCACCGCCCGCGCAGGCGGAGCACACGGAACCGAATGTTCGCCCACCGCGTCAGGAGCGCCATGAAGCGAATTGTCGCCGCCATTGCCGGCCTGTCTGTCGTTGCGCTCCTAACCGCCTGCGGCTCCGCCGGTGGATCACCGCCGGGATCCGGCGACACGTCGCCGGATCCGGACTCCGGCGGGGGAATCGATCATCCGGAGGGCGCCGAGCTCGTGTTGAGCGTCACGAACCGGGGCGGGTTCGCGCCTCCCCAGTTCCTGGCCGGCCAGGTCCCGTCATTCGTGCTGCTCGGCGACGGCCGGCTCATCGTGCAGGGCGTGCAGACGCTGGAGTTTCCCGGCCCGGCCCTGCCGCCGCTCCAGGAGCGTCAACTGACGGCAGCCGGGATCCAGGCCGTCCTCGAGCGCGTCACCGAAACCGATCTCTTCGCCGAGGACCGTGAGCTGCGCGGCGCGCAGAACATCGTGGCCGACGCGGCCGACACCGTCTTCACCCTGCACGCCGGCGATCGCGAGGTGACGGTCAGCGTCTACGCGCTCGGCATGCTGGGCCCGCCGATGGAGCCGCCGCCCGACGACATGATCACGCCCGCCGAGATCCAGGCGCACCAGATGCTCCAGCGCCTGAGCGAGGGCCTGCTCTTCCTCGAGGACTGGCTGCCGGCCGGGGCATGGGCCGATACCGGGTGGCATCCGTACGAGCCGGAGGCGATTCGGCTCTACGTCCGTGACGCCACCGGTGAGCCGGTCGACGACGGCGGGTTGCCCGAGCAGGTTCGGCAGTGGCCGATCGAGAATGCCGACCCTGCCGCCTTTGGCGTCGAGGAGGCGACGTTCGGCGACGGCACCCGCTGCGGCGTGGTGGACGGCGACGAGGCGGCGAACTGGCTCGCCGACCTCCAGCAGTCGACCCAGATGACGAGGTGGACCGATGACGGAGAGCGTCGCTTCTCCGTCACGCCTCGCCCGCTCCTGCCGCACGAAGAGCACGACTGCCCGGAGATCATCGGGGCCTTCTGATCGGAGCGCGCCGCCGCGGCACGCTGCCGCGGCGGCATCGGTACAATGGCCCTGTGCCGCCGTCAGCCCGGCTGTGCGTGCGTGCCTGACATGCCTGAGCGCGGACGATGAGACGCGTTCGCCTTCCGTGTCGGTGAGCAAGGAGCCAGAGAATCAGCTGATGCGACCTACGGCGGCCCGGACCCGGCTGCGGACGATCCTCCGCGCCGGAGCCCCCCTGCTCCTCATCGGCGTGCTCGGCGGATGCATGCTTCCGCCCGAGCCGAGGACCGAGGCGGCACAGGACGTCTTCAATCTCTACCTGCTGCTCCTGGGGCTCGCCGCGCTGGTCTTCGTGGGCGTCGAGGGCTTCATCGTGTACGCCATCGTTCGCTATCGCCGTCGCGAGGGCGACGACACGCTGCCGCCGCAGCTGCACGGCAACAATCTCGTCGAGATCATCTGGACCGCGATCCCCACCGTCATCGTGCTGATCCTGTTCGTCTTCAGCGTCATCACGCTGAACACGGTCGAGGCGCGCTCCGACGAGCCGGGCGTGGTGATCGAGGTCGACGGCTTCCAGTGGAACTGGACGTTCCGCTATTCCGACGACGTCTCGGTCCAGCCGGGCACGGTCGAGAACCCGCCCGTGCTGGCCGTCCCTGTCGGCGAGCCGGTGCGCCTGCGCCTCAACGCCATCGACGTCATCCACTCGTTCTACGTGCCGCAGTTCCTCATCAAGCGCGACATGGTCCCGGTGGGCGAGAACGGCAACCCGAACGAGCTGGAGTTCACGATCACCGAGGAGGGCACCTACGCCGGGCAGTGCGCCGAATTCTGCGGCGCCCAGCACGCGGACATGACGTTCGTGGTCGACGCGATGCCGCGCGAGGAGTACGACGCGTGGTTCGCGGCGGCCGAGTCGGGCGAGACGCCTCCGCCGGCGGAGGGCGGGGACACCGTCATCGAGATCAGCGCCGACGCGCTCGCGTTCGACACCGACAGCTTCGAGGTGCCGGCCAACGAGCCGTTCCAGATCGTGTTCACCAACCTCGAGGCGCTCCCCCACGACGTCGCGATCGACGTCGACGGCGAGCGAGTCTTCGACGGCGAGAACATCACCGGGCCCGATGCGACCGTGACCTACAGCGTCCCGGCGCTGCCACCGGGCGAGCACGACTTCCTGTGCACCATCCATCCGATCGACATGGTCGGCACCGTCATCGCGACCGAGTAACGAGGCTTTCATCCAAATGGCAACCACGACCCTCGTCCCACGCGCGCAGCCCTATCGGCGCTCCTGGGTGCTCGACTGGCTGACGACGGTCGACCATAAGAAGATCGGGGTCCTGTACATCGTCAACAGCTTCCTGTTCTTCTTCGCCGCCGGCATCCTGGCCCTGTTCATCCGCGCCGAGCTCGCGGTTCCGGGGCTCCAGATCCTCGACCAGAACACCTACAACCAGGCGTTCACGATGCACGGCACGATCATGATCTTCCTGTTCGTGGTGCCGGTCCTATCGGGGTTCGCGAACTACATCGTGCCGCTGCAGCTCGGTGCGCCGGACATGGCGTTCCCGCGCATCAATGCGTTGAGCTTCTGGTTCCTGCCGCTCGGCGGCCTGCTCATCTTCTCCGGCTACCTGTTCGGCGGTGCCGCGGCCGAGGGCTGGACCGGCTACGCCCCGCTCACCGGCGCGGAGTACGGAAGCGGCGTCGGGACCGACCTGTGGATCATCGGCCTGGTGCTGGTCGGCACGGCCTCGATCCTGGGCGCGGTGAACTTCATCGCCACCATCTTCAAGATGCGCGCGCCGGGCATGACCCTGATGCGGATGCCGATCTTCGTGTGGACCGTGCTAGTCACCGCCACGCTCATCATGCTCGCCACGCCGGTCCTCGCCGCGGGGCTCATCGCGCTGTTCATCGACCGCAACTACGGCGGGTCCTTCTTCGACCCGACCGTGGGCGGCAACCCGATCCTGTGGCAGCACATCTTCTGGTTCTTCGGCCACCCCGAGGTCTACATCGTCATCCTGCCGGCGATGGGGGTGGTGAGCGAGATCCTGCCCGTCTTCAGCCGCAAGCCGCTCTTCGGGTACAAGGCGTTCGTCTTCGCCACGCTCGCCATCGGCCTGCTGAGCTTCAGCGTATGGGCGCACCACATGTTCACCACCGGTCAGGTCTTCCTGCCGTTCTTCGCCTTCATGACCGCCCTGATCGCGATCCCGACCGGGGTGAAGATGTTCAACTGGCTCGGGACGATGTACCGCGGCAAGCTGACCTTCACCACGCCCATGCTCTTCGCGATCGGCTTCCTGGCCATGTTCCTGATCGGGGGGCTGTCCGGTGTGATGATGGCCTCGCCGCCGGTGGACTTCGCGGTGCAGGACACGTACTTCGTGGTCGCGCACCTGCACTACGTCTTCTTCGGCGGCTCGGTCTTCGGGGTCTTCGCGGCGACCTACTACTGGTTCCCGAAGATGACCGGCCGCATGCTGAACGAGCCGCTCGGCAAGATCCACTTCTGGATCCACTTCATCGGCTTCAACCTGGCCTTCTTCCCGATGCACCAGCTGGGGCTGTCGGGCATGCCGCGCCGCGTCAGCGACTACTCGCCCGATGCCGGCTGGACGGTGCTCAACCTCCTCTCGACGGTCGGGGCATTCATGATCGCGGTGAGCGTGATCCCGTTCCTGATCAACGTGATCGCCACCTTCATCAACGGCGAGCGCGCCGGCGACGATCCGTGGGAGGGCAACACGCTGGAGTGGGCGACCAGCTCGCCGCCGCCCCCGTACAACTTCGACAAGCTGCCGCCGATTCACTCGGAGCGGCCGCTCTTCTTCCTGACGCACGGCCATGGGCACCATGCGGATCGCGAGTCGGATCTCGACGAGGAGAGGGAGGCCCAGGCATGACCACCAGAGCGCGAACGATGCAGGCGGGCCCGTCCGGGGAGCAGCAGGCGCAGGTGCACCTCGACCACGGGCAGTCGGGCATGCCGACCGCCCTGCTCGGCATGCTGCTCTTCATCGCCAGCGAGGTGATGTTCTTCGGCGGGCTGTTCGCGGCGTACTTCAACGCCCGCGCCTCGGCCGTGGGCGAATGGGCGCCGCCGGCGCCCGCCCACGAGCTCGAGATCCTGCCCATCGCCCTGCCGCTCACGATCATCCTGGTCGCCTCGAGCTTCACCATGCAGTTCGGCGTGTGGGCCATCCGGCGGGCAGACCAGGGCAAGCTGCGGCTGTGGGTCGGCATCACGCTGGCGCTGGGCGTCACCTTCCTCATCGGCCAGCTGTACGACTACTCGATCCTGGGCTTCGGCATCCGCGACGGCATCTTCGGCACGACGTTCTACACGCTCACCGGCTTCCACGGCGCGCATGTCTTCGGCGGCGCGGTGGGCCTGACCGTCGTGCTGGCGCGCGCGCTGCGCGGCCAGTTCAGCGCCCGCAACCACGTGGCGGTCGAGGCGGTCAGCGTGTACTGGCACTTCGTCGACGTGGTGTGGATCGCGCTCTTCTTCACGCTCTACTTCCTGCGCTAGGGCGGAGGCTGACCTTTGAACGACATCGCCATCGGCTATCTCGTCCTCGGGATCGGAATCGTGGGCCTGCTGGGCGTCGTCTTCGTGGTTGCCTCTCGCGAGGGTCCGCCGACGCCGAGGCCGGCCGTCTCCCCGCCGCGCGGCGTGCACCTGCCCGGACCAAGCGCGCTGCCCGTGCTGATGGCGGTCGCCGGCTCGCTGATCGCGGCCGGCCTTGTCTTCGCGCCCGATGGGGCGGTCGGCAACTGGTTCCTGCTCGGCCCGGGGCTGCTCGTATTCGTGGGCGCCATCGTCGCCTGGGTCCGTGCCGCCAATCACGAGTGGCGCGAGACGGAGCACGGTTCCCATGACGATCGGGCCGAACACTGATCCACCGATGACCGCCGGGACCGTGCTGGAGCGGCGCCCGCGCCCGGACCTGCGGCGCCTGCCGATGCCGTACCTGGTCGCCGGGGCAGTGCTGCCGCTGATCCTCCTGGCGTTGTGGGTTGGCGTGCTGCTCGTGCGTCCGGGCGCGGCCTCCGGAGCCGGCATCGGCACGGTGGCGCCGGAGTTCGCGCTGGCGGATCTCGACGGCCAGCCGGTCCGGCTGGCCGACCTCCGCGGCCGCCCGGTGGTGGTCAACTTCTGGGCGAGCTGGTGTGGGCCGTGCGTCGAGGAGTTTCCGCTGCTGCGCGAGGCCGCGGCCGAACACGCGGACGACGGGCTGGCAATCGTTGGCATCGTGTACGAGGACCGATCCGAAGCCGCCCGCGGCTTCATGGACCGCATGGGCGCCTCCTGGCCGGCGGCGATGGATCCCGGCGGACGTGTGGCCGATGCCTACGGCGTCTTCGGGCCTCCGGAGACCTTCTTCATCGGCCGCGACGGGGTGGTCGTCGATCGCCAGATCGGCCAGTTCTCGGCGGCCTCGCTGGACGAAAAGCTGACCGCCATCATCAGGGGAGATTGAGCATGACCGAGAACCTTCCGGCCGAGCGCACGGACGCCGCCCTGGCTCAGCGCGGCGACGTCCACGACCATGACGATGCGCCGCTCGAGCATCGCCAGAACCTGGCGGTCGCCTACCTCCCGCTGGCGCTCATCGCGTTCCTCATCCTGGCGTTCACCGTCGCGGCGTGGACGTTCCTCGCCACAGCGACGTGAGGAGGCGGCGAGCCGCCACTGGCTGAACGGCCGCATCCCGGCCGCGCGCCGGCCGCGCGCCGGCCGCGCGCGTCGAATCGGTCAGGACGGGGTGGACACCGGGTAGCGGCGGTCGACGTAGTCGTCGAGGATCTCGAGGAAGCGCGGCACGATGTCCGCGCCGCGCAGCGTGGTGCGCAGCTCGCCATCCACGAAGACCGGAGCCACCGGCTCCTCGAACGTGCCGGGCAGGCTGATGCCGATGTCGGCGTGCTTCGACTCGCCGGGGCCGTTCACCACGCAGCCCATCACCGCCACCCTCATCTCCTCGACCCCGGGGTGGGCGTCGCGCCAGGCCGGCATCTGCTCGCGCAGGTAGTCGGCGATGTCGCGCGCCATCTCCTGGAAGAAGGTGGAGGTGGTGCGGCCGCAGCCGGGGCAGGCGGATACCTGCGGCGTGAACGAGCGCAGGTCGAGTGACTGGAGCACCTGCTGCGCCACCTGCACCTCCTGGGTGCGATCGCCGCCGGGGTCCGGCGTGAGGGAGACCCGGATCGTATCGCCGATGCCGCGCTGCAGCAGGATGGACAGCCCGGCGGTGGAGGCGATGATGCCCTTTGACGCCATCCCCGCCTCGGTCAGTCCGAGGTGCAGCGGATAGTCGCATCGTGCCGCCAGCCGCCCGTAGACCTCGACCAGGTCCTGCACGCCGCTGACCTTGGCCGAGATGATGATGCGGTCGTGGCCGAGTCCGGTCTCCTCGGCCAGGCGCGCGGATCGCAGTGCCGACTCGATCATCGCCTCGATCATCACCTCGCGCGAGTCCTGCGGATCAGGCGATGCCGCGTTGGCATCCATCATCTGGGTCAGCAGCTGCTGGTCGAGCGATCCCCAGTTGACACCGATGCGCACCGGCCTGGCGTTGGCGATCGCGACCTCCACGATCTGGGCGAACTGCTCGTCGCGACGCTTGGTGCCCACGTTGCCGGGGTTGATCCGGTACTTGGCGAGCGCCGCGGCGCAGTCCGGGTACTTCGTCAGGAGCAGGTGGCCGTTGTAATGGAAGTCACCGATGAGCGGCACCGCGATGCCCAGCCGGTCCAGCTTGTCGCGGATGACCGGGACCGCCTGGGCGGCGGCATCGTTGTTGACGGTGATGCGGACGAGCTCGGAGCCGGCATGTGCCAGCTGCGCGACCTGGATGGCGGTCGCATCCGGGTCGGCGGTGTCGGTGTTCGTCATGGACTGCACGACGATCGGGTGCTCGGAGCCGATCGCCACCCCGCCCACGTCGACGCTCGGGGTTTGCCGGCGCACGATGCTGGTCACGTTCCAAATGGTAGAGGCTCGGCCCGCGGCACGCCGCATGCACCGCAGCCGTTCGGATGGCAGAGGCTGGGCTCAACGGCACGAGGGCGGTCTGGGTGGTGGAGGACGATCCGGCCGCGGCGGCTCTGGCCGCTGAGCTGTGCGCGGTCGGTGACGCCGAGGCCACGCTCTTTGCGTCCGCGCTCCCGTTCCTTGCCGCACTGCAAGACGGCCTCGCTCCGCCCGCGGCCGTGGTGCTCGACTGGCGGCTCGAGCGCGAGCTCAGCGCCGGTGCCTTTCTGGCCATTCGCCACCGCTTCGCCGACGTGCCGGTGATCTACTGGACCGGCATCCCGCTGCGTGAGCTGCCCGCGATGATCCGCGACGATCCGCGCACGCTCGGCGTGGACAAGGCGCACGGAGCGGAGGCGTTCGAGCGGGCCCTGGCGTGGGCGCTGGCGACCGGCGGCGTGAAGCCGAAACCGTAGCCCCCACGCCGGTTGCGCCTATCGGTCCGCGCGTCCCAGGACCAGGGCGGCGTTCATTCCCCCGAAGCCGAACGAGGTGGTGAGGGCGGCGTCGACATCGGTCCTGCAGGCGTCACGCAGGAGGTTCAGGTCGATCTCCGGATCGCTCTCCACCAGGTTGCACGTTCCGGGCAGCGTGCCGCGCTCCAGTGCCAGTGCGGTGATGGCGGCCTCGATCGCGCCGGACGCCCCGAGCGGATGCCCATACAGCCCCTTCGTGCCCGAGACGAAGGCCCGACGGGCGTGCCCGCCCAGGGCGGCATGGAGGGCTCGCGCCTCCGCCGGCTCGTTGAGCGGCGTGCTCGAGCCGTGGGCATTGACGTAGCCGATCTCCTCGGGGCCGAGCCGGGCGTCCTGGAGGGCGGCCCGCACCGCCCGCGCCGCATCCCGGCCGTCCGGGCGGGGAGCGGTCATGTGGTAGGCGTCGTTGCTGGCGCCGAAGCCGAGGAGCTCCGCCACGATCCGCGCGCCTCGCCGCATGGCGGCACCGCGCTCCTCGATGACGAGCATTGCCGCGCCCTCGCCCATGACGAAGCCGTCCCGGGCGCGGTCGAACGGGCGGGACGCGGTCTCCGGATCGTCGTTGCGGCGCGACAGGACGCGGATCAGCGCGAACGAGCCGAACGTCAGCGGCGCCAGCGGAGCCTCCGAGCCGCCGGCCAACGCGACCTCCACCTCGCCGTTGCGCACGGCCTGAAATGCCTGGCCGATGGCGACTGCCCCCGATGCGCACGAGTTGGCGTTGCCAACCGCGGGTCCCGTCAGCCCAAGGTCGATGGCCACGTTGCTGGCCCCCGCGCCGCCGAAGACGGCGAGGGCGAGGGTGGGCGACACGCCGTGCACGCCGCGCGATACGTAGCTGGCGTGCTGCTCCTCGCCGTAGGCGACGCCGCCCAGTGCCGAGCCGATCCAAACGCCGGCCCTGGGCGATACGCCGTTCTCGAACGTCAGGCCGGCGTGCTTGGCAGCCATGCGAGACGCGGCCACCGAGAGCGCACTGAAGCGATCCAGGCGCCTGGCGCGACGCGCGTCGAGATGGTCGGCGGGATCGAAGCCGTCGATCGCCGCGGCGATCCGCGACGGGAACGGCGAGGCGTCAAAGCGATCGATCGCCTTCACCGCAGAACGATTGGCCAGCACGCCCGCCCACAGGCCCTCCGCGCCAATGCCGATGGGCGTCACGGCGCCGATGCCTGTGATGACCACGCGCCGGGCGCTCACGCGCCGCCCGCCTCGGCCAGCGCCTTCACCCGCCGCAGCGTGCGCCCCGCGATGGCGTCGATGAACTGCGGACCGACCACGTGGTCCGCCACGATGCCGCCGATCAGCGGCCATCCCAGCCGGAGCCGGTGTTCGATGCTGACATCGATGGCCGCGTCCTTCTCTTCGCCCGGGGCCGGCTCGAAGCGCCAGGCGACGAGCATCCCCCGGGTCACGCCGCCGGTGTGCTCGAACTCGATGCGCGCCTCGTCGCGCAGGGGACGCTGGATAGCCTCCCAGCGCACCGGAATCGGCCCGCGCCGGGCGCCCATTGCGAAGCGGCGCTCACCGTTGGGGTCGGGTACCGGGCGCACGTAGCGGTAGTGGGGCAGGATCTCCGGCCAGCGCTCGACATCGGCGGCCAGTCGGAAGATCCGCTCCAGCGGGGCGTGCACCCGGACGCGCATCACGCTGTTCATGGGGCGAGCATCTCGAGCAGCGCTCGGGGCGAGAGCGCCACGCTCGCCGGCCGGCAGTCGCCGAGCGCGGAGCCGAGACGCAGCGCCGCGTCCCTCCGGGCGCCCAGGCGGGCCACGGCATGCTCCAGGAGCGGCGGTGCGGCCAGGAAGCCCTGGATGAGCCAGGTCAGCGCGTCCTTGCCGGTGAACGCCGCACGGCGCGCCGCGCGGTAGGTGCGCGGCACCGCCTCCAGCTCGTCGGGGGAACCAGCCCCGGCGATCAGGGCCGCGGCCGCCGCCCTCGAGGAGCGTAGCGCCCGATAGATGCCCTCCCCGGTGAAGGGGTCGACGAAGCCGGCGGCGTCGCCGACCAGCAGCCAGCCTCGACCGCCGACCCGGCTGACCCGGTGGCCGATGGGTGCCGCACCGCGGATCGGCGTCAGGCGACGGCTGCCCCGCAGCCGCTCCGCTACGCGCGGCAGCGCGGCGATCGCGGCCTCGAATCGGGCGCGCGACCCGTTGCGCGTCCACGGCTTGCCGCGGAACGGCAGCGCCATCGCCACGTTCAGCTCGCCGTCCGGCATCGGTGCGAGGCCCACGTACCAGCCATGGCCGACGTGCATCTCGCCGTGCTGCGCCAGGGCGGCCACGCCGGAATAGTGGGCGACCAGCCCCAGGCGCCGCGGAAAGCGGACGGTGCGATCGACGCCCAGCTGCCTCGCCACGGTGGATCGGGCGCCGTCCGCGCCCACGACCCAGCGGGCGCGGATCAGCTCCTCGCGGCGGCCTCGGCGCACCCCGGCACCCACGACACGGCCGTCCTCGCGGACCAGATCAATGGCCCGCGTGTCCTCGCGCAGGTCGGCACCGCAGGCGGCGGCGTGCGCGGCCAGCAGGGCGTCGAAGGATCGCCGGTCGACGCCCCATGCCGTGCGCGGTCCGGTGGCGTCCGCGTAACGGATGGGAAGGCTGGAGCCGTTGGCATGGAGCTCCATGCCGTCGAGCGGCACGGCAGCGGATCGCCACGCCTGCGGCGACAGGCCGACTCGCGCCAGCTCCTCGACCAGGCGCGGGCTGGCGTACTCGGCGCAGGCCTTCGGCCGCGGGTGCCGCGACGCTTCCAGCACCACGACGCGGAACCCGGCGCGCGCGGCCGAGGCCGCCAGGGAGGAGCCGGCCGGGCCGGCACCGATGACGAGCAGGTCGCAGCGCTCCGCGCTCATCGGGCGCCCCACCTGCTGTCGACCGCGGCGGTCACGACCCGCGGCCAGATCGACGGCGAGCGCCAGATCCGTCGCAGGTCGGCCGCGGCGAGCAGGCTGTCGAGCTCGGCCGGCGTGTACGCCCGGCGCGCCGAGAGCACTCCGTCATGGCGCGTGGCACGGCAGCGCCCCAACGCCGTCACCGAGAGCGCCGTCGCCGCCAGTGGCAGCAGCCCCCGCCGCATGTCGTTGATCACGACGCCATGCGTGGCCACCCGCCGCATCTCGCGCAGGAGCGCCGTCGCCGAGTCGGGATCCAGATGGTGCAGCAGGAGCGAGCAGTGGGCGACCTCGACCGCGCCGTCGTCGAATGGGAGCCGCGTGCCATCGGCCTCGCGAACCTCGACTGCCGCCAGGCCGGCGAGACGCTCGCGCGCGACGGCGGACACTTCGGGATTCGCGTCGATGGCGACCACCGTCCAACCGAGGCGGGCGAAGGCTTGCGGCATGTCGCCCGCGCCGGTCCCGACATCGAGGATGCGAGCGGAGTCCCCGGGACTCAGAAGCTGCCGGATTGCGGCGATGCTTCTGCCCGTGCCCCCCGGCAGCCGGTTCAGCCGCGCGAGGTCGGAGAGGTTCGTGCGCAGCTCGCGATCGGAAAGCAGGCCGGCGTCGAGCAGCTCCACGCCGCGGACGCGTTCGCCGAGTGGCAGACGCCGACGCAGTGCCGTCATGCGGCCGTCATCGGCTCGGGCTAGTCTTCCGGCCATGCTGAGGCGTGTCGCGCTCCTCTGTGTTCTCGCGCTCGGGGCTGTTGCATGTTCCGCTCCCGGCGACGATTCCGCAACGAGCGCACAGACCGATGCAGCCTTGCGATCCGATACGGCATCGGAAACACCGCCTGCCGCAGGCGCGCCCACGCCGACCGCGACTGAGGCCCCCGCAGCCGAGGTCGATCCGATCCTGGCCATGGAGCTCGTCGACGTGCGGACCGGCGAGCCGTTCACCCTGGCCGAGCTTGCCGCCGAGAAGCCGGTCCTGGTCGAGACGATGGCGATCTGGTGCCAGACCTGCAGGTCGCAGCAGCGCGAGGTGGTCAGGGCGCACGAAGTCGCCGATTTCCACTCCGTGGGCATCGATGTCGACCCCAATGAGCGCGCGGACGATCTCGCCGACTATGCCGAGCGCGAGGGCTTCGACTGGCGCTTCGTCATGGCCGATGCGGAGCTCGTGCAGCTGCTCACCGATCGCTACGGCTTCGGCGTCACCAACCCGCCCTCTACGCCGACCTTCATCGTATCGGCCGATGGGCAGATTCGCGCCCTGGAGTTCGGTCGCGTCCGTCCGGCCGATGAGCTGGTCGCCGAGCTCGAGGCGAGCTGAGCCCTGCTGCGGTGGAGGTGTACACCGGCGCCTTCCTGGCGGGCGTGGCGGCCACGGTCACGCCCTGCATCCTGCCCCTCTACCCTGCCTTCCTCGCCTACCTGACCGGGTCGGCGCGGTTCCCGCCGGCGCTCGCCGCGCTCCTCGTCTGGGCGGGCGTGGTGACGGGCATGGTCGCCATCGGCGGGCTCATCGCGGCGGTGGCGGCACCGCTGGGCGACTTCAACCGCGTCGTGTTGCCGATCGCGGATGGGCTGCTCATCGTGCTCGGCGTCCTGCTGCTGCTGGGCGTCAACCCGTTTGCCCGCATCCCTCAGCCATCGCCGAGAGCATTCGGCGGCCGTGGTCCGGCGCTCGGCGCCTTCGCGTACGGACTGATCTTCGCGCCCATCGCGGTGCCGTGCAGTGGGCCGTTCCTGGTCGGCATCTTCGCGTTCAGCCTGACCGTGACCGATGCCATCGGCCGCCTCGCCTTCTTTGCCGTCTTCGGCATCGGCTTTGGGCTGCCGCTTTTCCTGCTCGGCATCATCGGCCAGGCGCGCGGCGCTCAGCTCGCGCGTTCGATGGTTCGCTGGGAACGGCCGCTTCAGGTCGTGCTCGGGCTGGCCCTGGTAGCGGTGGGCATCTGGGATCTGCTCCAGAACCTGCCCAACCTGCTCGGGTGACCGCTCGGGTGACCTTGCCCTGCCTCGTGACGGTGCCGTCCAACAGTCCAGATTCACATGAGGCGTGCACTCGGACCGGTCTACCTCTTCGGAAGGGTACAGATTCACGCCACGCGTGCATGCGGACGCTCCGGATCGCCAGGAAGCATCTTGGTGGTTAGGTGGTGTGAATTCGGACCAAACAGGAACGAGGGAGCGACCATGGCGCTGACCGGATCGGCGATCTGCCGTCGGTGGTCGGTTCGACAGTTTCGCTATGCTTGAGCACGAGATGACCGCAACCGTTCCGCCCGTCACCGGCGAGCAGCCTCACGACCACACTGATACCCGCCACCGCAAGGTGCTCATCATCGGATCCGGGCCGGCCGGCCTGACCGCCGCGCTGTACGCCGCGCGCGCCAACCTCGAGCCGCTGGTGATCGCCGGCAACGTTCCATTGGGGCAGCTGATGATCACTTCGGACGTGGAGAACTACCCGGGTTTCCCGCAGGGCATCCAGGGGCCGGAGCTGATGCAGCTCTTCCGCGAGCAGGCGGAGCGCTTCGGGACCACCATCCTCGACAAGGACGCGACGAAGATCGACTTCTCCCAGCGACCGTTCCGGGTCTGGATCGGCCCCGACGAGTACCGCGCCGATGCGGTCATCGTGGCCACCGGCGCCTCGGCCCTGTGGCTGGGCCTGCCTTCGGAGGAGGCGTTCCGCGGCCGGGGGGTGAGCGCCTGCGCCACCTGCGACGGCTTCTTCTTCCGCGACCGCGAGATCGCGGTGGTCGGCGGCGGCGACACGGCGCTGGAGGAGGCGCTCTTCCTGACCCGCTTCGCCTCCAAGATCACCATGCTCGTGCGGCGCGATGCCTTCCGCGGCAGCAAGATCATGCAGGATCGCGCGCTGGCGCACGAGAAGATCGAGGTGCGCTGGAACACCGAGGTTGCCGAGGTGACCGGCGAGAGCACGGTGGGTGGGCTGAAGCTGCGCGACACACAGAGCGGGGACGAGTCGACGCTCGACGTCCAGGGCCTGTTCATTGCCATCGGCTACAAGCCGAACACCGATCTCTTCGCCGGCACGCTCGAGCTCGACGAGCGCGGCTACCTCAAGGTGGTCGACGAGACCGGCTCGGGCATCGAGGGCGTTTTTATCGCCGGCGACGTCCACGATCATCGGTATCGCCAGGCGGTGACCGCCGCCGGCGACGGCTGCAAGGCCGCCATCGACGCCGAACGCTGGCTCGAGTCGGTGGGGGAGATCGAGGCAGCCACCGCCACCAACTGGTAGGACCGATACGCCAGCCGCGGCCCGCCCCGCGCTGCCCCACGGCCGTCACGCAAACGTGACGAGATCGGCGAATTCGAACCCCGGTTGCCTGGCGGAAGCCACGACGCCGAGATCTCAGGCTCCAATCACCGCCGGCTTACGGCCTGCGAGTCCTTCGTCTGCTGTCAGGCTCCAATCAGCGCCGGCTTAGATCCCATAGGACGTTGTCAAGCTGAGCGAGCTCCTCGAGGGTCGAAGTCGTGACCCG
>JBOGTC010000127.1:0-1790 GCA_050692055.1 Candidatus Limnocylindria bacterium | reverse complement strand
GGTCAGGCGCGGTGCGCGGCCGGCGACCGCGTCGGGCCCGTCTGGAAGCCAGGCGCCGGCGGCGCGGAGGATGGCCGCATGATCGATCGCGCCCGCCACGGCCAGGACCATGCCGGACGGCCGGTAGGCGGCCCGCCAGTGGCCGACCACGCCTGCATGCGTGGCGCGCCGCACCGAGCCGATGGTACCGGCGATCTCACGGCCCAGCGGGTGCCTGCCGAACAGGAGCTCGTCGAAGATCGTGAAGATGTGGTCGCCCGGCGAGTCGACATACATGCGGATCTCGTCGACGATGACCGGCTTCTCTCCGGCCAGATCGCCGGCGCGCAGGAGCGGGCGCAGCGCAAGCTCGGCCACGACGTCCAGCGCGACCGCGGCCTGCTCGGCCGGGACCTTGGCGCTGAAGACGGTCAGCTCGCGATCGGTACTGGCGTTGACGCTCCCTCCACAGCCCTCGATGAGGCTGGACACGGCGCCGGCCTCGGGGTGGCCGCGAGTTCCCTTGAAGACCAGGTGCTCGAGAAGATGGGAGAGGCCTGCACGGGTATCGTCTTCGTGTCGCGAGCCGATCGGTACGATGAGCGCCACGCTGACCGATCGCGCCTCCGGCATGGCCTGGCTGACGACGCGCAGGCCACTGGGCAGAGCGGTGCGTCTGAAGGGAAGCGGCGCACGCCGCGTGCCGGCCCGCCGGGAGGCCAGGTGAACGGTCACCCGCCGTCCTCGTCGTCCTCGGCGCGATCCGCTTCCCCGGCGTCGGCATCAGCCGACATCAGCAGCTCCATCTGGATGAAGCGCAGGTCGCGCGCAAGCTCCTCGGCGTTACGCGGGAGCGGGCGGGAAGGCGACGACGCCGTCTCGTCGCCCTCCGCCGGCCGCGGCCCGGCCGCGGCGAACTCCAGGACCACCCGCTCGTTGCCGATGACCAGCGTGTAGACGAGCAGCTGCTCCGACGTGGTGTCGAACTGCAGGTAGTCGAAGGAGTCGAGGTTGAGGCAGATGGACAGCGGCGTGAAGTAGCTGGCGATCTCCGGGTGGTCGACCACGATGCGCTCCACCCAGCCGGTGCCGCTGCTCTCGACGCGGTTCCCGCGATGGTACGAGTACGTGACCGTCTGCTTCACGAGCGGGCGCAGGACGTTGTAGATGTCGCTCTTCGACGTGACGACGCCGGTGTTGATGTAGAGCTTGGCTCGCGCCTCGGACATCGGCTGGCTCAGCTTCTGGTCGTGGGATCGTCGGCGAGTCTAGCACCGGACCGATGGCGCGGCGGAGCGCCGCGCGACCGCTGGTACGATACGGCGCGTGAAGCTGCTGGCGGCCGATATCGGCAATACGAACGTCTCGCTCGGCCTGTTCGAGGATGACCGCCTGGCGGGCGCGTGGCGGGCCACGACGCGAGCGGCCGCCACGCTCGACGAGGTCGCCACCATGGCCACCGGCCTGCTCGACCTCGACGGCAGGCGCCTCGAGGAGCTCGACGCCGTGGCCCTGGCCAGCGTGGTGCCGCCGCTGACCGAGACGTGGGAGCGGCTCGTGCGCGAACGCATCGGCCGCGAGCCCGTGATCATCGACGCGCGGACGCTCGATGGCGTGCTGGCGATCGAGATCGACCGTCCGTCGGAGGCCGGGGCCGACCGCCTGGCGAACGCCCTCGCCGTTCGCACCGAGTTCGGCGGCCCGGCGATCGTCGTCGACCTCGGCACCAGCACGAATTTCGACCTCGTCAGCGCGGAGGGCGCGTACATCGGCGGCGCGATCGCGCCGGGCATGGGCCTCAGCCTCGAGGC
>JBOGTC010000126.1:0-1678 GCA_050692055.1 Candidatus Limnocylindria bacterium | reverse complement strand
TGACCTGGCGTCAGATTCCAACCACCACCGGCTTACGCCCCGTTACGGGGGGCAGAGGGGTCAGGCTCCAATCACAGCCGGGTTAGGCACGTTCAAGGGCAACCGGAGGCCCGTCCGGGCCGGATCCACGCTCGAAACGGGTCGCGGCGCACGCGCTCGACGCCGCCAACCTGCCCAAGCCGGCGGTGGTTGGCATCTGGCAGCTTCATGCGCGCGGAAGCCGGCTCCACGAGCGGGGAGGCCGGCTCCACGAGCGGGGAGGCCGGTTCCACGAGCGGGGAGGCCGGCCGGCGCGGGAGCCTCAGCGGCGAAGGGCAGCCGCCAGGCGGCGCACGAATGGGTCGAGCATGAGCTCCTCCAGGGACATCGGCAGAGCGATCGACCAGTTGTCGCGCTGGGGCGCAACGGTTCCCGGGATGTTCGGGCGCTCGGCCATCGCCAGCGCGTCCTCGAGGCTCGCCATGGCCAGGACCGATGGCGACGCCGCGACCGCGGCATGCGCCGCCAGGATCACGTCGCGCGGGTCGGCCGACGGCGGCAGGCCGGTGCGAGACGCGAGGCGACCACGGAGCTCATCGAGGCCTCGGGTATCGGGCTCGACCCCGGCGGCCGCCTGGTCGGCAAGATCGGCACCCGTCCACGTGCCCACGACCGTCGGGAGGTCGTGCGTCGAGATCGCCGAGAGCGCCAGGCGCGGCCACGCTGCCGGCGGCCGGCGCTCGAAGTACAGCAGCCGCGTCGACAGGACGTTGGCTCGCGCCAGGCGGGACCGAACGCCGCGCGGCACCGTGCCGAGGTCCTCGCCGATGATGATGGCCCGCGATCGGTGCGACTCGATTGCCAGGATCGCCAGCAGCTCGTCCACCGGGTAGCGGACGTAGCCGCCGCCTCTCGGCCCCGCGCCGCGCGGCATCCACCACATCCGGAACAGGCCGAGCACGTGGTCGATGCGGAGGCCACCGCTATGGCGCATGGCGGCGCGCACCGTGTCGATGAACGGGCGGTAGCCGGCGGCACGCAGCCGATGCGGCACGAAGGGCGGCAGATCCCAGTCCTGGCCGGCGGTGTTGAACCGATCCGGCGGCGCTCCCACGCTCGCCCCCAGCGCCAGCTGCTGCTGCCAGGCCCAGGCGTCGAAGCCGCCGGGATCCACGCCGACCGGCAGGTCACCGATGAGCCGGAGCGATGGAGCGGCTGCCGCAGCCGCGGCGAGCTGCTCGTCGAGCAGCCACTGGATCCAGGAATGGAAGGCAAGGCGATCCGCGTGCTCGCCCGCGAAGCGGCGCACGGCCGGCGCGTCCGGCCGCCGATACTCCTCCGGCCACCGCTGCCAGCCCGGACCGAAGCGCTCGCCGAGGGTCACGAACACGGCCCACTGCTGCAGTGCCTCCCCCTGCGCGGACCGATAGGCGGCGCAGCGGGCATCGGTGGGCACGCGGGCGGACGCGGCAGCGGACCAGGCGGCCTGCAGCGCCCGAAGCTTCAGCTCCAGGATGCGGGCACGGTCGATCCGCCGATCGGCGTTGAGCGCCCGGCCCCGGGAGGCGAGGCTGCCGAGGCCAATCGCCCCCGGCAGATCCTCCATCCGGAGGTACAGCGGAGACCGGAATCGACGCGTGCTCGGGTAGTACGGGCTGGGCTCCGGCTGCGGGCCCGGATTCGGAGCCCAGATCGGGCT
>JBOGTC010000125.1:0-2375 GCA_050692055.1 Candidatus Limnocylindria bacterium | reverse complement strand
GCCTGGCGGCCCGCATGGAGCCGATGACCAGGTACGTATCGGGGTCCAGCCATCCGCCGCCAGTCGCCTCCGCCTCGTCCAGGATCGCGAGATAGCCCTCGGCGTGGACCCGGGCCAGCGCATCGTGCGACGCCTCCACCACGGCCGGCTCCTCCAGGCCGGGACCGGCCCCATCGCGCACGCCCTCGGCTGCGGCCGTCCGCCGCTCCGGCCGTTCCGGATGCCCTGGCGAGGCATGCGCGTCCATGCATCGGTCAGGAGCAGCACGCGCGGCAGTGGCGTGGGCTCAGCGTCCGCCACGCCCGGTCACGCGGATTAGCTGGAGCGTGCCCTCGAACAGGCCGTACATGACGACGGAAAGGACCGATGAGCTGATGGGATCGCCGCCTGGCGTGGCCAGGATGGCGAAGATGACGATGATCAGGATCGCCCAGCGGCGCCTGGCTGACAGGAAGCGGTAGTTCAGGATTCCCACGCGCGCCAGGAGCAGCAGGAGGATCGGGAACTGGAAGGCGAGACCGAAGGCGATCATGAGGGTCGTGACGAAGCCGACGTAGTCGGCGAGGCGAAGAAGCGGCTCGACACCCTCAACCGTCAGGCCCAGCAGAAACTCGACGGCGATCGGGATCAGGAGATATCCCAGCCCCAGGCCCATGCCGAAGAGCGGGATCGCCATGCCGAGCATTGGCCATACGAGTCGGCGCTCGCGCGTCGTGAGGCCGGGCGTGACGAAGGCCCAGAGGTGGTACAGGATCAGCGGCATGGAGAGGGCGAGGCCCGCGAAGAAGGCGATCTTCAGGCGGACGCCGAGCACCTCGCCGACGGTCAGCACGACCAGCTCGTCCTGCTCGTCAGGGAGTGGCGCGCGCAGCAGCGCGATGATCGGCTCGGAGAGGAAGAAGCCGGCGACGCCGGCGACGACCAACGCGACGGCGACGATGATGATGCGGCGGCGCAGCTCCTCGAGGTGCTCGAGGAGGCTCATGGTGGCCTCGTCGTCGGTCACGGCGCGCGGCGCGAGGCCATGCAGCCCCGCGCTCGCCTAGCGGTTGGAGCTCTCGCCGGCCGGGCGATCGTCGCCGTTCCCGCGCTTCGGCTCGCCCCGGACGGACTCCTCGATCTCGTTCGAGGCCTTGCGAAACTCGCGGATGCCCTTGCCGATGGCGTTGCCGATATCAGGCAGCTTGCCCGGGCCGAAGATGATCAGGACGATCACCAGCAGCAGGATGAGCTCTGCGGGGCCGGGAATCGGCATCTGTCACTGACCTCCGTGTGGGGCTGCCCGAGCAGCGGTCGTCATCGAGTGTAGCACCGCATCGGCCAGTGAGCGTCGCAGCCGCTCGGCGGCGGCCGATGCGGCAGGCATCCAGTCATCTCCCGACGATGCGGAGGCGATCGTGCGCGATGCGGAGGCCAGGCCCGGTCCCCATGCGCCATGGCAGTGCCGTGCGGCGGCTTCGGCGTCACCACCCTGTGCACCCACTCCCGGTATCAGGAACGGAGGCCCGGGCACGAGGTCCCGCAGGCTCGCGAGCTGGTCCGGCGCGGTGGCGCCGACGACCAGCCCGACGCGGCCACCCGGCCACGTGGCGGCCACCCAGCGCGCGACACGGTGATGGAGCGGCTCCCCATCTACCGCGAGGTCCTGCAGCCGGCCGGCCGACGGGTTGCTGGTTCGGGCCAGCACATAGGCGATACGGTCCGGGAACGCCAGGAACGGCTCGATCGCATCCTCCCCGAGGTACGGCGAGAGCGTCACGCCATCGGCGCCGAGACGCCCGAGGAGCGCCTCCGCGTACCGCTCCGCCGTGGGGCCCACGTCACCGCGCTTGGCGTCGACGATGCACACGATCTCGGGTGGCACGTCACGCCGCACGCGCTCGAGCACCGCCCAGCCCTCCCATCCCAGCGCCTCGTAGAACGCCGCGTTCAGCTTCACCGCCGCCACGTGCTCGGCCGCCGCCTCCAGCAGGCCGCGTGCGAAGGTCTCGACGCCGCGCGCATCGTGGGTCAACCCGGCCGGAAGCTGGTCCGGGTGCGGGTCGATGCCCAGGCACAGCGGCGCGCCCAGCGCCTCGACGCGCGCCCGGAGCCGGTCCAGCGCGCTCGTCATCCGGCCCCCGCGAACGCGGGTGAGATCACTGGCGCAATCACCGATGCGCGGCGCGCCGCGAGCGGACTGGCATCGGCCTCGGCCCAGTCGAGCAGGCGCAGCCGAAGGCGGGGCATCCCCTGGAAGTCGTCACGCTCCAGCGTGCCGGCCACGTCGATCGCCATCCCCGGCTCGGGGAGGGCTCGAGGATCCTCCAGCCCGAAGCCGATGGCGTCGAAGGCCTCGAAGCCGCGCCGCAGCCGGAGCGCGAGGTGCGCCTCGC
>JBOGTC010000124.1:0-5960 GCA_050692055.1 Candidatus Limnocylindria bacterium | reverse complement strand
ACGCCGTACAGCTCGGCAGAGCCGACCGTCACGACCAGCGTGCCCTCCGGTGGGCCGTCATGAAGCACCGCCTCGTCCCCTTCGACGCGATCGACAGTCACCGCATGTCGAACGAAGACGAGCGGCTCGGTCTGGGTGTACACCCACGTCTCTCCCTCGGCGTCGTACAGGATGGCCGAGTAGGGGATGGCCAGCCGCAGCCGTCCCTCCAGCCCGCGAATCCCGGTGGTCTGGATGTCGAGCCTCTTCTCGGCGTCGGCCGACAGCGTGATGCGGCTGAACTCGGTGCCGGCGATCGACTCCATGGTGGCGGGCTCGTCTGGCCCCGCATCCACGGCTGGCTGGCCGCATCCTGGCAGCAGCAGGCCGGCGCCGAGGAGCAAGCCGGACGCCCGGCGCCTCATGTTCAACATCAGCTCGCCCCTATGACCTGGGCCTCGGCCGGCTGCGGGGCCTCGATCTCGATCGCCGTCCATTCCGGCTCCGGACTCGGGCCGGATCGCAGGTAGACGATGGGCAGGATGAACAGGCTCAGCAGCGTCGACGTCGCCACGCCGCCCAGGATCACCGTTGCCATCGGTCCAATGGTCTCGAGGCCAGGAAGATGACCAAGCGCGACGAACGGTGCGACGCCCAGACCGGTCGCCATGGCTGTCATGAGGATCGGGCCAAGCCGATCTCGCGACCCGCGCAGGACAACCGCGGAGCCCGCGGCCCGACCCTTCATCCTCTCCAGACGCTGGTAGTGCCTGATGAGCACGATTCCGTTGCGCGTGGCGATGGCCAGGACGACGAAGAGGCCGGCGATCGCGCCCAGTCCGAGCTCGCCGCCGGCGAGCGCAGCCAGCGCGCCGCCCACCAGGGCCACCGGCAGCGTGACGAACACGATCGCCGCCAACCGCCAGCTGCTGAAGGCAGCCTGGAGAAGGAGGAAGATCGTGATCGCCGAGGCGCCAGTGATTCCGAGGAGACGGAGATCGTCCGCCTGACGGTCTGCGGATGCCTCGAGCACCTCGGCGTGATACTCGAGCGGGAACTCGAGCGCCTGGATGCGGGCCTCGACGTCGCCGACGACGGCCTCTAGATCGCGACCCTGCAGATTGGCGCTCACATCGATCACGCGGGCCACGCCCTCGCGCCTGATGACGCTCGGTGCCGGCACGATGCTGACGTCGGCCACCTGGTCAAGCGCAACGTGGCCACCGCCGGGCAGCTCCAGGAGGAGCTCGCGGATGCTCGTCACGCTCTCGCGGATTTCAGGCACCCCCCAGACGACGACGTCGAAGACCTTTTGTTCCTCGAAAAGGGCACCAACGCCGATACCAGAGAGCAGCGTGGTCGCGGCCCGACGGATGTCACCCGGCTTGACGCCATGACGCTGGGATGCCGCAAGGTCGATCTCCACGTGCAGCGTGGGCTCCACGATCCGCTCTTCGACCGTGGCGGTGGCGACGCCGTCGACCTCCGATATGGCCTGCCGAACCTCCTCGGCTTCCTGGCGCAGGACGTCGAAGTTCTGGCCGTACACGCGCACCACGAGGTCATCGCTGCTCTCGGCCAGCACACGGGCGATCTGTTGGTCCGGATACGTGAGGAGGTCGCGCGACAGACCCGGATACCCATCGACCGCGTCCGCGATCGCGCCCAGCGTGGCCTCGTAGTCCGCGTCCGGATCGATGCTCATCCACAGCTGGCCGGAGTTGATGCCCACCACCTGGTCGGACATCACGGCTCGGCCGACGTGGGCGCCGACGTTCCGGACGCCTGGAATGGCTCTCAGCTCCCCGCCGGCCTCGGCCATGATCCGGTTCATCTCGAGGCGCGACGTGCCCGGCGCTGCGTCGACCTGGAGCAGGAGGTTTCGATCCCGGAAGGAGGGGGTCAGCGACTCCGCGAGCTGAGGAACCATCCCCGCGCCGAACACCACCACCACGCCGATGGTGACGGCGCCGGCAGTGAGCAATGCCGGTCGAGGACGGTTGACGATCCACTGCAGTGCCGCCTGGTAACGACGCTGCAGGCCCCTCACCAGCGCGGACTCGCGGCGCCCCGACCGGGCCGGCAGCAGCAAGGTCGCCAGCGCGACCGCGACCGTCAGGGCAACGAGCGTCGATACGAGCACCGCCAACCCGTAGGCAGCCACGAGCGGCGCCAGGAAGACGCCCGTCGGGCCCGGGACGAGCATGGCGGGCGCAAGCGCGACGAGCGTGATGATCGTGGCGTAGACGAGGCTGCTGCGCTGCTCCAGGGTCGCCTCGATGATGAGCGAGGCCTTCGACCTGCGGTTATCTCCTCGGCGCGGCCGGTTGAGGCGCGTCGCAACGTTCTCCGTCCCAACAACGACGTCGTCGATCAGCACGCCAATGGCCAGCGCAAAACCGGCGACGACCATCGCATTGATCGTCGCGCCGAAGAGGTACACCACGATTCCGGCTGTCGCCAGCGAGAGCGCCATGGCCGTCAGACAGATGACCAGCGCGCGCCAGTCATAGAGGAAGACGCCGAGCACGATGGCGATGAGGACCAGCGCGATCAGCAGCGCGAGGGACACGTTGCCGATCGCAGACTCGATGAACGACGCGGCGCGGAAGACCGTGGAGTCGATCTTGATGCCCGCCAAGCCCGGACCCAGAGCGTCAAACGCCTCTTCGACGCCGCGCGTCACCTCCAGCGTATTGGCCTCGGGAAACTTGTCGATCACCAGGAGGAGCCCTGGGCCGGAGTCGACGAGTGCGTCGCCGATGAGCGGCTGATGGTCCTCGACAACCCTGGCCACGTCTCCCAGCCGGAGCCCGCTGACGGCGTCATCCCCCGGATCATCAGGCTCGAGCGGGACTCGCGCGAGATCCTCGGCCGATCTGATGGGGAGGACGTGCTGGACCCCCAGCCGTTGGTTCGGAGTGTCGATGAACCCACCGGTACCGGGCGTCGACGCTTCCAGGAAGGTCAGCGGTGAGACCCACAGCGCATTCCCGGTGGTCTTGATCACCTGCTCCAGGGGCACGGCGTGCTGCGCGAGTTGCTCCGGATCGACCAGGACCTGGAGCTGGCGTTCCCGCTGGCCCCAGATGGCCACTTCCGCAACGCCCTCGACGCCCAGCAGCCGCGGCCGAATGGTCCAGCGTGCGAGGACCGACATTTCGATGAGCGACAGCTCATCCGATGAGAGGCCGATCATCATCACGCGGCTCGTGGATGACAGCGGCTGGAGCATCGCCGGGGGCTTCGAGACGTTCGGCAGCGCGTGGGCCTGGGTGAGGCGCTCGGCGACCACCTGTCGCGCGCGAAGGACATTCGTGCCGGGCTCGAAGGTGAGCACGATAGAGGAGAGCCCGGGAACCGACTCGGACGTGATCGAGTCGAGCCACGCCACGCCGTTCAGCAGGTCCGCCTCCAGCGGGACGGTGATCAGCTGCTCGACTTCCTCGGCGGAGAGGCCCAGCGCTTCAGTCTGGACCTCCACGTATGGAGGCGAGAACTCCGGAGTCGCATCCACCGGAACGTTGGGGAGCTGCATGAAGCCGAACAGCATGGTTGCCGCCGCAAGCCCCACGACCAGGAACCGGAACCGCGCGGTCCACTCGACGATCCCCCGCATCATCGATGGCGGCCTCGGTCATCAGCCATGCGACCCAGTACGGATGGCCGCAGCAGTGCTTGGCGCGCCGGAGTGGCCGGAGGGTGCGGTTGGGGAACTGTCAGGATCGGGGCCAATCGCACGCGAGGCGCTGATTCGGCCCACCATCTCCGTGCGGCCAACACTCGGGACCTCCGTACCCTGTGACCGGGCCCTGACGGCGCCATCATCCGCGCGGCTGGCGCAGTCGTCAATAGGTTTGCGGTGCGGTGCGGGGTGGAGGGCGCTAGTCTTGGCCCGTGGCCGGTCCCACAGAGAAGCAGGATGCCGAGCCCAGCAGGAGCGACGGCGACCGCATCTGGGAGGTCTTTCGCCAGGAGGCGGAGGGCGATTCCCTGGTGCATGCAGGCAACGTGAACGCACCGGACGAGGAGCTGGCGGTCCACTATGCCCGCGAGTTCTACGGTCGGCGCCAGGAGAGCCATCGGCTGTGGGTGGTGCCGCGCGATGCGATCCTCGAGCTCGACGACCCGGACCTGCTGAACCCACCGTTCGATCGGTCCCACAAGAAGCCCGGCGGCTATATCATCAAGCACAAGCTCGAGGCGGCGAAGGCCCGCGCGAGCGAGGAGGGGACGTGATGCGGCCGCATCTGAATCTGGCGATACGAGGCGCCGGAAGGGCCGGAAGATGACCGCGGCCGGCCACGCGACGATCGACGCGGCGACCCGCGACGCGCTGGCCGAGCTGATCCTGAGCATGGCCGACGACGAGTTCGTCATCGGCTTCTGGGACTCCGAATGGACAGGGTTCGCGCCGATGCTCGAGGAGGACGTCGCCACCAGCTCCATCGCCCAGGACGAGCTGGGGCATGCGCGCGCGCTCTACGAGCTGCTCGCCGAGCTCACCGACGACGACGCCGATCGCATCGCCTTCGGCCGCGACGCAGCCGCCTTCCGCCATGCGGCACTGCTCAACCACGCGCGCGGCGACTGGGCCTTCACCGTCGCGCGCCGCTACCTGTACGAGACGGCCGACGCCGTCCGGCTCGAGGCGCTGGCGCGCTCGGCGTTCGAGCCGCTCGCCGGGCTGGCGACAAAGATGCGCCGCGAGGAGACCTACCACCTCCTGCACTGGGACACCTGGCTGCGACGCCTGGCAACCGGCGGCGGTACGGGGCGCGATCGCCTGGTGCACGCGATCGAACGCCTGTGGCCCGAGGCGCAGACGATCTTCACGCCGCTCGCCGGCCAGGAGACGTTGGTGCGAGACGGCCTCCTCCCCGAGCCGATGGAGGCGCTGCGCGCCTCCTGGGTGACGAAGGCGAGCCACGGCCTGGCAAACGTGGATATCGCGGTTCCGGCGGCCGCGCCGCCCGCGTCCGGCGACCGGGAGCGATCGACCGATGATTTCGCCTGGCTCCACGGCCAGTTCACGATGGTCGCGCGATCCGAGGACGGCGCCGCATGGTGAGCGTGGGTGCGGGTACGGCCGCCGCTGCCGAGGCACGCGAACGCCGCGTGTGGGAGGTGCTGGCGGAGATTCCGGATCCGGAGATCCCTGCGATCAGCGTCGTCGACCTCGGGGTGATCGGCGGCTTCGCCTTCTCCGAAGACGGCCGAAGCCTCAACGTCGAGCTGCTGCCGACGTTCGTCGGCTGCCCGGCGATCGAGGTCATGCGCCAGCAGATCGGGGAGCGGCTGCGCGACGAGGGGCTCGCCGAGCGGGTCGAGGTGGACGTGAGCTTCGCCACCCCCTGGACCTCGGAACGGATCACACCCGCCGGTCGCGAGCGTCTGCGCGCGAGCGGCTTCGCGCCGCCGGTCCTGGAGCCGGCATCGGCGGCATCGGTCCCGGGAGGGCTGGAGGAGCTCGCCGTACTGCCCATCGCGGAGTGCCCGTACTGCGGGTCGCGCAACACGACGCTCGAGAACCCGTTCGGCCCCACCTTGTGCCGGGCCATCTACCACTGCGCCGCCTGCCGGCAGCCGTTCGAGCAGTTCAAGCGCATCTAGCCCTGCGTCGCCAGCGGCCGACGATCTAGAGGCCAGGGTGGTCCGGTACATGCAGCCCCGACAAGCATGGACCACCCGCCTGACCGAGACCTGATCGACGACATCGCTCGCTCTCACGTGCCGGGCCGACGCGTGCCGGCCGGGCGATCCACCGACGCGGAGGAAGGGGAGAACGAGCGCGAGAACGACACGCGACGAGAGGAGTCGCCCCCCGACGACGCCTTCGACGACGATCCGCCGGCTTAGCAGACGTACGCCGCGCGCCCTCCCTGCTACGCTTCCGGCCATGGCAATCGATACCGGCGAAGAGGGGGACGAGGCGGCCGGGGAGTTCGAGGTGAGCGGCGAGGATCGCCTGGCCGCGATGC
>JBOGTC010000123.1:0-4267 GCA_050692055.1 Candidatus Limnocylindria bacterium | reverse complement strand
GCCGTCGGAGCGCGGGACGGCGCTCGGCACGACGAGCCTGTTCCTGGATCTCGCCTTCGGTGGGGGACCGATGCTCGTGGGCCTGGTCGCCGGCGTGGCCAGCATTGCGGGCGGGTTCGGCGCGGCTTCCGTCATCGCAATCGTGGGCGCGATTGGGACCGCGTACGCCGCGGTGGCACAGAGGCGGGTGGCGACGACGTCAGGGTGCTGAGCCCGAATCAGTCGGCTTTACCCCTTGACACATCGACCGGCCGCTCCGATGCTGCAATCGATCTGACGGGAGGCGTTGACGCACGGTCGATCCCCTGGCCGCCCCGACCGTGAGGAGCCACTGGCGGAACCGACCCGTCCCGGAGTGCGGTGCCCCGGCCGTGCCGAGCACCCGGGAGGACCCTTGCGGGTGAAACTCGGCCGAAGTGGGATCGTCATCAGCGCACTGCTGCTACTCGTGGCCGGCGGTGTCGCCATCGCGACTGCATCGCTTCTCTCGCCCGCACCGCGTGGGCCCATCGGCGCGCTCACTCCGAGCCCTGCCCAGCCGACCGCGGCCACCTCGCCAGCCACGCAGCCGCCGCTGGATTCAACGCCCGCACCCGCCGAGGGCGTTGCCGGCTCGCTGAGCCTCGTCTCCGACTTCGACCTGCTTCCCACGAACAGCCGGATCGACGGTTGGACGTTGACCGAGGGCGCACGGCTCGAGACGGCAGCGCAGCCCACGGCCGTTGACCGCAGCGCCCGGCTCGACGGAGCAGGAACGGCCATCGCCTGTCAGGACCTGGACATCGAGCTCTCAATGCTCGAGGCCGTGTTCATGGTCGACAGCGTGCCCCCAGGCCAAGTGACGCTGCTGACCCTTGCCCTTGAAGGCGGGTCGACACAGCGCCTGACGCTAACGGACGGGAGCGCGACGTTGGCCGCCACCGGCCAGCCGGTCGAGCTGGAGTCGGGCATCTGGTACGGCTGGGCGGTCACAAACGGCGGCGAAGGATTCCGAACGAGCCTGCTGGCTGCCGATGGGACGCTCCTGGCCGATGCGGTGACACCCGTGCGAGAAGGTGATGCGCGGGCGACCGAGTTCTGCATGACGGCGGCGCCGTCAACACGCCTGTACCTGAGCTACCTGAGACTGGAGGCCCGATAGATGCGCCCGCTTCGTCTTCTCGCCACGCTGGTCGCTGCAACCGCCCTGGCACTCTCTACGTTCGGGTCCGCCGCCGCGATCGAGGGGCTCGACACCCCGGCCAGTGACCTGCGGGTGTCGCTCGACCGGCTCCTCTCCGAGCACGTCTTCCTCACCGTGCAGGCCCTGCAGGCCGGCATAAGCGATAACGAGCAGTTCGCGGCTGCCGCCGAGGCGCTCGAGGCCAACACCGTGGAGCTCGAGGACGCCATCGCCGGCATCTACAACGAGGAGGCCGGCCAGCGGTTTGGCGACCTGTGGCGCGCGCACATCGGCTACGTCGTGGACTACACCCGCGCCCGGCAGGCGGCGGACGAGGAAGCCGAGCAGCGGGCGATCGATGGCCTCGGGGCCTACCAGGCCGACTTCGCGTCCTTCCTGGCCGGCAGCAACCCGGGCCTGTCCGAGGAGACGCTGCACCACCTGCTCGAGGACCACCTCGCGCAGCTCCAGCAGGTGGCCAACCTCCAGTTGGGCGACTACGACGAGGTGTACGTCGTGGCCCGCCAGGCCTACGGCCACATGTTCGAGCTCGGCGATGGGCTCTCGCACGCAATCGCCGAGCAGTTCCCGGACACGTTCTCCGGCAGCGAGGTCGCCTTCGGTCCGGCCATCGACCTGCAGGTCACGCTCGATCGCCTGCTCGGCGAGCACGCCTTCTTCGCGCTCGAGGTCATGCGCCTTGCCACGCTCGGCGCGGAGCCCGAGCGCGCGGCCAGCGAGGCCCTCGCCTCCAACGGCGAGTCGCTGCGGGCGGCCGTTGCGGACATCTACGGGGGCGACGCCGGCCGCGGGTTCGCCGACATCTGGGAGCAGCACAACGGCTACTACGTGGATTACGTCCGCGCCCGGCTGACGGGCGACGAGGCGGGCGCGGAAACGGCCAGAACGGGGCTCGAGGACTTCAGCGGCCACACGGCCGACTTTCTCGCGTCTGCCAATGACCTGTTCGACGCCGATGTCCTGCGCACCGGGCTGGCGGTCCACACCGACCATCTGCTCGCGCAGGTCGATGCCTACGACGCAGACGACTACGTTGCCGCCTTCGCCATCGGCCGCGAGGCCTACCTGCACATGGGCGCAATCAGCGACCTGCTGGCGACCGGCATCGTCAACCAGTTCCCGGAGCGGTTTCTGCCGGACACGGCGGTCGGGTCAGCCCCAGGCACCACCTCGCTCATGGGCTGGCTGGCAGTGGTGGTGGCGGCGGTGGCCGGTGCGTGGAGGGCGTGGGCTCGAGGCCGGCTGGCCACCCTCGCGGCCGGGCTCCGGCCTACTCGCGGAGGATGATGCGCCGATTCGGCGGTTCGGGTTCGGGACCGATTTCGACGAGCGTCCAGCCCGGCATCGGCGTCGACACCGACGTCCCCTCGGCGCTCAGGAGCTCCGCTACCCGCTGGACGACCTTGCTCGCGCCGGCGCGCTCCTTGGCCGGCAGATCGGCGACGATCTCCTCCAGTCTTTGTTGGATGAGCCTTGTGGCCACCTCGGGCCCCAGGCCCTCGCGGTCGGTGCGCACCAGCTGCTCCGCATCGGTCAAACCCTGGCGCTCGAGGGCCCGGATGAGGCTGCGCACGGCGGCGGCATCGGCCCTGGGGAGCTGATCGATCCAGCTGGGAGGTGGTGGGGGAGGCTCCGGCTTCGCGCGCCCTTTCGCGGCGGGCTTGCGGCCGGGCTTCGAGCCGGCCTTCGAGGGCTTCGCGCGGGGGAGCGGCTTCAGCGTGGTGCGGCGCGCCTCGGGCAGCGCCTCGCGGACGGCGTTCAGCGTGGCGAAGGGGCCCTGCATCAGCTCCTGGCCGAACTCGTTCGCCTGCTGCGAGTCCACCAGGAACCAGCCGGTGCCGGCCTCGCGCACCTCGAACCAATCGTCGGCGGTCCGGTAGCTGCCGGCCTCCTGCCGGGCGAGCTTGTTCGGGTCGGCGTCCGTATCGGTCGTCCGGGGCTTCTTCCGGGACTTCTTCGCGCGCGGCATCTCGCGCCTATTGTCTACCGGCGGTGAGCCTGGGCGCCGGTTCGTTGCACCTGGTCGTTGCACCTGGTCGTTGCACCGGGTCGTTGCACCGGGTCGTTGGACCCGGTCGTTGCACCACATGGAGGTATCGGGGAAGAAGAGGGCCGAAGGAGGCTCAACTTCCCCGCCTGTGGCATGGGGTGCAACGCACGGGGAAGATGAGGCGCTCCGCGGCGTTCCAGGGCGTCTTCTTCCCCGTTATCTCCACCTCATGCAATGAGCGTTATCGCGGCGTGCCTGCCCGGCGCCGCCGATGCCGCCCGTGCCTGCGGCCGTCCGGTAGAGTCACCTCATCGACACCAAGCAAGGACCTGTTGAAGGAGGCCCCATGGTTCGCACGGCCCGATACGTCTACGCCGCCCTGGCCTGGGCATTCCTGGTCGGGGTGGTGGTCCAGGTGTTCTTCATCGGTCTGGGGTTGTTCGCGGGATCCGAGAACCTGGCGCTGCACGTCAACTTCGGCTACATCCTGCACCTGGCACCGATCCTGATCCTGCTCACGGCGATCCTCGCCCGGGTTGGCAGGCGCCAGATCCTGATCGCGCTCGCGCTGGCGGTCACGGTGTTCATCGTGCCGATCCTGGCTTTCCCCGGCCTGCGCGGCGATATGCCGCTCCTTGCTGCGCTCCATCCGGTGGCGGCGCTGCTGGCCTTCTGGTTGTCGATCGTCGTGGCGCGGGGAGCGACGGCGGCGGCGTTGGAGTCGCGGGCCGATCAGCCTACGTCGGAGGGTTCCGAGGAAGGTTCCGAGGCGGCCGTCTAGGCGCCTGGGAAAGTGCCGCGGCCTCGAGCACACCTCGCGCTCGTGGGGTCGGGCGGCGACCGACCGCTTTGCACCACATGGAGGTATCGGAGAAGAAGGGGCCCGAAGGAGGCTCAACTTCCCCGCCTGTGGCATGCAGTGCAACGCACGGGGAAGATGAGGCGCTCCGCGGCCTTCCAGGGCGTCTTCTTCCCCGTTACCTTCATCCTGTGCAATGGCGCGCGATTGCGATGCGTGCGATCACGCCCGACGGCCGGCGGCCGGCGGCCGGCGGCGGACGGGGGGCGGCCGTGGCCATCCCGTTGCGGATTGT
>JBOGTC010000122.1:0-19341 GCA_050692055.1 Candidatus Limnocylindria bacterium | reverse complement strand
GCCACGCCGCGGCGCCGGCCGGCAGGAGCGTCCACAGCGCCGCGAGCGGCAGCGGCACGCCCACGCCGCTGTCGGGAGGGGGCACCGCCCGGGGCGACGGCGCCTCGATGACCGGCACGTCAAACGTCGTCGTCTCGTCCTCGGCGCCGGCTCGGCGGACGGCGACCTCGACGCTCCACTCGCCGATGACCGGCGTGTAGGCGCCGCTGACCCCGTACAGCCCCGGTGCCTCCAGCGTCTCGAGCTCCACGCGCTCCTCGGCGAGCTGCCCCTGCGGAGGTGGGGTGAAGGTGAGAAAGACCTTCTGCACGTCCTCGCGCGGCACCCCGGATTCCGCGTCGGCTACGGCGACCTGGTAACGCTGGCCGCCGGGGGCCGGCAGGTTGACCGCCAGGTGCACGCTTGCCGGACCGGCCTCTCCGTAGAAGTGAGCCGCGCCGATGGCGGAGCTCGTCATCACGGGCTGGCGATTCGCCGCCGGCTGGATGGTCACCATGGCCGCGGCCGTCATGACGGCCAGGGCGCCCACCACAAGCTCGGTGCCGAGGAGGAGTTGCAGCCGCGGGCGGGCTCGGGCGCGGACGACGAAGTGGTTCGCGGCGCCGATGCCGAGCGCAACGCTGAACAGGAGCGCCTTGGCAAGCAGCAGGTTGCCGTACTCGCTGGCCACGAGCTGACGCGACGCGCCGAGCACCAGCGGCGAGTTGGCGAGCCCGGTGATGGCCACGATCGGAGCGGCGATGAGCGCCATGCCCGAGTGATGGCGCAGGGCGGAGGCGAGCGCAGGACCGCGCGGCGCTCCGGCCAGCCGTGACCGACGAGCGAGCACGATCACCGCAGGCAGCGCACCGATCCAGGCCCCCACCGCCACGAGGTGGACCCAGTCGAAGGCTGCGAACAGCGGGCCACCCAGGGAGGCGGCATGTCCGGCAAGGCTCATGCCCAGCAGGGCGAGCGCAAGGCAGGCGAGGCCGATGAAGGCAAGCGCCCGATCGGTCGTGGCTGTGAACGGCCGGCCGCGCCTCGACGCTTCGTCGAGGTTGAAGAAGCGCCCGATCGCCGCGACGAACGCGACGAGGCTGGCCACGAGGCCGATGCGCATGGCGATGGCGAACGGCGTCCATCCGAAGGGCGCGGCGAAGTCGAGCACGAAGCCCGTGGCGCCGCCGTGCGCGCCGTGTCCGCCGCCCAGCGCCTCGACGATCGGCCGGGATGCCAGGGACAGGTAGAGGGCAAGCCCGCCGAAGGCAAGCAACGAGCCGAGGGCCACGAGCAGCCACGGTCCCGCCGCGAGCGATGGATCGCTCGTCAGCGCCGTCACCGTGCGCGCGCCGCTGCGCAGCCAGAAGACGAGGGCGCCAAAGGCGATCAGCGCCCCTGCCAGCGCGAGCCAGCGCGCGAGGATGGTGCCGCCGTCAACGGCCGGCGAGCTCGACGTCGGTGCGGTCGCCGGTGGCGGCTCGGTGCCGGTCGGATCGACCAGGAACGCGAACAGGCCTGCCGTCGCGTGGCCGTCGACCGCGGACACGACCTGGTAGCTCACGGTGTACGTGCCCGGCTCGAGCGCCGGCATTGCGAGCGTCGCCGTCGTCGCCGATGCGTCCAGCCCCACATCACCCAGCATCCCGGCGTCCTGCTGCTGCGGGTCGAGGATCTCGAACGTGGCCGTGGCAGGATCGATTGGCTCGCTGAAGGTCAGGATGAGCTCGTCGGGCGCCTCGGGCAGCGTGGCGTTTGCGACCGGATCCGAGCTGACGAGCTCCGCGTGGGCCGAGACCGGGGCCGGCGCCATCGCCAGCAGCCCGGCCGACCATGCCGCGGCCGCGAGCAGCGCGTAACGGCGTCGAGGGGAACGGCGTGGATGAGAATCGGGCAATCGGCTCTCCGGGACGTCACGGACCACGAGGCCGTGAAGCGGGGCGCCAGTGGCGGGACGCGATCGAGTATAGGGAGCGCCGGAGGGGCCGGCCTGTCGGGCATTCAGCACTTGGCGGCTGGCCCGTCCCTTGCAAGGTAATTTCGGCGACCGAACCGGTGAGCCCGAGAGGAGATCGCAATGGCTTCCGTGGTGGAGAGCATCGACGTCAGGGTGCCCGTGAGTACCGCCTACAACCAGTGGACGCAGTTCGAGGAATTCCCGCGCTTCATGGAGGGCGTGAAGTCCGTCAGCCAGACGGACGACACGCACCTTCGCTGGGTGGCCGAGGTAGCCGGCAGGGAGGAGGCGTGGGACGCCGAGATCGCCGAGCAGCATCCCGACGAGCGCGTGGCCTGGAACTCGACCAACGGCGCGCAGAATTCGGGGGTCGTCACGTTCCATCGCCTCGACGACGAGACGACGCGCGTGACGCTCCAGATGGACGTCGAGCCTGAGGGCGTGGTGGAGTCCGCCGGCACGGCCCTCGGCTTCCTGGAGCGTCGCGTCAAGGGCGACCTCGAGCGCTTCAAGGAGTACATCGAAGGGCGCGGCAGCGAATCGGGCGCGTGGCGTGGCGAGGTGGAGGCGCCGGCGCAGCGGTGACGGATCGACCACGAGAGGCCGGGGGCGGCGGTATGACCGGCGCCACCGGCGATCTCACGCCCGAAGAAGGCGAGGCGTTCGTCCCTGCCGAGACGCGCGAGATCGCCGATCCTCGGCGCGAGCGCGACGTGACGGCCACCAGGGGACGCAACGCGCCGGCGCAGCGCGGCGAGATCGGCGATCCGGAGCGGCTGCCGCTCGGGGATCCGACGAACATGGCGACGCGCAGCGCCGGCTACGGCTCGGAGCACGGGCTGGCGCCGGACGACCCGGCGTATCGCATCGAGCGGCATCCATCGGGCTCCGAGTCGGAGCGAGCCGAAGAGCCGCCACCCGAGCGTTCCATCTCAGGCGGGGATGAGCGCCAGGATCACGAGGAACGCTTCTAGCTCGCGCTACGCTGCGCTACGCTGCCGGGCGTCGCTGCTTCCGAGGTGCGGTCTTCGCCCTCGCCTTCGCGGCTTTGCGGCCCGCGCGCTGCTTTGTCTTCGGTTCGCCCCGCTTGCCGCGGGCCTTCTCGACGCTCGCCTGCAGCGCCTCCATGAGGTCGATCACCTTGGGCTCCGGCTTCCGCCGCCTGGCGTTGCGCTGCTCGCCGCTCATCTTGCGCTGGATGAGCTCCTCCAGCGCCAGCCGATAGGCGTCGGCGTACTGTTCAGGCTCGAACTTGCCCGCGAGGCTCTTCACGAGCGACTCGGCCATCTGCAGCTCCTTGGGCCATACCTTCGCCTCGCCGCCCTCGGGCAGGTCGAGCGCGCCGGTCGAGCGGATCTCATCAGGCCAGAACATCGTCTCCAGGACGAGCGTGCCGTCGTAGACGCGCAGCGTGGCCAGGCGCTCGCGGGTGCGGATCGTCACCCGTGCCACCGCGACGCGCTCCGTCTCCTCGAGCGCTCGCTTGAGGAGGCTGAACGGCTTGACGCCGACCTCAGTTGGCTCGAGGAAGTAGCTCTTCTCGAAGTAGATCGGGTTGATCTCGGCCGCGTCCACGAAGTCGCCAATCTCGACGGTCGTGCTGCTCGCGGGCTTGGCCGCGTCGATCTCCTCGGGCTCGAGGACGACGAATTCGCCCTTCGCGACCTCGTAGCCGCGCACGAGATCGTCCCACCCGACCTCCTTACCGTCGGCGGTGCAGATGCGCTTCTCCTTGATGGGCGCGCCATCGTCGCGGTGGAGCAGCCGGAAGCGCACGTCGTGCTGCTCGGTGGCGGCATAGAGCTTGATGGGGATCGTCACCATGCCGAAGCTGATGGCACCCTTCCAGATCGGTCGCACGCCTCCCCGATGAGCAGGCGCTGTGCCAGCGTCAACATGTGGCAATGAGGCATCGTGTTCGCGTCGGCACGTCGGGCTGGGAGTACCGGCACTGGTGCGGCGACTTCTACCCGCCGGACCTGCCGAAGAGCCGATGGCTGGAGCACTACGCCGCCCACTTCGACACGGTCGAGCTGAACAACAGCTTCTATCGTCTGCCCGACGCCGACATGTTCGCGGCCTGGGCGGGCCGCCTGCCGGATGGCTTCGCAATGGCCGTCAAGGCCAGCCGCTACCTGACCCACATCAAGCGCCTACGCGAGCCAGATGAGCCGCTGGCGCGGCTCTGGACCCGGGCGCGACGTCTCGGCGACCACCTCGGTCCGATGCTCTACCAGCTCCCGCCGCGCTGGAAGCGTAACGAGGAGCGGCTGCGCGCCTTTCTCGAGGCCGCGCCGTACCGGTCGTGCCAGGCGATCGAGATTCGCGACCCGGATTGGTACGCGCCCGCCACGGAACGGCTCCTCAACCGCTACGGGGTGGCCCTGGTGCTGCACGACATGCCGGGCACCGCGCGCGGAGGTGACCCGGTGGGGCCGTTCGTGTACGTCCGCTTCCACGGCAGCGGGGAGCGCTACGGCGGCGCCTATCCTCCGCAGCGCCTCACGGCCTGGGCCGACCGACTGGCGGCGTGGGCGCGCGAGGGCCGCGACGGCTACGTCTACTTCAACAATGACGTCGGTGGGCATGCCGCGCGCGATGCCGATCGCCTTCGCGGCATGCTGGCGAAGCGCAACGTGGCCTGACCCATGCGGCGAGCGCTTGCTGGACCGAGGGCACGTGAATTGCATTCGTGCCCGCGTGACCGCCTCCGCTGAACCCGCTCCGATCATCGCCGCGCGCGGCCTGACGCGCGTCTTCAACAGCCATGCCGCGGTGAGCGACCTCAGCTTCGACGTGGCTGCCGGGAGCATTCTTGGCGTGGTCGGTCCGAGCGGTTCGGGTAAGACCACGACGATTCGCATGCTCACGGGGACGCTGAGCCGCACCGCGGGCGAGGCAACGGTCCTTGGCGAAGACCCCATGCACTTCACGCGCCGGACCCGCGGCCAGATCGCCTACATGCCACAGCTCTTTTCGCTCTACCCCGATCTCTCCGCGCGTGAGAACGTCGGCTTCGTGGCGGCGCTGTACGGCATCGGTCCGTTCACGCGCCGCCGGCGGATCCGGCGCGCGCTGGAGATTGTCGACCTGTGGGATGTGCGTGACCGGCTGGCGCGCGACCTGTCGGGTGGCATGCAGCGACGGTTGGAGCTCGCCTGCGCTCTCGTGCACAGCCCAACGGTGCTGTTCGTGGACGAGCCCACGGCAGGCATCGATCCCATGCTGCGCCAGGCCATCTGGGATGAGCTTCGTCGGCTGCGCGACGATGGCCGCACCCTCGTCGTCACCACCCAGTACGTGGCGGAGGCCGAGTACTGCGATCGTGTCGCGCTCATCGCCGACGGCGAGCTCGTCGCACTCGACCGGCCGGATGCCCTCCGCCGGCTCGTTTTCGGCGGCGAGGTGCTCGAGGTGAGCACCCAGCGGGCGGTGGACCCCGAGATGCTCTCCGCACTGCCGGGCCTGACGAGCGTCCGGCAGCCGGAGGCTCGCAAGCTGATCGTGGTCGCGGAGGAGGCGGCGTCCGCCACGCCGCAGATCATCGAGGCCCTGCGGCGCCACGGCGTCGAGGTCGTTGGCCTCGAGGAGTACCAGCCGAGCTTCGACGAGGTCTTCACCGGGCTGGTGGAGCAGGTGCGCCGGCAACGTGAGCAGGACGCCCATGCTGCGTGACGTCGGACAGGGCCTCGTGCGCATGGCCTCCTTCACGGGCAAGGAGCTGCGCGAGGTGATGCGGCGGCCCGGGGTGCTGGCGAGCCTGGTGCTCGGCCCGTTCCTGATCATGTTGCTCTTCGGGCTGGGCTACAGCGGCTACCGCGCCCCGTTCGTCACCGAGATCGTGATTCCCGCGGGGTCCGGGCTCCCGCGCGATCCCGAGTACTACCAGGAGCTCGCTCCCGGCAGACTCGACGTGGTGCGGATCAGCGAGGACCGCGACGCGGTCGAGCAGCGACTGCGCGACCAGCAGATCGACCTCATGATCGCCGCTCCGGAGAACGCGATCGCGGAGCTCCGGTCGGGCCAGCAGACGACCATCCGCGTGGCCTGGAACGAGGTGGATCCGGTGTACGCGCAGCTCGCCGGCCTCGCGACCTCGATCCTGGTCAGCAGCCTGAACGCCCAGATCATCGAGCAGGCGACCGCCGCCGGCATCAGCTTCGCCGAAGGGGAGCTGGGACCGGCGGTCGCCGATGTTCCACCGGAGGTCGTCGCGCGCCCCACCACGGCCGATACCCAGAACGTGGCGCCCACCGAGCCCCAGGTGCTGAGCTTCTTTGGCCCGGCCGTCTTCGCGCTGGTCATCCAGCATCTCGCCGTGACGCTGACGGCGCTGTCGATGGTGCGGGAGCGCCTGAGCGGGCAGATGGATCGGTTCCGCGTTGCCCCGGTCAGCTCGATGGAGCTGCTGGTCGGCAAGTACGTCGCGTACGCCGTGCTGAGCCTCATCATGAGCGGCGCGGTGGGGGCACTCCTGGTGGGCGTGCTTGGAGTCCCGCTCCTGGGCGGCTGGGCCCTCTTTGCGGCGATCGTCCTCCTGCTGACCTTCGCCTCACTGGGCGTGGGCCTGCTGATCTCGCTGATCGCGGACTCCGAGCGCCAGGCGGTGCAGCTCTCGATGCTGGTACTGCTGGCCAGCGTCTTCTTCTCCGGCTTCGTCCTGCCGGTCAGCGACTTCGCGGAGTGGATGCAGTACCTCGCCTTCCTGCTGCCGGTGACGCACGGGATCGCCACGCTCCAGGAGGCGATGCTGCGCGGTGAGGTCGTCGAGCTCTGGATGCTGGGCGCGCTGCTCGCAATCGGCGCCGTCCTGTATGTCGGCTCGTTGGGGCGTCTGCGCCGAGTGCTGCGTACCGCCGACTGAGCTCAGCCGGCCGCCACCGGTCTGAGCAGTGCGCCGCCCACGATCAGGCTGCCCACCGCCGGGATTGCGAGCCAGGCCAGCAAGAGGACGACGAACAGCCGCAGCGGCGGGCTTGATCCGTCGGGATCGACGGCCGCATCCTGGAGCTCGACCAGCTCGTCCGCCAGGCCCCGCAGCTCGAGTCCGATACCCGCCAGGTCGCCGCGCGTGTCTTCGAGCGAGTCGCGCACGCCCTGCAGCGCGGCGCCCAGGCGCGCCGCCTGGTCTGCGCTGGTCTCGAAGTCGTCCGCCAGCGGCAGGAGCGGCTGCGTCCCGAAGACCGAGAGGCGCATGGTCTCCGACAGTGATGACAGCGTTGCCGACGCATCCTGCGCCAGAACAGCAGCTCCGTCGGCCGAGGCGCGACCCTGGTCGAGGCTGGCGTCGAGCGAGTCGAAGGCATCGGCGGCGGCCACGGTGGAGGCTGAGGCGGCCTGCAGCGTGTCGTCGGCCGCCAGCGTCAGGCGCTCCACGCGATCGGCCAGATCGAGTCCGACGACAGCGCCCACCGCCACCAGCGCCAACCCGGCGAGGCCGTACGCGATGAAGATCCAGCCCAGCGGCCGGCGGCGCATCGGTCAGTCCTCGGCGAAGAAGGGGTCGTCGCCGTACAGCTCGAGCCACCGTCGCCGCATGTGCCTTACGGTGGCCGTGACCGACGCGCGAGACGTCTCCGGCGGAAGCAGGCCGCCCACCGCGGCTCGAACCTTCTCGCTGCTCTCCATCCCGAGCAGGGCGAGGTAGTCGTGAACGCGCTGCGCCGGCGTCTTGCCGTGGGCGCGCATCCGCACCAGTACATCGGCCTCTTGCTCGAGCGCCCCGGCGTAGTCGTCCGCCCCCAGCTCCAGCTCGGCCAGGAGCAGCGGGATGTGCTCCAGCCGCGGGTCGGAGTATGCCCAGCGGACGAATCCGTCGAGCGTGCCCGGCTCGCGCTCGTGGTGGCCGGCGTGGAACGCCTGGACGTACTGCTGGCGCTCAGGCTCGGTGCGGGTCAGCGCGATCTGGACGATGTGCCGCATCTCCGGTGTCCAGCGCCGGAGGGACTCGATGAACTGGCGCAGCGTCAGGCTGCCCGCGGGCTGCGGGCGAAAGCGGTGCTCATGGACGTGCTGCACGGCGCCCGTATACTAGCCGCCGTGCGCCGCACCCTCACCCCACGCCGAGCGTCGGGGGCCGCATGCGGCGGTTGAGACCCCTGGCGGCGTTCCTGGGCGCAGCGCTCCTGGCGTTGGCCAGCAGCGCATCGGGGGGTGGATCGATCGCGGCTGCGGGCCCGCCGCTGCGCTATGTCGCCGGACCGCCGGGGACGCTCGATCCGGCCTTCATCGCCGATGCGGCCGATGTCCAGCTCCTCCTGCAGCTCTACGCCGGGCTGACCCGCCTCGACGAGACGGGGCAGCCCTACCCGTCGTTGGCCGAGGGCTGGACACTGAGCGAGGACGGCCTGACCTACGAGTTCCGGCTGCGCGCCGGGCTTCGCTTCAGCGACGGGCGACCGCTCACTGCCGAGGACGTGCGACGCTCATGGCTGCGCCTGCTGGATCCGGCGACCGGGGCCACCGCACCGGATGTTCTCAACGTCGTCGACGGCGCCGCGGCACGCCTGGCCGGGGAGATCGCTCCCGACGAGGTGGGCATCGAGGCGCCCGATCCCCGAACGCTGGTCGTCCGGCTGCGCCATCCGGCCTCGTACTTTCCGGCGATCACGGCGACGCCCGGCACGTTCACGGTCCCGCCCGAGGCCGACGCGAGCGAGGCATGGCAGTCCGCCGACGACTTCGTCGGGAGCGGGCCGTACGTGGTGGATGGCGTGGACGGCGGCGACCTCGTCCTGCGCGCCAACGCCGAGTACGTGACCGGGCCGCCGCCCATCGACGAGGTGCGCTGGGTCGCCGACATCGAGGGCGATGGAGCCAGTGCCTTCGCCGCGGGCGAGGTGGATCTGGTGGGTGTGCCCGGCTGGGACGCCACCTGGATCGCGTACGACGCCGAGCTCGGGCGGCGGCTGCATCGGGCCGAGGCGCTGACCGTCAGCTACTTCGCCTTCGATACCACGCGCCCGCCGTTCGACGACCAGCGCGTCCGGCGCGCCTTTGCCGTCACGCTCGATCGCGAGCGCATCGTCCGCTTGGCCGAGGGCGCGGCGACGCAGCCTGCCGGCAGCCTGGTGCCGCCTGCGATCTGGCCCGATGGCTTCCAGCCGGATCTGGGCGCCGACCCGGACGAAGCGCGTCGCCTGCTGGCGGAAGCGGGATACACCGATGCGGACGACCTCGGCGAGATCGTGGTCAACGGCTCTGGGCTTGGCGTCGCGCCTGCGGTCGCGACGTGGCGCGATGAGCTGGGCGCCGACATCGCGGTCGAGACGATGGACTTCGGCGAGTACGTCGGCGTCCTGGAGGAACGTCCCCCGCACGTATTCACGATCAGCTGGATCGCGGATTATCCGTCGCCGCACGCGCTGTACAGCCTGCTGCTCCAGCCCGGCGCCCTGAGCAACTACGGTGCGTGGGACGACGAGCGATTCGTGGACCTGCTACAGGTTGCCGCTGCCGCCGAGGACGATGCGGCGCGCGGCGAGGCGTATGCGGCGGTGGAGGCTCACGTCGCCGAGCAGGCGCCGGTCATCCCGTGGTCGTACGGGGACACCTGGTGGCTGGTCGCCGACGGGCTGCGGGGGCTCGGCAACCTGACGGTCGGGCTGCTCGACTTCGGGAGGGTCTCGTGGGACGGCTGACGCGCGTCCTCGCCGTCATTCCCTTCGGCGCGGCGGCCTGGCTCGCGCTGTCGGCGGCGCCTGCGATGGGATTCGACGGCTTCGGCGACCTGGACGCGAACGGCACGTATGGCGCTGAGATGCGCTTCAGCGTCGAGCTGCACGGCGGCGCTCCCGATCGCCTGGAGCTCCTGCTCAGCACCCCGGGCTCGGAGGCGGACTTCGTCGCGCCGGTGCAGTCGTCAGCTGGCAGCGCCACCTACGTGTGGGACACGTCGGTCGACTATGTCACGCCCAACACGCCGGTCAGCTTCCGATGGCGCGCGACGAATGACGGCGAGGTCACCGTATCGGAGGGCGGCACGCTGCTCTACGACGACGACCGCCCCTCGCTGGCGTGGCGCGAGGCGCGCATCGGGGAGGCGACGGTGCACTGGTACGGCGACACCGAGGGCCAGGCGCGACGCTTCGGCGACCTGACGACCGAGGCTGTCGAGCGAGCAGAGGATCTGCTCGACGCAAGCCTGGATGGGCCGGTGGACATCTTCGTGTACGACACGCGCGACGAGTTCTTCGGCGCCCTGGGCCCCGGCGCGCGCGAGTGGACCGGCGCGGCGGCCTATCCGCACCTGCGCACGATCTTCATGCAGGTCGCCGGCAACGGCCAGGCGTACCTCGACACGGTCGTGGTGCACGAGGTGATGCACGTCGTCTTCTACGATGCCACGAACAACCCGTACCACGAGCCGGCGCGCTGGCTGAACGAGGGGATCGCCACGTGGTCGGAGACCGATGAGGCGGACGAGGAACGGGCGATCGTGCAGCTCGAGGCGAATGGCGGCGGCCTCTTTGCCTTCGAGGCGATCGCCGAGCAGTTTCCGATCGGGCAGCGTGGCGGGCAGCTGTCGTACGCGCAGGGGGCGACGATGATCGACGTGATCGTTGACCGGTTCGGCCGCGATGCCATCGGCCGCATCGCCGCCGCCTATCGCGAGGGCGCAAGCGACGCCCAGGCGCTCGAGGCAGGGACTGGCCTCGAGGCCGAGACCCTGTATGCCGAGTTCTACGCGAGCTTCGGTGTCGATCCGCCGCTCGCGGTGGAGCCGGAGCCGATCCTTCCTTCGAACGTGGAGCGGCCGCCGGCCGGCGAGATCGATGGCCCGGGAGGCAGCGGGGGCGGGCCTGACGATCCCGGGCCAGCGCCGGCTCCAGGCGAGCCGCTCGAAGAGGCCGGCGGCCCCGGGCTCCTCGTGCTGGTGCCGTTGGGGCTGGCGGCCGTCGCGGCGCTGATCGCGGTAATCGTCGTGGCACGGCGCGCCGGGAGGCGCGCGTGAGCGGTCCCGGCGGCAGCCGTCGGCCGCGGATCGCTCGTCGTCAGTGGGCGATCAGCATCGCCATGGCGCTCGCGGTGGTGGGCTTCGTGGGTGCGGCGCAATGGAACAGCTCGCTGGCGCGCGAGGCGTTCACGACGTCGGCGCAGCAGGTGCTCACCGCGCGTGCGCTCGAGCTGCAGGCCGATCAGGAGGAGCTCCGCGCGCAGATCGCGCTGGAGGAAGATGTGGTGCAGGAGTTCCAGGAGCAGGACCCGGGGTCGCAGACCACGCTCGAAGAGCTGAACCAGCGTGTCGCGGCCGCGAACCTGGCGGTGGGGCTGACCGACGTGACCGGACCGGGGATGGTGGTCGAGATCGCCGACTCCCGGCGTGAGATTCCGCCCGGACATCGCCTGGTTGACTACATCGTGCTGGTCGACGACGTGCGCGACATCGTCTCCGCCATGTGGGCCTCCGGCGCCGAGGCCATCACCATCAACCGCGAGCGACTCGTCGCCACCTCCTCGATCTACGGCGTGGGCGCGTCGATCCTCGTGAACACCGCCTTCCTGTCGCCGCCCTTCCGGATCGAGGCCATCGGCCCGGCGGGGCTTCACGAGGCCGTGCTCGCGCACCCGGCCTTCATCGGTCGCGTGGGGCAGCGGATCGACGCCTTCGGGCTCGAGTTCGCCAGCGAGGCTCGCGACGAGCTCACGCTCCGAGGTTTCGTCGGCAACACCAGGTTGAGCTGGGCCGTGCCGGACGAGGAGCCGACCTGATGCGCCGCGCCATCGCGCAGCTCAGCATGTTCGGCGTGGCGCTGCTCATTGGCATCCTGCTGGTGGGGCAGCTGCGCTCGCAGGCGAGTCCCATCGAGCTGAGCTCGCTGTCCGCACAGGAGCTCAGTACCCTGATCGAGACGCTCGAGGCGCGGAACGAGGAGCTGCGGAGCGGCCTGTCCGACCTGCGCGCCCAGGTGCTCGAGTACGAGCGGGACGCCGCGCAGGGCCAGTCGTCGCGCGACGTGACCCGCGAGGATCTGCTCAGGATCCGTGCCTTCGGCGGCCTTGCCCCGGTGGAGGGCCAGGGGGTGCGCCTGCAGGTCGAAGGCTCGCTCGACGCCATCGCCGTGAACGACCTGCTGTACGAGCTGCGCAATGCCGGCGCCGAGGCGATCGCGCTGGACGACGTGCGGGTCACGGCACGCTCGGTGGCGGTCCAGGCCACCGACTCGCTGGCCATCGACGGCGTGGCGTTCGGTCGCTCGTTCGTGATCGAGGCGGTCGGACCGCAGGAGGGCCTCTTCTCTGCGATGGAGCGTCCCGGCGGCATCAAGGTGCAGCTGGAGCAGTCGGTGGAGGCGACGATCGTGGTGACCGAGGTCGACAGCCTGCGCCTGCCGGCCACCGAGCGCGATCTCGCGCCGCAGGTGGCGCGACCGGTCGAGTAGGCTCTGGCATTCAGTCTGAGCATCCCGTGGGAGGTGTGATGAACGACCTGACCGACCGCGCGCTGGACGCGGCCAACCGTGCCGGTGCGTCGTATGCCGACGTGCGGGTGGTCGAGCGCCAGACGGAGCAGCTGAACGTGAAGAACGGCGCGCTGGAGGCGGCGTCGTCGAACCAGAGCGCCGGCTTCGGGGTCCGCGTCCTCGTCGAGGGCGCATGGGGCTTCAGCTCCAGCTCGGTCGCTGAGCCGGAGGAGGCTGAGCGCGTGGCGCGAGAGGCGGTGGCGATCGCGCGTGCGAGCCGGCTGGCGCAGCGGGAGCCAGTCGAGCTGGACGGTACGACGCCAGCCGTCGACACGTATCGCACGCCGTTCGAGGAGGATCCGTTCGCGGTCTCGCTCGACGAGAAGCTGCGCATCCTGCTCGAGGCCGACGCGATCATGGCCGGCGTGCCGGGCGTCACCATCCGTGAGAGCAACATCGTGGGCGGACTCGAGCGCAAGACGTTCGCGTCGACGCAGGGCGCGCGAATCGAGCAGGAGATCGTCGAGGTCGGCGCCGGGATCGAGGCCACCGCCGTCAACGAGTCGGAGATGCAGCAGCGCTCCTTCCCGAACTCCTGGGGCGGCCAATCGGTGACGGGCGGATTCGAGGCGGTGCGCGGCATGGCGCTGGCGGAGCACGCTCAGCAGACGGCGGAGGAGGCGGTGGCGCTGCTCGACGCGCCGCAGTGCCCGTCGGGCGAGATGACCCTCATCCTCGACTCGACCCAGGTGGCGCTGCAGGTGCACGAGTCGTGCGGCCACCCGACCGAGCTCGATCGCGTCTTCGGCACGGAGGCCTCGTACGCCGGCACCAGCTTCCTGACCACCGACAAGCTGGGCGACTTCCGCTATGGCTCGGATCTGGTCAGCATCGACGCCGATGCCACCGCACCCGGCGGCCTCGGCACCTTCGGCTACGACGACGAGGGCGTCCCCGCCCAGAACGTGCCGCTCGTCGAGCGCGGGACGCTGGTGGGCTATCTGACCAGCCGCGAGACGGCCCCGAAGATCGGGCGCAGCAGCATGGGCAGCGCGCGCGCCTGGACATGGAGCCATATTCCCCTGATCCGGATGACGAACATCAACCTCCGACCGGGGGAGGCCGGCACGCTCGAGGACCTGATCAGCGACACGGACGACGGCATCTTCATGAGCATCAACAAGAGCTGGTCGATCGACGACCGGCGGCTGAACTTCCAGTTCGGCGACCAGGCCGGCTGGCTGATCCGCAACGGGAAGCGCACGCAGCTCGTGAAGAATCCGACCTACACCGGCATCACGCCGCGCTTCTGGAGCAGCTGCGACGCGATCTGCGGTCCTTCGGACTGGGTGCTGTGGGGGCTTCCGAACTGCGGCAAGGGCGAGCCCGGCCAGATCGGGCACGTCGGACACGGCGCGGCGCCGGCTCGCTTCCGGAACGTGAAGGTGGGGGTGGGCCGATGGTAGCCACGCGCGACGAGATCGACGCGCTGCTCGACGGCGTCCTGATCCGCTCCGAGGCCGAGCAGACCGAGGTTCTGTACCTGGCCCAGGACGCGGCGCTCACGCGCTTCGCCACGAACCAGATCCACCAGAACGTGCGCGAGCACGACGCAAGCGTCCAGGTGCGCGTCATCGACGACGGTCGCGTTGGGGTGGCCAGCACGAATCGGCTGGACGATGGCGGCATCGCGGACGTGGTGGCGCGAGCCACCACGATCGCCATGCGCGCCGCCCCGAATCCGAACGCGGCCGTCCTGCCCGACCCGGACGATGTGGAGCACGATCCGGATCTGGGCTACGTGGCCGCGACCGCGGAGGCCACGCCCGAGCGGCGCGCGGGCGGCGCGCGGGCGGTGATCGCCGCCGGCATGGCGCAGGGACTGGAGACATCCGGATCCTTCGCGACCTCGGTCATGACGACCGCGGTGGCCAACTCGCGCGGCATCCGCGCCCGTCACCGCGGGACGCAGGCTGCGCTCGTCACCGTGATGATGGACGGCTTCGCGTCGGGGGCGGCGTCGGGGTACGCCAACGCCGGCTCGCCGGACATCGGCGATGTCGACGCCGAGGCACTGGGTCTCGAGGCGGCGCGCAAGGGGGCCGACATGCGCGGCGCCGGCGAGCTCGAGCCGGGCGAGTACGAGGTCGTGCTCGAGGAGTACGCGGTGGCGGGATTGCTGGAGTACCTGTCGTTCATCGGCTTCTCGGGACTCGCCTACGAAGAGGGCCGCTCGTTCATGGAGCTCGGCAAGCAGGTGACCGGCGCCAACGTCACCATCCGCGACGACGGCCACGACGCGACCGGCCTGCCCAGCCCCATCGACTTCGAGGGCGTCGTGCGCCGACGAGTGGACCTCATCGAGGCGGGTGTGGCGCGCGCCGTGGTGCACGATGCTGCAACCGCACGCCGGGCCGGCATGGCTTCGACCGGGCACGCGCTGCCGGCGCCCAACACCTGGGGGCCGATGGCGACCAACCTCTTCATGGCTCCCGGTGAGGCGGAGCGCTCGACGCTGGCAAGCGGCATCGAGCGCGGCGTGTGGGTGACGCGCTTCCACTACATCAACCCGGTCCATCCCAAGAAGGCGATCCTGACCGGGATGACGAAGGACGGGACGTTCCTCATCGAGGATGGGAAGCTGACACGGCCACTCCTCAACTTCCGCTTCACGCAGTCCATCCCGGAGGCGTTCGGCAGCATCCGCGCCATCAGCGGCGGGACGAAGCTTGTCCCCGGCGAGTACTTCGGCGCCTGCCGCGTCCCTGCGCTGCGCATCGAGTCCTTCAACTTCACCGGTGTCACCGCCCCCGAGGCGGATGGGTAAGGATGGCGCCGCCGCTCGAGCTTCGCATCGGCGATCGACTGCGCCTTCGGAAGGAGCACCCGTGCGGCAGCCGGGACTGGGAGGTGGTCCGTCTCGGCGCCGACATCGGGCTCGTGTGTGAAGGCTGCGCGCATCGGATCCTGATGGATCGCCTCGACGTGGAGCGGCGCTTCACCGAATACCTGGCCCGCGGTGCGGAGCCGTCCGAGTCCCCGTGACGCACGGCGAGATTCCGCAGCACCTGGGTACGCCGGATCTGTCGGGCGCTGGCAGCGTCTTTCGCAACCGCGGATTCGTCTACCTCTGGTCGGCGCAGACGCTGAGCCAGCTGGCGAGCAACATGGTGCTCGCCGCGCTCATCGCGACAGTCTCGGACACGACCGATTCGAACACGGCCGTGGCCGCGCTGATCCTGAGCTTCCTCGTTCCCGCGGTGCTGTTCAGCACGCTGGGCGGCGTGCTCGTCGAGCGCATGGACGCCAGGATCATCATGCTGGCCACGAACGTGGTGCGCGCCGTCGGCACCGTGCTCTTCATCTTCGTGGCGCCGAGCACCGACAGCGGCAACATTCCACTCATCTTCCTCATCAACTTCTTCGTCGCGAGCGCCACCGCCTTCTTCGCGCCGGCCGAGCTGACGTCGATCCCGCGCATCGTCGAGCGTCGGCACCTGATGGCGGCGAACTCGGTGTTCGTGCTGACGATCAACGCAACGTTCGCCGTTGGCTTCGGCTTCATGGGTCCGCTGATCCTCATCACCACCGGCCCGATCGCGGTGTACGTGGTGGTGGCCGTGATGTTCGCCGTCGCCGCGCTGGCGATCCTGCCGTTGCCCAGCGTCGTGCCGGACCGGGTGCGTCCCGCGGCCGGCGCGGCGGGGCGAGCGATGCGCGAGCTGATGGACGAGCTGCGCGAGGGAGTCTCATTCGTTCGTCGCCACCACGAGATCGCCTGGAGCCTGACCTACCTCGGCGTGGCGGCCAGCCTCATCGGCGTGCTGGGAGCCATCGGCCCGGGCTTCGCGAGGGATGTCCTCCGGCTCTCGGCGACCGACTTCTTCTTCATCATGGGGCCCGCCGGACTCGGCGCCGTGGTGGGCATCCTGTTCCTGAACAGCTATGGCAAGGGCGCGCCCAAGCGGCTGGTCATCGACATCGGCCTGGTCGCCATGGGCGTCACGCTCGTTGCGCTGGCGATCGTGAGGCCGATCACCGACCTCTTCGCGCCGGCCGTCGCGCCCATCGAGGCCACGATCCCCACCCTGGCGCCGCTCATCAGCGTGATCGCCGTGGTGGTGGTGATCGCCGTGCTGGCCGGCATGGAGTACGCGTTCGTGGCCATCCCGTCGCAGACCGCGCTGCAGGAAGAGCTGCCGGTGGAGGTGCGCGGCCGGATCTTCGGCATCCTCAACACGCTGCTGTCGCTCGCCTCGTTCCTGCCGGTGATCCTCGCGCCCGCCGCGGCGGACGTCATAAACATCTTCCTGCCCGGCGCGGGGATCCCGATCGTCATGGCCATCCTGGGGCTGCTGACGCTGTGGGCGGGAATCGCGTCGTGGCGGCGGAATGCCACAGCCGGCCTGCATGCGCACGACCGTGCCGACTTGGCGCCGCTGGCGGACGCGCCGCCCAACGTCGGTGAGGCGGGCGGGGTCGCGGGTGCGCCGGTGCCCGAGCCGGTTTCGCGGCGAGGCCGGCGGCGAGGCCCGGCGTCCACGGATGGCGACTAGGGTCCTCGCAGCCGCCTTCCTCGTTGCCTCGGCCCTCCTCGCCTGGCTGACGATCAACCTCGTGCTGGCTGCGCGTGCCCTGCAGGTCGGCATCGCGCTGTCCATGGTCTACGTGGGCTACCTCGCCTGGCACGGCTGGCGGGTGATGCGGAGCGCCAGCACCGATCCGAGCAACCGAGCTGACGACGGCGGCCGACCGTTCGTGTCGATCATCGTCCCGGCGCGCGACGAGGCGACGATCGTGGGGGGCGTGGTGACCGACCTGCTGGCGCAGACCTACGCTGGACGCGATGGGAGCGTGGCATTCGAGGTGGTCGTCATTGATGACGGCTCGCACGACGCCACGGCGGCGGTCGCGCGGGCTGCGGCCGGCGCCAACCCGCTGATCCGCGTCGTGAGACGCGAGCCGGGCACAGGGCCCGCCACGAAAGGTGCGGCTCTCGCCTTCGCTCAGCCGCTCCTGCGGGGCGAGATCGTCGCCGCGGTCGACGCCGATACCCGGCTCGATCCGGAGTTCGTGGAACATGCGCTTCGGGCATGGCGTCGCGATCCGGGGGCCGCGGCCATCCAGGTCGAGCGACGTCCACGCAATGCCGGGCGCTCGTGGCTGACGCGGGCGCAGCTGGAGGAGCAGCTGATGGACATGGCCAGCCAGTGCGGTCGATGGGCCACTGACGGCACGGCCGAGCTGCGAGGGAATGGCATGTTCGTACGCCGAGCGGCGCTCGAATCGGTGGGGGGCTGGGATCCCGAGGCGCTGACCGAGGACCTGGAGCTCTCGACGCGCCTCGCGGCCGCCGGCCACCATGTCACCCTGGCGCCGGAGGTGACGGTGCGGGAGGAGGCGGTCGAGTCGGCCGGCGCCCTATGGCGCCAGCGCCTGCGCTGGGCCGAGGGCAGCCTGCGTCGATTGATGGAGCACGGCCCGCGCCTGTTGCTGGGCGCGCAGCCCATCGGTCGCAAGGCGGACTTCCTGGCCTTCACCGGCGAGTTTCTGGTGCCGCCGCTGTTCGCCACCACCATCATCGCCAGCCTCGCGACGATTCCGCAGCCGCGGCCCGCCGACTGGTCAGTGCCTGCCTCGCTGTTCGCGGGCTACGGGATCGGCGCCTTCATGTTGGCGCTTGCCGGCCTGGCCGCCGATGGTCGTCGGGGGCTTGCGTTGCTCGGCGGATCGGTACGTGGGGCGCTCTTCCTGTCGCACTGGCTGCTGGTCGTCCCGTGCGCGCTGGCCCGCATCGCGTTCTGGCCCGGACGCTCGTCATTCGTGCAGACTCCGCGCGGCACGGCGACGGACCGATGAGGACGCCCCGCCCGGACCTCGTGGTGAGCGGCCAGGTCGTCGTCGCAGCACGCCCCGACGGCCTCGAGACCGCCGAGGCGGTCGGCATTGCGGACGGCCGTGTGGTGGCCGTTGGCCCCCGCCACGAGGTCGCCGAGGCCGCGGCTCCCGGCGCCCGTGTGATCGATGCGGAACGAGCGGCCGTCGTGCCGGGCGTGCATGACTTCCACCTGCACCTGGTCGGCATGGCCCGTGCACGGCGCACGGTGCGGCTCGAGGACGCGGCCGACTTCGCCGACGTGCTTGGCCGCGCGGCCGCCGCGGCGCGCGAGCTGGAGCCGGACGCCTGGCTCACCGGGCGCGGCTGGAGCGAAGCGACGCTTGATCACGCGGCGCTCGATCGCCTCGAGGCGGCGGTGGGGGAGCGGCCCTGCTTCCTGACCAGCCACGATGGCCACTCGGCCTGGGCCTCGGCCGCGGCGCGGCGCCTGGGGCGCATCGGTCCGGGCTCGTCCGATCCGGCGGGCGGACGGATCGAGCGCGATGTCCACGGCGCGCCGACCGGAGTGCTGCGCGAGACCGCCATGGAGCCGGTCGCCACGGCGGCTGATCGCCTGCGTGGAGAGATGCTGTGGGCCGCGGTCGATGAGACGCTGCGAGATCTCGCGGCGCTCGGCATCACCGGTGCCAGCGAGGCTGGCGACTATACCGATGAGAACGGCGTTGGCCCGTACGCCGCGATGGGGGACTCGTTCTCGTCGCTCGCCGAGCACGCCGAACGGATCGACGGCCGGCTGCGCCTCACGCTCGGGATCCCCGCCGACGCGCTGGCCGCGGCCGCGGAGCTCGGCCTGCAGACCGGGGCCCCGTTCGCGGGCACGACCACGCTGCGCTTCGGCTGGGCCAAGGAGTACGCGGACGGCGCCCTGGGATCACGGACGGCCGCCCTCTTCGCGCCCTACAGCTGCGGCGACGATGCGGACGCGGGGATCCTGCGCGTGCCGTCCGACGAGCTGGACGGCCTGTTCGCCGCCGCCCGGCCGGCGCGCATCGGCGTGGCGGTCCATGCCATCGGCGATCGGGCCAACGCGGCCGTGCTCGACGCGGTCGAGCGTTCCGCGCCTCGCGCGGCGGGCGTGCCGCTCGACCGACTGGAGCACGCGC
>JBOGTC010000121.1:0-10342 GCA_050692055.1 Candidatus Limnocylindria bacterium | reverse complement strand
GCTGATCGTGGTGGCGCGGGGAGCGCAGATCGGCGTGCCGCGGGTCGTGCTGGCGCGAATGCTCTTCAACGTGGCCGTCGACTTCGTCATCGGCTCGATCCCGATCGCCGGCGATGCCTTCGACCTGTGGTTCAAGGCCAGCGCGCGCAACATCGATCTCATGCGCCGCTACGTCGGCGACCCGGTTGCCTCGACCCGCCCCCAGTGGCTCTTCTTCGGTGCGCTGATCCTGGTGGCCATCCTGGTGGCCGCGGCTGTCGTGTGGCTGATCGCCGCCCTCATCGGCTTCCTTGTTGGCCTCGTCTGACGCCCGGTCCGGACATCCGGGTGGACTTGGTCAACCAAGTCGGGCGCCGCACCAGGCTGCTGGCACGCAGGGTGCCTGAGTCGGATCTCAAAGGAGGTCCTCATGCGCATCGATATGACACCGTTCTCGATCCTGCTGATCATCGCGGTCGTGCTGTTCATCCTGGCGGCTATTGGCATCAACCTGGGCGCCGTCGCGCTTGTGCCACTGGGCCTTGCCGCATTCGCGGCGGCCTTCCTCTTCGGCGGCGGCCGCACCGGCCTCAACGTGGGCCGATAGACCGATTTGCATGAGGTGGAGGTAAAGGGGAAGTAGGGTCGCTTTCCGGCCCGATCTTCCCCGTACGTTGCACCGGGTGAAAGCGGCGGCGAAGTAACGACCCCGCTCGACCTCTTCTTCCCCGATACCTTCATGAGGTGCAACGAGCCTGCCCTGAGCGGCCTAGTCCTCCGCGTCGCCCAGATCCTCGCTGCTCATCGCCCGGTTCGATGGATTCCGGTTGGGATCGGCACGCTCGAGCTCCCGCCGGAGCCGATGGACCACGTCCTCCGCATGGCCTGCACAGAGCGGCACGGGATCATCGCTGGTCAGGCGTGGGTGAATGCGGAGCGCGCTCGGCGGCTCCGAGAGCCGTACTGTCGCCTCGCGCCCGCAGCCGACGATGTCGCAGGTCGCTCCATGTTGCCGGGCCATGATTTCTCGCTGATCTTGCCAGACTCCAACCAGGGGCGGCTTGGGCAGCGTCAGCGCCTCCGATTCAGCCGTTCGACGTAGATATACCCAGTTTCTGCGACCCAGCTCTTGCCTCAGGGCTGCCCGAGCCGGCGGTGGTTGGCCTTTGACAGATTGGCCTCGCCGTCGTACGGGCACCGCGGGCCAGGTCATCGGCTGTAGAGCGCGACCTGCCAGATGAGCCCGCGATGGTGAAGCAGCGGTTGTAACCCGTGCGACCGGACGAGCGCATCGACCGACCTCGTGGGGTGGATGTGCCCGCGGAACGACCGCCGCGCAAGGGCGAGGAACGCGTTGGGGATGCGGATGCCGAGCCGGAGCCACCATCGGTCCACCGGGTAGACCAGCCCGTACAGGCGCCGCGCGCGCTGGACCGATGCGCTCACGAGCGCCGGCATGTCGCCGTAGCAGCAGATGACGCGATCGAGCGTGACGATGTCGGCGGGCGCCACCTCGGGGGCGAGGTCGACAAAGTCGCCGTACCGGTGCTCCGCCCGGTCACCGAAGCCACGCGCCTCGGCTTCGAGCCGGGCAGCGGCCAGGTAGGCGTGGGAGGCTTCGACGGCGAGCGAGCCGGTCGCGCCGGCATCCAGCAGCTCGTGCTGAATGGCCCCGATCCCGCCGCCGATATCGAGCAGCGTTGCCCCCTCCACCCCCTGAGCACGCAGCGCGTCCACCAGCCGGCGGGTCGCGCCGCCGACCCCCTTGTGCCGGTACGCGGCGAGCTCACGCCGCGCCGTCGATTCGTCGAAGAGCGCGTCGTAATCGGTCCTGCAGCAGTTCTGCGGCATCAGCGGTAGGCCGGCGTCAGACTGGGGAGCATGCGCGAACGATAGACCGGCCGTGACCGGGATGCGACACTGCGCGCAATGTCGTCGGCCCGAGCGCAGCTTGCCCTGGCGTGGATCGCGGGCTTCACGCTGATCGACTCCAGCATCGTCAGCCTCGCGCTCGCCGATATCGCCCGCGACTTCCACCGCGCGTTGCCCTGGGCGCGTTGCACCAGGTGGAGGTATCGGGGAAGAAGAGGCCGATTCAGCCGCCTGCTTCACCATCTCCCTCACCCCGTGCAACAGGCGGGGAAGATGAGCCCCCGCATCGGCTCTTCTTCCCTGTTAGCTCCATCTCATGCAATCCGCGGCACGGCCTCTGCATCGGTTCCGGCAGAAGGGAACCGCAGGGAGACGCAGGGCGATGACCTACAAGGCGATGACCTACGAGGACACCGGTGGGGCCGGGCAGCGCACGGTCGGCACGGAGGCCCAGGAGCAGGAGCACCTGCATCCGGCCATGGTGCACAGCCACGACCACTATCACGTGACGCATCACCATGGCGGGGGACCGCTGGGCGAGTTCGATCATCGTGCGCACTACCACGCCCACGAGCACAACCACGCTCCGCTGCTGCACGGGCACGCTCACGACCCGGGCAAGGAGGACGAGGATCACGCCAAGGAGGCGCACGTCCACGATCACAACGAGCCCGCCGGCGACGGCCGCTGAGCTCGGCCCGCCCGACGACGGCCGCTGAGCTCGGCCTCGCAAGCAGCGGGAACCGCGCTAAGTTGCCTCGCCGGCCTCGCCGGCTCCGCCGGGACCGGGCAACTCGGACGGATCGGCGTCGGCCGTGATGGGATCGGACGCGGCGTTCTCGCGGCGGGCGAGGATCGCGAACGGCACCGCCAGCGCCTGGATGGCCGCGGCGGCGACGTACGAGGTCCCGTAGCCGAACACGTCGGCGGTGCGGCCGAGCGCCGGCTGCGCGACGACTCCGCCGGCGGAGCCCATCAGCGAGTCGAAGGAGAGAACGGTCGCCCGCTGCCCGGAGGGGATGATCCCGTTGATGAAGGCGCGGCGCATCGGCTCCTCGATGGCGGCGACCATGCACCAGACCGTCAGCAGCACGAGCGCCAGCACGAAGCTGGTGGTCAAGCCGATGAGCGCGAGCATCACCACGCTCAACCCCCCGGCCAGGATGAGAGCGTGCGTGCGGCGAGCGAAGAGACGCCGCACCAAGGGGACGCTGAGGCCGCCGAGGATCTGTGCGCCCGCCACGATGGCGGCTGCCAGGCCGGCGATGCTGTACGCGTCCGGGTCGCCGTACAGCTCGAGCAGATAGGGCTGCAGCGCGTAAAAGGCGTAGAAGCCGACGCCCACCGTGAACGGGGCGGCCAGCATGAGCCACCGCACCGGCGCGTTGCGCAGCCCACCGTCGACCGCTCCGCGAACCACGCCCCGTACCGCGACGCCCGGCGTGAGACCGCGTTGCGGCGTGAACCCCAGGTCATGCATGAACCACCAGGCGATGACGAGGGTGACCCCCAGCATCGCCGCCCGCACGATGTACGGCACGCCGAGGTCGGTCAGCTGCGCGATCACGCCACCCAGGACCGATCCCGCCAGCATCGCCACGCCGCCCACGACCTGGGCCCGACCGAAGACCGATTCGAGGTCGCCGGTGAAGCCGGTCGAGCCCAGCGCATCGACCAGCCAGGCCTCGGTCGCGCCCGAGAAGAAGGTGAAGCCCAGGCCCAGCAGGATCGAGGCGATCGCCCAGCCCCAGAACGGCGCCTGCATGTTCCACATCAGCAGGTAGAGGAGCGTAGAGAGCAGCAGCGTGGCCGCCCCGAGGAGGAACGAGAAGCGACGGCCGCGTGTGTCGGCGACGACGCCCGTCGGTACCTCGAACAGCACCTGCCCCACGCTGAAGAATGCGTTGGCGGCGAACGCCTCCGCGTTGCTGAGCCCCGCGTCAAGCAGGAAGAGGGTGTTGATCCCCCAGATAAACGACGCGGCCAGCGTCGTCAGCAGGGTCAGCAGCAGGTAGGTCCGTTCAACCCGCCGAGCGGTGGCCGTCCGATTCATCCCGGCGGGTCCAGGAGCGGGACCGCCGAGCCTGCGGCGTAGAGGCGTGCCGCCTGCGCGCGCCAATCGTCTGAAGGAAGGCCCGCGCGTTCGGCGAGCAGGGCAGCGTCGGCGTACGCGTCGGCGGCATCGAGCCGATGCTCCATGGCCTCGAGCTGCTCCGCGGCCCTGGTCACCGCCGTGACGCCGGTGGCCGGATCGGCATCCGCGATGGACCCGAGCCACGCGGCGTGGGCGGCGTTGACCGGCGAACCAGACGCCGTCGCCATCTCGCCGATGGCCCCGGCACCCAGCCGCAGAGCGTCGTCGTCATTGGAGCGCAGCGCCATGCGAACGAGCAGGCGGGCTGTGCGCTCCGTATCGCTCACCGAGCCCGCCCGCCGGGCGTCCGCGACGGCGTCCACCAGGCGGGCGACGCTCTGCGGTGGGTCGTCGGCCCAGCTCATGAGCGCGTCGAGCGACGCCCACCACGCGATCATCTGCGGTTCCGGCGCGCCCTCGGTCTCGCGGGCCAGCTGCCACGTGCGGCGTGCCTCATCCAGCCGGCCGGCGAGGGCCAGCGTCCACGCATATTCCGGGAGCCCGCCGCGCAGCAGCCCGATCGCCCGCGCCGCGGCGACGGCCTCCTCGTGCAGTGGCAGCGCATCCGCCACGCGTCCCAGCTCGGCGTACGTCACAGCGAGGTTCGACGCGGTCCAGAACGCGGAGTGTCGATCCATCGAGCGCCGCGCCCGATCCAGGCCCTCTTCCCACATTGCAAGCGCCCGCTGGTATTCGCCGAAGCCAAGGAGAATCTCGGGCAGATTGATGTAACAGCGCATCAGGAGCGGCACGTCGCCGGCCGCGCGGGCGAGCTCCACGCTCTCCTCTACCATCCGGCGGCCTTCCGGATCCGGGCTCCCCCGGGTCAGCGCGAGCCCGAGATCGTGAAGCGACCACCGCTCGACGCGGCCGCTACCCGCGCTGCGGGCTTCGGCGATCGCTGCCTCGAGCGGCTCGATGGCATCGGCGACCGGTCCGGCACGCCAGGCGAGCCAGCCACGTCGGTGGAGGAGCGAGGCCCGCTCGGAACAGGGACCGATCCCACGCAGCACATCGAGACCGGTCGCAACCGCCGCGCGCGCGGCCTCCACGTCGTCAGAGCCGGCGTAGACGAGGTACGCCAGCTGCGAGCGCAACCGGGCCTCGAGCCTACGGTCCTGGTCGCTGACGTCGCCCAGCCCAGCCAGGCCGTCGAGGGCCTCGGTCACGGCGACGATCCGGGCCTCGTAGGTCTCGTACAGCTCCGAGACCCGGACGTAGTCGACCGCGAGCTCGGCGTGCTCCCGCACCGGGGTTCCGATCTTCCGGCTCTGCTCCATGACGATCCGCATCCACTGCGTGGCGCTCTCGTGCTGGCCGACGTCGAGCGCCCTGTGGCCCGCGGCGCGGGCGTACTCGAGCGTTCGACGGCGAAGCTCGGCAAGATCCGCCCCCTCGGGCGAGAACTCCTCCTGATAGCGCAGCGCGCTCCAGTAGTGGGCGGCCAGCAGCTCGACCACCTCCTCGGCGCGCTCGCCCAGGCGCTCCTCCGCCCAGGTCGCCACCTCGCGGTGCTTCCGCGCGCGGTCCAGCTTCGGCAGTGACTCGTAGGCCACGTCGCGGATGAGAACGTGGCGAAAGGCGTACTCCTGCGCATCGGTCATCGTCGACGGCTCGCGCGGCACCACCAGCTCCTTGACCCGAAGGGAGCGAAGCAGGCCAACGGTGGTGGCAGGGGACTGGCCGGCCAGGTGGGCGAGGATGCGGTCCCAGAAGATGCGGCCCACCACCGCCGCGTCCTGGCTGATCCGTTTCTCGTCCGCGGGCAGGCTGTCGAGTCGGGCGGCGAGGAGGGCCTGGATCGACTGCGGAATCTCAACCGCCTCCACCGGCTGAGCCTGCTCCCAGCGGCCGTCGGCGTGGCGCACCACGCCGCGGTCGACGAAGAGACGCACCAGCTCTTCGGCGAAGAGGGGATTGCCCTCCGTCACGTCCACGACCCGTCGGCGCAGCGCCGCCGGGAGGGACCCGCCGAGCAGGGCATCGATCAGCTGCTCGCTCTCGGACGCGCCCAGCGGCTCGAGCACGATGGATGTGGCGTTCGGCAGACCGCCGCCCCAGGCAGGACGGCGCTCCAGGAGCTCGTGGCGCGCGAGGCACAGGATCATGGTCGGCGCCTCAGCCCAGCGGGCCAGGAACTCGATGAAGTCGAGCAACCCTTCATCGGCCCAGTGGATGTCCTCCAGCACGAGCACGAGCGGCGCGCGACGCGCAATGAGCTCCAGGTAGGCGCGCCAGGCGTCGAACAACCCGTCGCGTGACAGGCCGCCGGCCGGCTGCTGGCCGAGCATCACGCGCGCGGCCGCCTCGACCTCCTCCGGCGCGGTACCGCCGGCCAGGTCCGTCAGCCGGTCGCTCAGCTTGGCCGCGGCCTGCTCCACCGGATCGTCATCCAGGACCGATGCGTCCGCCGCGAGCGCATCCGCCAACGCCGAGTAGCTGGTCTGGGCGTAGGCGAGGCATCGGCCCTTGCGCCAGTGATAGAGCTCCGGCAGGCCGTCGAGGTACTTCTCCAGCTCCCAGGTCAGGCGCGACTTGCCGACGCCGGCACTGCCGAGGACGGTGACGAGGTGCGGACGACCCTCGGCCACGGTGCGCCGCACGGTCTCCTTGAGCAGCGCCAGCTCCTCGTCGCGCCCGATGAGCGGGGCCTCCAGGCCCAGCACCGCTCGCCGCCCTCCACGCCCGGTCCGCACCCGTACGGCACGCCAGGCGGGGACCGGCAGTGCCTTGCCCTTGAGCGCGATCGGCTCCATTTCCTCGTATTCGATCGTCTCGCGCGTCGCGGCGTACGTGCCCGGGCCGACCACGACGCCGCCGGATGCCGCTGCCTGCTCCAAGCGCGCGGCGGTGTTCACGGCGTCCCCGGTCACGATCCGGTCACGTTCGCCGGCGGCCCGCTCCCGGCTGGCCAGCACCTCGCCGGTCTCGATGCCGATGCGCAGCGCCAGCGGCGGCCTCCCCTCGTCCTCGAACTGTGCCTGCAGCTCGGCCATGGCAGCCTGCATCTCGAGCGCCGCCCGCACCGCGCGTTCCGCATCGTCTTCGTGCACGGTCGGCACGCCGAAGACGGCGAGCATGGCGTCGCCGGCGAACTTCTCGACCAGTCCCTCGTAGCGAGCGACCTCGGCGCTGAGCCGATCGAACGTGCGGCCGACGAGGGCCTCGATCACCTCCGGATCCTGGCTTTCGCCCAGGTTCGTGAAGCCCACGAGATCGGCGAAGAGCAGCGTTGCGACCTTCCGCTCGCGAACCGCCGCGGGCGCGACGTTCGCGGGCGCGTCGACCGGCGCTCCGCATGCGGCACAGAAGCGAGCGGCGGCCTGGAGCGGGCTGCCGCATCGGGTGCAGGTTGCATCGGCCGCAGGCGACCCGCAGGCAGGGCAGAACCGGGTCCCGGGCTCCAGGGACGCGCCACACTCGCCGCACAGCATGCGCGCAGTTTCCTACATGCTCGCGCCGGCGCACACGAGCAAGCACTGGACGCGGTACCCGGCTCGACTTTGCACGGGGGCTGGCCGGCTCGACTTTGCACGGGGAGTCGCCAACTCGAGAACTTCGGGCCTGTGGGTCGCGATTCCTTGCATCCGGTGTCGCAAGTGGAGGAGGCAGGGGCCGATATCGGTCCGTTCTTCAGTTGGCTACTCCCGATGCAAACCGCCGACTGGCCGCGCCGGGACGTCGCTCACCGGATCCGGCCCTCTCGCAGCGCATCGACCGATCTGCCGATGCGGCGTTGGCGGGTCTCATCGGTCTTGGCACCCTCGACCGACAGCACATGCCAGCGCTTGTTGCTGTACGACAGGCCGTCGAAGGTGCGTCGGGCGTCCGGCTCGGCGTCGAGCGCGGTGGCGAAGTCGGCAGGCACCGTCACCTCGCGCGGCGCGGTGTCGAGCTCCATCTCTACGTCGACGTCGTCGCCTCCGGCCACGCCGGCACCCGCTCGGTTCTCGGCGCTGACTCCGACCATGTAGGCGCCGCCCATGACGGCCACCGTGTTGCGGTAGGTGTAGCCGTTGATGGTGACCTTCACCGCGGGGCGCTTGCCCGAACCGAGGGCCTCAACGACCTCGTCGGGGACGCGGATGCCGGCGGCGGTCTTGCCAGTCTGCTGGATGGTGGTGCGGAATCTCATCTGCCTGCCTCGCTCACTTCTTCGCGCGCTTCTCGTTCTCGGCAATGCGTGCTGTGACGAGCTTCGTCATGAGCGCGGCAGGGAGCGGCTTGACGCCGGATCCAGCTCAGCCCTCGGTTCACTGATCTCGCTCAGTGCCATTCCATTAGTCCTGGGCAGGCCAGATGTTCTGGTTGAGCCGGAACAGGTTGGTCGGGTCGTATCGGGCCTTGATCGCGACGAGCCGATCCCAGGTCGAGCCTGGATAGGCGGCACGCACGCGCTCGGCCCCCTCGTCGCCGATGAAGTTCACGTACGCGCCCCGATCACCCTGCTGCAGCGCCGAAGCGAAGTCTGCGACCCACGCCTGGCGCACCAGGCGGTCCTCGGGGCCCTCGTAGAAAGCGGCGACGTTGACCATGATCCGCGACGTGCGGTGCGCGAAAGCGGTGGCGTCAACGGGGACGCGAGCCATCGCCCCGCCCAGCACCCGCAACTGCGCGACGCGCATGGACGCATCCGACGCTTCGAGATACTGCATGATCGTCTCGGCCACCCCTCGATCGACGTGGTCGATGAGCATCGTGAGCGCCGCCGCCGTCGGGCGGTAGTCGGGGTCCTCGGGCGGGAACATCTCCGGATACGGCATCGGCTTGACCATGTCGGCCAGGGGGGTGGCCAGCGCCCGGAAGGGAGCCATGGCGCGCTCGCCGTCGTCAGGAGGCCCGGCGTAGGCAAGCATGCCGAGGATTACGAGAGTGCCCTGGTGCTCCTCCGGAATGAACGGCATCGGCGGGCAGTTCATGACGTTCGCGATGGTCGAGAGCTCATCGGGCGCCGCCTCGGCCGCGGCGATGAACCCGGCGACGGTGTCGACGGTCGCGGGCAGGACGAGGATCCCGCCCACGATCCCGTCAAGCTCGTGCAGCCGGAACTGGAACCGGGTGGCCACGCCGAAGTTGCCGCCGCCGCCGCGGATGGCCCAGAACAGGTCCGCGTCAGTATCGGCGTCGACGTGCAGGAAGACTCCGTCGGCGGTCACGACCTCGGCGGCCAGGAGATTGTCGATGGTGAGGCCGTGCTTGCGGACGAGGTAGCCGACGCCGCCACCCAGCGTGATGCCGCCGATACCGACCGATCCGGTATCGCCGAAGCCGATGGCGAGGCCGTGAGCCGTGGTGGCCGTCGTGACCTCGCCCGCGGTCAGGCCGGTCTCGGCCCAGGCGGTGCGCTCCTCGACGTCGATGTCGAGGGCCTTCATGTCTCGCAGGTCGAGCACGATCCCGCCCTCGGACACGCCGTGTCCGGCGCCGCTGTGTCCGCCGCTTCGGACCGCCAGCTCGAGGCCGGTGTCTCGGGTGAGATTCACGACGTACGCAACGTCGGTTGCGTCGGCGGCGCGCACGATGACGGCCGGCCGGCGATCGATGTGACCGGCCATGACGGTGCGCGCCCCGTCGTACTCCTGGTCGTCCGGGGTGATCACGCGGCCGCGAATTCCGGCCCGCAGGTCCGGGATGGAGATCGGGATGGTGGTAGACGTCACGGTCGAGCTCCTCTGCATCATGTAGGTCAACGGGCGTGCGCCGGTTGCATGGATTCTCGTCGTTGGTGCTGTCGAACGATTGGACGGCACGGTCAACGGAAACTCATCGGTCTGGCGGCGGTCTCGGCCGATGAGTTTCGCTCGCCCGACCCGTCTCTACCTGCAGGGAAGGAGGTCTCCTGCTGGCCGCTTTCGACAACTCGCCCACGACGCCCACGCCCCCGGGACCGCCGCACGATGCGAGCACGATCGATCTCGTCGTGCGTGGACGGATCAATCGCGCGGATGGGGCCGCGCTGTGCGAACTCGTCCGGCTCCTGGCGGACCGCGGGACGCACCGGCCGATCGTGTGCCACGTGGCCGACGTCGCGGAGCCGGATCTCGACACGGTCGACGCCCTGGCCAGGCTGCAGCTCACCGCTCAGCGCCTTGGGTGCAAGGTCTGGCTTCATGACGCCTCTTCCGAGCTGCGTGAGCTGCTCGCCCTCGTTGGGCTGCGCGATGTCGTCCCGTGCTCGGCCGAGCTACGCGTCGAGGCGAAGGGGCAGGTTGAAGAGCGGGAAGAGCCGTGCGGTGTCGAGGAAGAAGCTGATCCCGCTGATCCGACCGCCTGAGGTCTCGAGGACCTGGAGCGACCACGGCGCGTAACCGCCGGCGGGATCCGGCTTGTACTGGCCGAATGCCGCCTGACCGTTCG
>JBOGTC010000120.1:0-5821 GCA_050692055.1 Candidatus Limnocylindria bacterium | reverse complement strand
GCGTCGGCCCCACCGGGCCGGCTGGGCGCGGCCGCGGCCACGACGGCTGCCAGCTCGGCGGCGGTCACGATGCGGCCCTCCGCGCGCGCCGCCAGGATCGCCTTCGCGATGCGGCCTGCACGGCGCTCTTCACCAAACGTCGCGAGGATCGCGGCGAGCTCTCGCTCCGATGAGCGGTCGATGAGCTCGAGGGCTGAGAGGCCGGTCGTTTCATCGAATCTCATGTCCGGCGGCGCATCGGCCGCAAAGCTGAAGCCACGCCGTGCATCCGCGAGCTGGTACGAGCTGAGCCCCAGGTCGAAGAGCACCGCGTCGAGCGGCACGAAGCCGGCGTCGGTCGCGGTGTCATAGATCGACTCGAAGTTCGCGTGGCGCAGCACGACCCGGTCGCCGAAGCGCGCGAGTGATCGTTTCGCCCCCGTGATGGCCGCCCGATCGGCATCGAGGCCGAGCAGGCGGCCACCCGGAGACGCGGCCTCCAGAAGCCGCTCAGCGTGCCCACCGCCGCCGACGGTGCAGTCAGCCACGGAGCTGCCTGGTCGCAGCGCGAGCGAGGCGAGAACCTCGTCGACCATGACCGGCAGGTGCCCTTCTCCCATGTGGCGCTGCACCTCGCTGTCGGACGACGGGCCGAGCGGCCCGGAGACGCATCAAATGGCCGGGGCATGGCGTGCGTCATGGCGCCACGCCCCGTCAGACCCCCAGCTCGGCGAGGTGCTCGGCGAGCGCCTCCGGCTCGCCCTCGATCTGGGACCGATACGGCTGCCACCGCGACGGCGCCCAGATCTCGAGCCGGTTCAGCGCGCCGACCACGACCACCTCGCCCAGGTCCAGGCCGGCGTACTCGCGCAGATAGCTCGGGACGAGGAGCCTCCCCTGGCGGTCGAGCTCCACCTCGACCGCCCCCGAGCTCATGAAGCGGCCGAACTGGCGTGCAGCCGCGTTGGTGGTGGGCAGGCCCTGGAGCTTGGCCGCCAGGGCCTCCCAGGTATCGGCCGGAAAGACCGATAGGCACCGGTCCAGCCAGCGGGCGAGCGTCGCGCCCTGCGCCAGGCGCGGCCGAAAGCGGACCGGGATCGCGACGCGACCCCGATCGTCCAGCGCGTGCCTGAACTCCCCGGTGAGGAATGACGCTCGCTCCATTCGTCCAGCCGATCACCACTTATCCCCATTCGGCCCCATCTGGAACCACAGGGCGCCACTATACATAGCAATCACCGCCCGTCAAGGGGTTTCTTGGCCAGGTCCCACCGATTTCGAGGCGGATACCCTCGGCTGGGCCTTCTCGCCGCCCGTGGGAGAACGTCAGGGGCGGCTGCAGGTTGGTGCCGGGCGTCCCTTCAGCCTTGGGTCGGCTCAGGCGTCCGTCGAGGCGTGGAGCGGCCTGGCGCCGAGTGCCCGCGCCTCTGTCAGGTAGTCATCCGGGGACTGGATGACAGACCGGCGAGCCACCACGCGCAGTGGCAACGACAGGCGGTATCGGCCGCGAGCGTCCGTGCGTCTGGCGCGTCAGCCAATGCGCCAGAGGTACTCCCGCAGCGTCAGGCCGCTGGCGCGAATCGACGCCGCCCTCTCGCGTCCTACGTAGCGATAGTGCCACGGCTCGTGGATGTAACACGTGACCGAGGTCTTGCCGCTCGGATAGCTCATCACCCAGCCGTACCGCCAGGCGTTGTCCGCCAGCCAGGCCCACGCCCCCGGCGTGTTCGACACGTCGATCGTCGTGCCCAGCTGGTGCTCGGAATGGCCCGGGCGCGCGGAGCGCAGCAGGGCGGCCTCGTAGCCGAGCTCCGCCACCTTGCGCGCGAAGACGGCCTGCTGCGTAGCATAGGAACGGTAGGCAGAGTAGATGCGGAGATCGATGCCAGCCACGCGAGCCGCATCGGCCATGCCGCGCAGGTCCGGGATGGCCACGCTTCGCACGGTGTAGCCGCCATTGATGCCGGCGCTGGCGGTGGAGACGAGGTCCGGTGGCACATAGCTCGACGGGACCATGTAGATGGGATCGAGCAGGGTACGCGGCCAGTCCCCGGCTGCGCGATGCTCGGTCAGCACGTCCTGATAGCTGCACGACGGCAGCGGCCCGTTGTCCGGAAGTACCGGTGGCGCACCTCGCGGCTCCTCCACGCGATGCAGGAAGGCCGCCATCTCGCCACGGGTGACCCTGCTCGTTGGGCAGAAGCGGTATTCGCCGCAGCCACTGGTCATGCCGGCGGCTGCAAAGCGGTTGATCACCGCCTCGAACTGGCTGCGCTCGTCGTCGAGGAAGTAGTCGGCATCGGTCTGCGCGGCTCGGGTGGCTCGCACCAGGAAGGCCGCCATCTGCTCACGAGTGACGAAGGCATCCGGACAGTAACGCCCGCTGCCACAACCACCGGTGATGCCCGACCGAGCCAGAGCGTTGATGTCATCCTCGAACATGGAGTGCGCGTCGTCGCTGAAGAAATCGGTCTCGCCCGCCGGCAGATGGAACATGCGCACCAGGAAGGCCGCCATCTCGCCGCGGGTGACCGTGCCCTCCGGGCAGAAGCGAGTGGCTGCGCACCCCCGGGTAATGCCTGAGCTGTAGAGCCAGTCGATGTCGGCCTCGAACTGCGAGTTGCCGATATCGGTGAAGGGGTTAGCCGCGGCGGCCAGCTCAGGACGCGACAGGTTCAGCCCGGATGCCAGGGTTGCGATGAGGACCGGCAGCAGCAACGCTCGCCGGATCACGGGAATGGCCGCCTGCAGAATCCCTTTCCCCACCGCGCTCTCAGGTCTCGTCCTCGGGAAGCAGCTCGGAGCTGCGCGAGCCATCGGGCCGGCGGTAGACCGCGCGGATATTGAAGTCTCCCGAGTCGGGGTTGATGTACGAAAGGCCGATGTAGTCACCGGCGAGCGTCCGCCAGTGCAGCAGGCCGTTCGACGCCTCGACGCGCTCCACCTGGGCCTGCGAGCTGCGGCTGAACGACGCCGCGCGGCTCGTGACCACGGCGCCCTCGGCGCTGACCTCGTAGAGCGTGTAGTCGCCTTCGGCAACGGAGACCTCGTAGAACGCGAACTCGTCACCGGGAACCGGCGTCGGATCCGGCGTGGGCGTGGGCTCCGCCGTCGGCTCTGCGGTGGGCTCGGCCGTCGGGTCTGGGGTCGGCGCCTCTGTCGGCGCTGCTGTCGGCTCTGCGGTGGGCTCGGCTGTCGGTGAGTCGGTCGGGGTCGCCACCAACCCGCCGCCGAGGAGTGCCCAGGCCGCGGCGCCCCCTGCGCCGATCAGCAGCACCAGGGCGATCACGACGAGGAGCGCAGCCGGTCGACGACGGCGCTCCTCGAGCGGGGCTGGCGGTGGTGGAGCGGCCGGTGCAAGCGGCCGCCGCAGCGCCTCGAGCTCCTCGGTCGGAATGACGAGCACGCCGCGCAGGTAGCGCGGGCAGTTGCCGTAGCCACGCTCCTGGCAGACGCGAGTCTGCTGCTCGGCCGAGAGCGGCGCCGGGTCGCCGAAGGCGTAGCAGCGGTGCTCGTCGCTGACACCGTCGACGTAGCCCGTGCGCTCGGAGGAGAGGCCCAGGAACGGGCAGATGTGCTCGGGACGCTCGGCAAGCTTGGCGAACAGCGCGCGTCGATCCGCCTCGCGGGCGGCCTCGACGGCAGCTTCCTCACGCTTGCGTCGTCCGAACAACTACTCCTCCATCCGTGCGCCCCAGGGCGGCAGGCACGACGAGCAGCCGCCGCGCGGTGAGTCTAGCGCTCCCTATGCGGCGTGAGCGATACGCAGGAGGGCATGACCGCCATGGTACGAAGGCGCCATTGAGCGTTGCGTCAGCGCGACGATAGGCTCCTGCAGACGGTGCGGGCAGCGCGCCGGAAGACCGAGGCGAACCTACCGTGGCACTGAACCCGATCGACAGGGGGAACGACCGCCGGCCGATCCCGCGATCCGGTCGGATCCGTCGGTGCACCGTCCGCCACGTCAGCCTCTTCCCGGCCGCCGATGGACCGCTGGTGCAGGTCGACTGCCTGCTGGGCGGGCCAGATCATCCGCTCCCCCTGGGCACCATGGACGAGGCACGGCCGATCTGCAACGCCTGCACCGCGCGGTCGGTCTGGCGCGAGGACGAGGACTGAGTTTCAGCGGACCCAGCCCAAGGGCAGCCAAGTGGCTGTTCTTGCCTAACGCCAACCAGCGCCGGGTTCGGCACGCTCACGATCGGCGGTGGATGGGCGCGACATACGGTTGCCCAGATTCAGAGGGGCGAATCAGCCTCTTGCGTCGCCTAAGCCGGCGGTGATTGGAATCTGGCAAGTCACGCTGCCCGCGCCTCGCCGATTGCCGGTGTCCCTGGAGGGCGGCCTGTAAGCCGAGTTCTGTCCCGTCGCGCTGGGCGACGGTGACGGCCATCCATCTGTGCGACCTACCCGAGGGCTCCGCGAGCCGCCTCCTCCGGCGCGAACGCCGGGTTCCGCCCTCCTATTCGGTCTTGCTCCGGCTAGAGCTTGCCGCGTTTCACTCCCGCGCGAACACGGGCATCGTCACTGTGGCGCTGGTCCTCGCCTCACGGCGGACGGGCGTTACCCGCTAGCCTGCTCTGTGGAGCTCGGACTTTCCTCGGACGCGGCCTTTCGACCGATGCGCCCGCGGCCGTCCGGCCGCCTCCAGGGACCGATATTGTAGCCGATTCGAACGCCTGTTCGCATCAGGTGCAGAACTGCGCGTCGCCGCCCCGGCGGCAGAGGGCGCGCGTCCACAGTTCGTCGAGCCGCCAGCCATCCTCTTCCTGCACCAGCATGAGCGCGTACTGCGACCCGGCGACCGAGTCGTCACCGACGCCGGTCTCTGAGATCAGCAGCAGGGCGCGATCCGATGACTCATCGAGCGCCTGGAGATTCAGATCCGGACGCATCGGGCTCCCCGCGTAGCCGGCGTGCAACGCCTCCCCGAAGGCGTCGGCCAGAGCCTGCGGAGTGGCGTGACCGGCGTTCGGATCGAACTCGCTCGGGTGGCTGCCCATCTCCGTCCACTCGGTCGCTGCGACCACGCCGGCCGGCACCAGCTGGTCGCGCGCCGGAAGGGACGGCGGGCTCGGTGAGGCAGCCGCCTCCGTTGGAGCGGACGACTCCACCGACGGGGGCGTGCCGCCGCAGCCGGCCAGCAGGAGCAGCGTGCCCCCGACCAGCAGCAGCGCTCCGCCGCGGATCCTCGACTCAGCCCCTTCGATCGGCTTCGGGACGACGGAGCGCCTCACCGACATGACTGGCCGCCGAGGCCGCTCAGCGGCTCCCGGCAGAACCTCAGATGCCCTTTTCGTCGATGGCGACATTCGAGAGCCGGTCCGCCTCCTTGTTCAGCTCGCGCGGCACGTGACCGACGGTATAGCCCGCGAAGCGCTGCAGCAGCTCCATGACCCGGGCGTGGATCGGCATGAGGCCGGGATGCTTGACGCGGTAGGTGCCGGCGATCTGGCGAGCGACGAGCTCGGAGTCCATCCGCAGGTCGACGTGCGTGGCGCCGAGGCGGGCCGCCTGCTCGAGCGCCAGCAGCACCGCCGTCCACTCGGCGACGTTGTTCGTCGCGCGCCCGAGCGGCTCGGCGATCTCGGCGAGGACCTCGCCGGTGGCCGCGTCGCGCAGGACCGCGCCGGCGCCTGCCGGGCCGGGGTTGCCGCGGGCGGCGCCATCGGTGTGAATCAGGACGCGCAGCTGGTCAGTCGTCGTCGCTGGCGGGCGGCTCGGTCGCGTCCGACCGCGACCCGGTGAGTCGTCGCCAGAGCGCCTGGACGGGGTCGTAGTAGGCATCGGCGACCCGCTCCTTGAGGGGGATGATGGCGTTGTCGGTGATCTTGATGTGCTC
>JBOGTC010000119.1:0-10795 GCA_050692055.1 Candidatus Limnocylindria bacterium | reverse complement strand
GTCGCCGCGCCCGCGCCCACCGAGGCCGCGCCGGCCTCACGCTGGGCGGTCATGGCCGCGTCGCCGGCCGGAGCGCTGATGGCCGCGGACTCAGCCCGCTCGGCCTGAGGCGCAAGGACGATGCCCGCGCCGATGCCCGCGGTGGCGACGGTGAGAGCCATCGCACCGCCGGCCATCAGCCGAACCTGGAACTTGCGGGCCTCCTCCTTGCTTGGGAAGTGGATGCTGATCGCGTGCCCGGCGGTGTCGTCGTCGTCCACGACGAGCACGCCCGCCACGGCCAGGTCGCCGCGGAGCGCCAGGTGACCCTCCGTATCGGCCTCCGCGGCTGGCCGAACCCGGATCTCGACCGATCGGCCTTCCTTGCGCCGCCTCGCGATCAGCTGTGCCAGGCGCTTCTCGTCCTTGGGGTCGAGAAACCGGACATCGGCGTGACCCTGGGTGTCTTCCTCATCATCGGTTGGGCTGTCGATGAGAATCGTCAGTCCCTCGTCGCCCGGCCGCTCGCTCGCCATGATGTGCCTCCTTCGCGGGGTCTAGCCCACTCTGAGCCGCGATGATAAGGCGCATAACGCCTGGCGACTAGATCTCAGCCTGACAGCGGGCGTGTCGTAATGGCGACACCCCGGGCCGGGCACGCGCCAGGGCGACCCCCCGACGCACCGCCCTACCCGAACGTCCTCCTCGGTCAGCGACGCTCGCCACGTCGCCAGCGCGGCAGCGAGCTTTGCCTTGTGGGCCTTTGACAAAGGCTTAGGACGTGCCTTCTGGCCCTTGGGCCTGGTGTCGGGTACGATGCGCGTCGCGGTGGTAGCCATGGATGGCCTCCCATCTGCGTCGCCCCGGTCCTTTCCAAAGCCGCCGGGGCTTACGCTCTAGAACCATCCCGCTACCGCCGCTAGAAGTAAAGTGGCCCCTCGTGCACGCCTAGAACAGGGATTTCACGGAACTTTCCGAGCACGATATCGGGCCAGAGGGGACCCACGAAACAGCGCGCCGGTAGCTCAGTGGATAGAGCGTCGGCCTCCGGAGCCGAAGGTCGCAGGTTCGAATCCTGTCCGGCGCGCCAATGCCGATCTCGCCACGCAGCAGGGGGACTTGTATGATGGCCCGAACTGCCATCGCCGCCGTTCCCGAGCCGGAGCTGGCGCGCAAGGCCGATGGAGCACCCGGACGGTCAAGGCCAGCAGGCGCCGCGCACCAGTCGAGCGTCAAGGCCATTGGAGGATGAGGTAGATGAAGCTTTTCCGTATTCTTGCGGTACTCGTCGCGATGCTCATGTTCATCGCGGCATGCACCGGTCCGGGTGATGAGCCCGAGGACACCGAGCCGGCCGCCACCGAAGCGGCCGAGACCGACCCGGCCGAGACCGATGCGGCTGCCACCGAGGAACCCGGCGACACCGCCGTCTGCGCCCCGGGCGAGGCGAGCGGCACCGGCGAGGCGCCGGCAGAGCTGGTCATCGGCTTCGTTCCGTCGCGAGAGGCGGACGCGCTGGTCGAGACCATCCAGCCCGTGGCCGACCACTTGAGCGAAGCGCTCGGCATCCCTGTCACGGGAGTCGTGACGAGTGACTACACGGGTCTCGTGACCGCCATGGAGAGCGACCAGGCGCACATCGGCGCCTTCGGGCCGTTCTCCCTGCTCCAGGCCTGCCAGCGAGCCGATGCAGAGATCGTCCTGCAGTCGGAGCGATTCGGCAGCGCCACCTACCACACGCAGTTCATGACCAACGACCCGGACACTTACTGCACCGACGAGCCGGTCGGCGTCGAGGTCGAGACCGACGTTGGTCCTGTCGAGCTTCTCTACTGCAACGGGACCGATCGCCCGGCCGGCGAGATCGTCGAGGGCCCGATGGCGCTCGATCAGGTCAGCCAGATCCCAGCGGGCACCTCATTCAGCTTCGTCGAGCAGGCGTCGGCCTCGGGCTACGTCTTCCCGGCGACGATCCTGAACAACCAGGGCATCGACTACGAGGAGGGAATCGATCCCATCTTCGCCGGCGCCCACGACGCGTCCGCGATCGCTGTCTGCGACGGCACCGCGACGGTAGGCGTGAGCTTCGACGACGCGCGGCCCGATGCCATCGAGGCCACGCCCGAGGGCGGCTGCGACATCGCTTCCGAGGTCGTCGTCTTCGCGCTGGGGCCGGAGATCCCGAATGACGGCTGGGCTGTTGCCGGCTACCTGCCTCAGGACCTGAAGGACGGCATCGAGCAGGCGCTGCTCGACTACGCCGCGAGCGAGGAGGGCCAGGAGGTCCTCTCGTCGATCTACAACATCGACAATCTCGTTCCGGCCGACCTCGAGGCCTTCGGCATCGTCCAGGACGCTGCCGAGGAGCTCGGTATCGAGAGCGACTGACCGCTGAATCAGAGGGGGCGGGCCCGGCGCGGGCCCGCCCCCTTCCCGTATCGGTGATCCGATGATTCGCTTCGAGAACGCATCGGTCGTCTACCCCGGCGGCGTCCGTGCACTGACGAACCTGACGCTCGAGATTCCGGACGGCCAGATGATGGTCATCGTCGGGTTGTCCGGCGCCGGGAAATCCACCCTCATCCGCGCCATCAACGGCCTGGTGCCCCTCACGGACGGCGACGTGACGATCGATGGGGAGAGCGTGCGGCGAGCGAGCCTCGGGCAGCTGCGTGAGATCCGCTCGCGGATCGGCATGATCTTCCAGACCTTCAACCTCGTGAAGCGCACGAGCGTGCTGAACAACGTGCTCATGGGCCGGCTGCACCATGCCGGCACCATGCGATCGCTGCTCGCCCGGTATAAGCCCGAGGACGTGGAGATCGCGATGCGCGCGCTCGAGCGCGTCGACATCGTGGAGAAGGCCTACGTCCGCGCGGCCAACCTGTCCGGCGGGCAGCAGCAGCGCGTGGGCATCGCCCGAGCGCTGGCCCAGGAGCCGAAGATTCTCCTCGCCGACGAGCCGGTCGCGAGCCTTGACCCGCCCACCAGCCACGTCGTGATGCGGGACCTTCAGCGCATCAACCGCGAGCTCGGCATCACCACCATCGTCAATCTGCACTTCCTGGACCTTGCCAAGGTATACGGGGAGCGGATCATCGGGATGCGCAGCGGGGAGCTCGTCTACGACGGGACGGCGGCCAAGGCCGATGAGCATGTATTCCGCGACATCTACGGCCGGTCCCTCACCGCCGACGACGTGATGGGCGAGGCGGCCGCCGCCGGATGACGGCGCTGTCGCGTCCAGCCGGTGCAGGCAGACCGGCCAAGCCGCGGCCCTCGCTTGCGGCCCCGCTCGCCGCCCTCGTCTTCATCGCGATCACCTGGGTCTCGGTGAGCGAGGAGTTCGGGATCGGGTTCAACGTGGCTGAGCTGCTCACGAACCTGACGCGTGGCGCCGACATCCTCGCCGAGTTCTTCCCTCCGAACTGGGCCTTCCTGCCACGGACGGTGGATCCGATGATCGAGACGATCCAGATGGCGGTGATTGCCTCCTTCCTTGGATGCGGCCTGGCGCTGCCGATCTCCTTCCTCGCCTCGCGCGTCACGGCGCCGAACGCGCCGGTGCTGTTCATCAACCGCGGACTGCTCAGCGTCATCCGCGCCCTGCCGGACGTGCTCTACGCGCTGGTGTTCGTGGTGGCGGTCGGCATCGGCCCGCTGCCCGGGATCCTGGCACTCGTCCTCTTCAACATCGGCGTGGTGGTGAAGCTCCTGTCCGAGACGGTTGATGGAGTCGACCCGGGACCGATCGAGGCCACCAATGCCAGCGGTGGCAACCGGATACAGTCCGTGCGCTGGGCCGTCCTGCCCCAGGTGCTCCCGAATTACGTGGCCTACTCGCTATACGTCTTTGAGCTGAACATTCGCGCATCGGCGGTCCTGGGTATCGTGGGGGCCGGTGGCATCGGCAATCTCATCAACGCCGAGCGTCGCTTCTTCCGCTACGACAATCTCTCCGTCATCCTCATCGAGATCCTCGTCTTTGTCGTCATCATCGAGTACGTCTCGATCTGGCTGCGCCGGAGGTTGGTGTGACGGCCGGCGCCGGGCGCGTGCGGACCGAGCGGCCGAAGCGGCCGCCGGCGACGATGAAATGGATCTTCAGCGGGGTCTTCGCCGCCATCGTGCTGTGGTCAGCGCTGACCATCGAGATCGAGGCTGACCGCCTGCTCGACCTGCCCGCCGGTCTGAGCAACATGTTCTACCTCTTCTTCCTGCGCAACGGGCCGGACTGGACGGCGCTTGGCGGGGCACTCGATGCCATGCTCGAGTCGGTCCAGATTGCCTGGTTGGGGACGATCATCGGCGCCATCCTGTCGCTGCCCATGGGGTTCCTCGGCGCGAAGAATGTCACCAGCGGGCTCGTCTCGAATGTCGTGCGCCTGGTCCTCAACGCGATCCGCGCCATCCCCGAGATCCTGGTGGCGGTGGTCGTGTTCATCCCCATGGTCGGCCTCGGCCCCTACGCGGGGACGCTCGCGATCGGGGTGCATTCGATCGGGACGCTCGGGAAGCTGTCTGCCGAGGTCGTCGAGGGGATCGATCCGGGACCCGTCGAGGCTGCCCGCGCCACCGGCGGCCGGACCTTCCAGGTGCAGCGCTGGGGGGTGCTGCCCCAGGTACTTCCGGAGATAGTCGCGTTCTGGCTCTATCGCTTCGAGATCAACGTGCGCGCCTCAGCCATCCTGGGGGCCGTGGGCGCGGGCGGCGTCGGCGAATTCCTCGTCCAGGCCATCAACTTCCGTCGCTACGATCGCGCGGGAATGGCGATCATCGTCGTGATCGTCATCACCATCCTCATCGATCTCGCCTCCGGCTGGGTGCGGCGCCGCATCATCGAGGGCGGCCCCGGCGGGCCGGTCGATCCTGAGCTCCAGGTGGCGCTCGAGGATCGTGCCACGGCGTCCATGTTCATCGCGGGGGCAGCTGGCGCGGACGGTGGCGCGGAGGGCGACGACAGCAGCTAGATCGACGTTGGGGCAGGTCGTCGCAGGCGCGGCGCCAGCTGCACCACGAGCGCGCCGGCCGCGGCCAGGAACAGGCCCGCGAGCTGCAGCGGCCCGAGCCGCTCGCCAAGGAAGACGATCGCCAGCACCGCGATCTGGATCGTCATGGTGTTGTTCACCACGCTCGACTCCACCGCGGTCAACGTGCGCAGCGTGTGGTTCCACAGCGTGAACGCGAACGCCGTGTTCACCACCGCCAGCCAGGCGACGATCAGCCAGCCGGCCGGGTCCAGCGCGGGGATGCCCTCCACCATCAGGCCCGTGCCGAGCAGCAGGGCGGCGCCGATCGCCATGCTCGAGGCGGTGAGGCCGATGGGCCCGCCCAGCCGCGCGATCGCGTCGCGCGCCAGCCCTCGCCCCACGTGCGACGACACGGCGGCGGCGAGGGCGCAGACCGCGGCCGCCATGATGCCCAGCGGCGCTTCGGGCGTGAGCTCGAAGGGACCGAAGTAGAGCACCGCGCCGGCGATGAGGAGACCGATGCCCGCCGCCTGTCCGGCGCTGGGACGCTCGGCCATCGTGCTGAGCGCCAGCAGGGCAACGATCGCCGGGATCGACGAGAGCACCAGGTTCACCGCCGTCGCCGGCAGCAGGCCCAGGGCCACGAACTGGGCGCCCTGCGCCACCGCCACGAAGAGGAGGCCGTAGATCGCGACCCGCCCGAGGAGTCGTCCGCTCAGCGGCGCTGCGCTGTGCGCCGCGCGCATGGCCCGCACCCCGAACGGCAGGAGGATCAGCGCCGCCAGCGCATAGCGCAGGCCGGCGAACGACAGCGGCTGAAGGTCGAGCTCGTCGAGACCGATCTTGACGAGGACCCACGACGTCGACCACAGGAACGTGACGAACAGGCCCTGCAGCACGGCCATCGCGTGCTGTCGGCCGGTGCGCGGGCTCGCGATCATCGGTCCTGACAAAGCCGGCAACCTTAGCACGCGTCCGTGTGGCGGAGCGGCGGCAGAGTACGGCCCTGCTGTCATTGCATGGGATGGAGGTATCGGGGAAGAAGTGGCTCCGGAACGTCGGATCTTCCCCGCCCGTTGCACGCGGTGGCATGGACGGGGAAGAAGACGCCAAGACCGGCCTCTACTTCCCTGTTATCTCCACGTGGTGCAACGGACTCCTGTCCATGGCCGCGTGCCGCCGGGGCTTCCCGGGCCACGCTGCGGCGATCCGCCCAGCGGAACCGATTGATGCGGCATCATCGGTACGTGCAGACCCTTGATGCGGCGGGCAGCCTCAAGCGGCGTGACCGCGCGGCACGCGAGGCGGAGGAGGAGCGGCTGAGCCCGGCGGCGACGCGCTCGACGCGCAGCCGCGGCCGTCAGCGCGCGGAGGAGCCGGATGGCTACCGCACCGCGTTCGAGCGTGACCGCGACCGGATCATCCACTCCAAGGCGTTCCGTCGCCTGAAGCACAAGACGCAGGTCTTCCTCAACCCCGAAGGCGACCACTTCGTCACGCGACTGACCCACACCATGCAGGTGACGCAGGTGGCGCGCGCCCTGGCCGCGGCGCTCTCTCTCAACGAGCCGCTGGCCGAGGCGATCGCGCTGGGCCACGACGTCGGCCACTCCCCGTTCGGGCACACCGGCGAGGAGGCGCTCTCGCCGTACTTCCAGCCGGATGGCTGGCATCACGCCGCGCAGAGCGTCCGCATCTACGAGGTCCTCGAGGATCAGAACCTGACGTGGGAGGTGCGCGACGGGATCCGCGCCCACTCCTGGAAGATCGAGCCCCCGCCCGCGACGCCGGAGGCCTTCTGCGTGCGCTTCGCCGATCGGATCGCCTACCTCGCCCACGACGCGCTCGACGCGCTGCGCGCCGGAGTGCTGGCCCGCGACGCCTTTCCGGCATCGGTCCTGGAACGGTTCGGCGAGCCGGGCAGGTCATGGGTCAACGCCATGATCGGCTGCGTCATCGACGAGTCGCTGCGGTCGGGCGCGGTCCGGATGGACGAGGCGACGCTATCGGTGATGAACGAGCTGCGCGATTTCATGTTCGAGCGCGTCTACCAGTCGCCCGCGCAGCGCGGGCAGCAGGAGCGGGCCATCGGCATCATCCGCGACCTGGTGGACTGGCATCTGGAGCACCCGGAGCAGATCCCGGAGACCTATCGGGAGCACGAGGCGCAGCCCGTGATCCAGGTGGCCGACTACGTCGCCGGCATGACGGACCGATACGCCCTGGCCGCCCACGATCGGCTCGTTCCGGACGGCGGTCGAGCGCCGTAGCGCCATACGGAGCGCCGGCTCAGCGGAAGACGCGCAGCGCTCCAGGGCGTACCTCGAAGGTGACCGGCGTGAGGCCGATCGACTCGCCGTCGGCATGGGCCGGCAGCGCGCGCCGCACGCCCTCGATCCTGACGCGTGCGGCCTGGTGCACGCGGATCCGCGGCTCCCTGCGTGGCCGCCGGCGCGCCACGGTCAGGAAGTGCCGCAGCACCTCCCACCGGCTCATGCCGTGGAAGACGGCCACGTTGAAGCGGCCGTCGGTCGGGTCGGCGTCGTCGGCGATCGCGAAGCCGAGACCGTGATACGGCCCGTTGCTCACCGTGACGGCCGGCGAACCGGTGCGGTAGGCCTGGTCGTCGAGCGTGATGCGCATGGGGGTGCGACGCATCCGCAGGCCTCGCCACACGGCACGCGCCGCGCGCCACCAGCCATGCTTCTCGTACAGCTCTACTGCCATGAAGCCGATCGCCTCGAGCCCCACGCCGGCAGCCTCGAAGAAGGGCCGGCCCTGGGCGGGGTCGTCGTGATACGCCCATCCGGCGTCGACCTGGGCCGAACGCCCGCCCGAGATCACCTCGAGCGCCTCGTCGAGCGTGACCGGGATGCCGAGCCCGCGGGCCATGTTGTTGAAGCTGCCGCGGGCCAGGATGCCAAGGGCCGCATCCGGATGACCGACGAGGGCGCCGGCAACTCCCCCCACCGTCCCGTCGCCGCCCGCGACCACGACATCGTGCCCGGTGTCCGCCGCGTGGCGGGCCAGCTCGGCCGCGTCGTCACCCTCGACGAGCTCGCGGTGAGCCACCTCGAGCCCGCGCCCGCGAAGCTCGGCGCCGAGCGCTTCGGCCGCGAGACGGGCCGGATCCTCGTCCAGGTCAGGCCCGGAGCCCGGCTTGCCGCCGGCAACCGGGTTGACGAGCAGGAGGATGGGACGGCGGCTCACGGCTCGGACCGATAGGCAAGGTACGTGCCGTCCGCGCAGTCGAGCGCGATCCGCGCCGGAAGCTTGTCCGAACCGGAGACAGGAGCCTCCTCGGACGCTGCGAACACGGCTCGGGTGGTGAGGCCCATGAAGGTCGAGCCGATCTCGACGATCTCCTCGTCCTCGACCCCCGGAATCCTCGGCTCCGTCGTCGGCTCACCGGTCGGCAGGAACGCATCCGGGCCATGCTGCAGGCGGTCGGGGCAACCGGCGGGCGGAAGCGCCATGAGCAGGCCGATCACGCTGACGGCCAGGAACGCGGCGAGGGCCGCGGCACCACAGCCGATGGCTCGCCAGTTCAAGGGCGCACGATCCCGAAGCGGTCGAACTCGCCGCTGGCCGGGGATCTTTGGACCTCGACGGTCCTCACCCGCGCACCGTCGGGGCCAGCGTGCAGCAGCCGCTCGAGCTCGTCGAGTGCTGACGCGGTGCCCTCGGCGACGATCTCCACCGCGCGCTCGTCGTCGTCGTTCATCACCCAGCCGACGAGGCCCAGGCCTCTCGCCACACGCGCCGTCCACCAGCGGTACCCGACGCCCTGGACCTGGCCGGTGACACGCGCCGTCAGGCGCTCATCGCTCACCGCGCGGGCCAGTCGAGCATGGCGGCCTCCAGGGCGAGCCGCGGGGCGGCGTTCTGCCTGAGACCGTCGTGCACGACTTCGAGACGCTGCGCGAACGCGGCGAGCGCATCGGTCCCCAGGTCAGAGGCGATCGAGGGGAGGTCGGGAAGGAGCTCGGCCGCCGGCGCAAGACCGGGCCGTCCGGCAGATGCCACCAGGAGGTCGCGTGTCAGGTCGATCCAGGCGCCCACCAGCAGGAGCGCAGCCTCGCGCTGCTGGCCGGTGGCCACGCGCGCAGCATCCGGCTCAGCAGGCTCGAGGGGTTCGGCATCCGAGGGGGGCGTCATGCCCAGGCGGCTCGTCTCGTCGAGCAGCTCGCGCACCGATGCGAAGCGGTCCGCGCGCCCGCGGCCGACCAGCGTCAGCAGCTCGGCCTGGACGCGACGTCGCCACGAGACGAGCTCGGGATTGCGCGCGTAGGCGATGGCGGTGCCGGCCATGCCGCCTGTGAGGCGGGCCAGCGTCTCGGCCTGGTCCGCCGGAAGACGCTCGCGGTCGACGAGCCAGGCGGCGAGCTGCCCGCGCGGCACGGGACCGATGCGAAGCGGCTGGCAGCGCGACCGGATCGTGGGCAGCAGGCGGGTGGGCTCGTCGGCCACGAGCACGAACATGTGCCGCCGCGTCGGTTCCTCCAGCACCTTGAGCAGCGCGTTCTGCGTCTGCTCATTGGCGCGGTCGGCGCGCTCGATGAGGACGACCCGCCTCTCCGCCACGATCGGTGCGCCGGCGGCGTCGAGCAGCCAGCGACGGGCCGCGGCCACGATGCTCTCGCCGGTCGAGCGCTGCTCGCGCCACGCCTCCGGCGAGGCGAGCACCAGATCGGAGTGCGCCCGGGCGCGGGCGTCGCGACAGCCGCGGCAGGCGTTGCATGGCCGGCGCTCAGCGCCGCCATCGGTGCAGAAGAGCAGGGCCAGGAGGTCGTCCACGAACGCCTCCTTGTCCGATCCGGGAGGCCCGTGGACGAGCAGGGTTCGCTGCAGACGGCCGCCGCTCGCGGCGCGCTGGGCGATGGCCCGCGCGGTGGCCTGGCCCAGGCTGAGGAAGCCGGGCTCGAGGTCGGTCACGGTCACGTCACCGAGTATAGGTTCGAGGACCGATGCCGGCCGGATGGCATACTTCGTGCACCCGCACCAGCGCCCACAGACGAGGAGGAACGCCATGCCGAAGGGCCCGGCGAAGACGACGGACGACATCGCCGACACCATCGGTTCGGTGATCGACCGCATGGTCGACGCAAAGTTCACCAGGGAGATGGCTCGGCGGGGCCAGGAGATGGCCGCGCTGGTTGCCGAGCGCGGCGCCGATGTCGGCGATTACGCCTCGGAGACCTGGCGTGACACGCGGCCGCTGCGCCGCGACGCGGCGAAGCGCATGAGCCGAGCCTCCAAGGAGGCGGCCACCTGGTCGGAGCGTACGTGGAAGAAGTCGCTGCGACCCGCGGTGCGTGACCTGTGGAAGCAGCGCACCCTGGCGATCGGCGCCGCCGGCGCGGCGGTGCCCGCAGCGCGCGAGCTCGGTGAGACCGCCGCGGCACGTCTCGGCATCAGGCAGCGGGAGCATCGCCACTGGGGCGCGTTCTTCCTTGGTCTGCTGATCGGCGCCGCCGCCGGTGCAATCATCGCCATGCTGACCACGCCGAAGCCCGGGCGCCAGATGCGCCACGAGCTAGGGGAGAAGGCCGGGGAGCTCGGCACGCGCGCTCGCGACGCCGAGTGGGTCCCGCTCTTCCAGCGTGAGGGACAGGGGGAGGGCGTCGACGGCCACGGAGCCGAGGCCAGCGATGCGATCCAGGAAGCCGCGGCCGAGAGCGGCACTGCCGCCGGCCAGGCCGCTGAGCGCGCCGCGGACGAGACCGCTGACGCGATCAACGAAGCCTACGACAGCGTGGAGCGCGACCAGAAGACCTGAGCGCGTCGGCTCGGAGTCAGCTGTCGCGCGATCCCCGCCCTGAGCGGAAGCGGCCCCAGATTCCCTG
>JBOGTC010000118.1:0-10757 GCA_050692055.1 Candidatus Limnocylindria bacterium | reverse complement strand
CCCTCCCGACTCTGCGCGTGACGGTACTCTGCCTGGCGCTGGTGGCGGGCCTGGCTGCCGGCTCGCAAGCGCTGGTACAGGCCGTCAACGCCACACCCCCGGCCGCGGCGCAGGCGCAGAACCCAGTTCCGGCCGAGCAGGCCTCGGTCGACCGCGGCGAGCGGGTCTATCGCGCCAACTGCGCGAGCTGCCACGGCCCTGACGGTGACGGGGACGGCCCGACGTCGGCCGCGATGCCGCCCGCTCCTCGCCACCTCGCCGAAGTCGTCCCACAACAGACGGACGGGGAGCTCGCGTACCGTATCGCCAACGGACTCTCCGGCACGGCGATGCCCGGCTTCGCCGCGACCCTGTCCGAGACCGACCGCTGGGACCTGGTCAACTACCTGCGGCATCGCTGGGACGACCGATGACCAGGGTACCCGGCCCAACCAGCCTATATAAGCTCGAGGATCGACGTTCAATGCGCACCTCCAGTCTCATCACGGCGCTGGCGGCAGCCGGCGCGCTCGCCGCCGTTCCCGCCGGGCTGCTCGCCCACTCCGCACTCACCGGGAGCACGCCCGAAGCCGGTGCCAACCTCGACGATCCACCGGGCGAGGTGATCATCGCCTTCGCCGGCGAGCTCCAGCCCGACGGCAGCGGATTCACGGTGACCGATGCCGACGGCGCCGATGTCGGCTCCGGCGACCTCGACCTGGAGGTCGCCGATCGCAACGAGCTGCGCGGCACCGTGTCCATCACCGAGCCCGGCGTCTATACCGTGAGCTGGAGCTCGGTGGCCGCGGACGGGCACCGGGAGAGCGGCGACTTCAGCTTCGGCTTCCGGGCCGAGGTGCCGCCGCCGGCGACAGAAGGCGGCCACGGCGACAACGAAGGGCCCGACACCGCCGTCCCCGCGCCCGGCCCGCCCCTTGGCACGGCGAGTGGCACCGTCCTGCTCGCCGCCGCGCTGTGCCTCGCCTTTCGCCGGCTCGCGCTGCGCTGAAGGTGAACCTCCTTCGCGCCGCAACGCTCCTCGTCGTGCTGACGCTGACCAGCGTCGCCTGCGTCGCGGACAACCGGCCTGATCCTCAGGCCTGCGGGCAGGCGTCCGTGGCGCTCGACCTGCGCCTGGCGGAGGGCACGCTCGAACCGAACGATCCAGCTGTCTGCCGCGGCCAGGAGGTCACGCTCACGATCGACGTGGAGCAGGACGGCGTGTTTCACATTCACGGCTACGACGAGGAGGTCTCGGCCACGGAGGTCCGCGCGGGCGAGGCGACCACGTTCGAGTTCCGGGCCAGCCGGAGCGGTCAGTTCCCGATCGAGCTGCATACTGACGATGAGCCCGAAGGCGTGCCGCTCGGCATCTTCACCGTGCATGAGCCCTGAGTCCTCGCGACGCGCCTCGTTGATCGCGGCGGGGCTCGTCGCGCTCCTGGGCGCGGCGCCGCCTGTCGCGGCACACGCGCTGGGCGAGTCGTTCCAGCTGCCGGTCCCGTTGTGGCTGTACCTGGCGGGCGCGGGCACGGCGGTCGGAGCCTCGTTCGTGGTGATCGCTGTGTTCACGCGTGGCGATCCGCGGCCCCGCTATCCCGTTCGGCCGATCGGCGGTCGGACGTCGCAGGTCGTATCGGTCCTGCTGCAGGTGACCGGGATGGCCTGGTGGTACGGGGCCGTCGCCGCCGGCAGCATCGTCGGCGGGGTCACGCCGCTGCCGGCCGCCCTGTTCTGGATCGGCATCTGGGTCGGCCTGCCCATCGTCGCCGTGCTGCTCGGCAACCCGTGGCCATCCCTCAGCCCGTTTCGCACGACCTTCGGCCTGCTCGAGCGCGGCGCGCGGCTCGTCGGCCGGGATCGGCTCGACGCGGGCTGGCGCTACCCGCCACGGCTGGCGCGCTGGCCGGCCGTGCTGCTGCTCGCCGCCTTCGTCTGGGCCGAGCTCGTCCTGCCCGGGTCGGACGTGGCGAGCACTGTCACGGGGCTGCTGGTCGCCTACACGTTGCTGACGCTCGTGGGCATGACGCTGTTCGGCCGCCTCGCCTGGCTGCGCCACGTCGAGCTGTTCGAGGTCGAGCTCGGCTGGTACGGCCGCATCGGTCCCATCGGCCGGCGGGTGACGGCCGGCGAGCTGTGCGCAGGCTGCGAGGAGGCGTGCGACCCTGCCGGCTGCGTCGACTGCCCCGAGTGCGCGGTGGCTGCCGAGCCCGGCGAGCGGCGCGTCGAGCTGCGCCCGTGGTTCGCCGGGCTGACCGAGGTCCGCGGGTCCGGCTGGTCGGATGCGGCGTTCATCATCCTGGCGCTGACCGCGGTCAGCTACGACGGGCTGAGCGAGACCGGCGTGTGGACGGCCTTCGCGCAGTTGCTCTTCGCGCCGGCCCGCGCCATACTCGGCGACGGCTACGCCTTCACCGCCATCGACACCTTCGGCCTGGCCCTGCTCTATGCCCTCTTCATGGCCGTGTTCCGGGCGGCCGTGACGGTGACCCGCGCCCTGGGCGACCCGGCGCGGCCGCCGTCGCCGGGAACCACGGCGGGCGCGTACGCCGCGACGCTCCTCCCGATCGCCGCCGGATACGTCGTGGCCCACTATCTGACCCTGGTCATCCAGGGCATCGCCTGGATCCCGGGCCTGATCGGCGATCCGCTGATGACGGTCGCGCCCGGCCTCGACTGGGTCCCGGTCGGCGCGGTGTGGTACCTCAGCGTCGGGGCAATCGTCGTCGGCCACGTGGCCGGGATCGCGCTGTCGCACCGCATCGTGCTGCTGGATGCGCCACGCGCCGCGGTCGTGGCCAGCCTGCCGTTCGTCGCGCTGATGATCGGCTACACCGTCCTGAGCCTGTGGATCATCGCGCAGCCGATCGTGATCGAGCCGGGCCTGCCACCGGCCGCGCTCCGCTGGGGCGCCTGACGCCGGCGTCACGCTCCGCTACCCTCGACGGTGAGCATGGAAAACGTCAGCCTTGCCCTCGCCTTCGCCGCCGGGCTCCTCTCGTTCGTCTCGCCCTGCGTGCTGGCGCTCGTCCCGGTCTACGTCGCCTTCCTTGGCGAGGCAGCCACGGCACCGGCGGTCGTGGACGGCGCCGAGACGGGGCCGATCGGCGGATCGGCGGTATCGGTCCTGCCCCAGGCGCTCCTCTTCGTGCTCGGGTTCAGCGCGGTGTTCGTGCTGCTGGGCACGTCGCTCGGCCTGCTCGGCACGGCGCTCTTCTCGGTCAACGAGGTGCGGCAGGCAGCCGGCATCGCGGTCATGGCCATCGGCCTGGTCACGACCGGCGTCTTCGGCCCGGTGCTCGGGCGGCTGCGTATCGGGCTCGACGCCACGTGGCTGCCGGCTGCCCGCTCGACCAGGGCTGTCAGCCTCGGCGCGCTGGTCGCGGTGGGCTGGTCGCCGTGCATCGGTCCGGTGCTGGGCAGCATCCTGCTCATGGGTGCCTCGAGCCAGTCCGCGCCGGTCGCCGCCCTGCTGCTCGTTGCCTACTCGGCCGGCCTCGTCGTGCCCTTCCTCGCGGCGGCCGTGGCCCTGCCGCGCATGCGCCCCGTCCTCGACGCCATGCGCCGGCATCACCGCGCCGTGGAGATGGCGGCCGGGCTGTTCATCATCGGCGTCGGGCTGCTCATCTACCTCAATGCATTCGCACGGCTTTCAGTTCTCTTCACATTCGTGATCTGAGCCGTCGGCTGGCACGGCGCCTGCGGCGTTTATCGGTCCAGGACCGACAGGACCGATGGAACAGCAAGGAGGCACCCACTCATGAAGCTCGATGGACTCCGCGTGGCCGCCCTCGTGGCCGATGGCTTCGAGCAGGTCGAGCTCACTGATCCGATGCGCGCGCTGCGCGACGCGGGCGCTCACGTCACCGTCGTCTCGCCGAACGACGACAAGGTGCAGGGCATGAACCACGGTGAGAAGGGCGATCGCCTGGACGTCGATGCCAAGCTGAGCGGCGTCAGCGCCGACGACTACGATGCGCTGCTTCTTCCCGGCGGCGTGAAGAACCCCGACCTCCTGCGACAGGACGAGCGGGCCGTTCGATTCGTGCGGACCTTCTTCGATGCCGGGAAGCCGATCGCATCCATCTGCCACGGGCCGTGGCTGCTGGTCGAGGCCGATGTCGTGCGCGGACGACGGCTCACCTCCTACCCGTCGCTGCGGACCGACATCCGCAACGCCGGTGGCGAGTGGGTCGACGAGGAGGTCGTGGTCGACCACGGCATGGTCACCAGCCGCAACCCCGACGATCTGCCCGCGTTCAACGCCAAGATGGTCGAGGAGTTCGGCGAGGGCATCCACGAGCGTCGTCCCGCCGCCACGGGAGGCGCCGCGACGCGCTGACCCCGTCCGAGCTGCGTCTCAGAGGCCGTCCACGGAGTTCGTTCCGTGGGCGGCCTCACAGTGCTCGAGGCGCCGCTCGTCGCGCTATTGCTCAGCAGGTGCAACTTCTGCGAGCTGCGGGCCGATTTCGCGGTCGCATGTGGAGTCAATGTGCACTGGGGCGGCAATGGATGATTGGGAACGGGTTCCACGCGGCTTTGGGCAGGGTGGTGCCGCGCGCCTAAGTTGCACCAGGCGAGCATTGATACGACGTCGCCCACACCGACCCGCTACGGGGCCCCCTCAGGCGTGCCTGGCGTGACCGTCGCCGACGCGCGATCCTCCAGCGCCAGCAGGTAGATTCCCGCCGCCACCGCGGCACCCAGAAGGGGTCCCACGATCCAGACGAACCAGTTGTCGAACGCACCTGAGGCGAGCGCCGGACCGAACCAGCGTGCCGGGTTCATGGCCGCGCCGGTCAGCGGGCCGCCCATCAGGATGTCGGCGGCCACTGCGAAGCCTATTGCCATGCCGCCCAGCCGCGGCGCCCGCGCGTCGATCGCGGTGCCGAAGACGGCCAGCACCAGCAGGACGGTCAGGATCGCCTCGATGGCGATGCCACCGGGCACGCCGATGGCCGCATCAATGGCCGGTGTGCCGATCGCAGTGGGCTGCCACGAGGCCTCCGGAAAGATGCCACGTAGCGCGAAGCCGGCCGCAACCGCGCCGACGAGCTGTACCAGGACGTACCCGGCTGCGTGGATGGGCGCGATGCGCCCCGCAATCAGCACCGCGATCGTCACCGCCGGGTTGAAGTGGGCTCCCGAAACGGCGCCCAGCGCGGAGACGAGCACGGCCAGTGCGAGACCATGGGCCAGGGCGACGCCGACCAGCCCGGGCCCGCCATCGCCGGCGTGCGTCGCCAAGACGACTGAGCCGGCTCCCACGAAGATGAAAAGGAAGGTGCCCACGCCCTCGGCGACGAGGGCAGGCAGCTGACGGTCGCGCATCGAATCCTCCGGGCTCGCTTTCGCGTCTACGGCGCCGACTATACGGACTCGAACGGTCGCGCGGGCGCCGTATGGGGCCCTTGAACGGCCTATTCGTCCGCTGGTGCAAGTTGCACGGGCATCCAGCGCTACGAGGCCCCGGATGACCGCGTCAACATGCTGGCCGTGCAGGTACGGGGAGTCATCGGACGCTCCACGGGGTCCGATGCGCCTCCAACTTGCACGGGCAGCAGATTGCCCCTGGCATCACGCGCCGGTGCTCACCATCGCGCTACGGCTCGCGACGCATGTACTCCCGGGCCTCACCACAAACGGCGCTTCGCGGACCGAGAGTATATGCGTATATACAGCTTCCGAGTGATGGGCGCGATACTGGCGCCCCCGGAGGGATTCGAACCCCCGACGCCCGCCTTAGGACGGCGGCGCTCTATCCACTGAGCTACGGGGGCGGCGCCCCTCGCATCCTACCGTATGATCGGCCCCATGCCCGAGGTCACGCTCTACCTGCGCGACGGATGCCACCTCTGCGAGGACGCCAGCGTCCTGCTTGACGAGATGATCGGACCCGATGCCTACAGCCCCGTCGAAATCGAGGCCGATGACGACCTCCTCGTACGGTACGGGCACCGGATCCCGGTGCTCGCCGTCGACGGGGTCGATCGGCTCGAGCTCATCCTCACGCGCCCCGACATCGAGACGGTCCTGGGCCGATGATCCGCGACGCCCTCCGCCGCCGGCGCTGGAGCCTCGCCTGGCTGCTGGGGCTCATCGGCCTTGGCGTCCTGCTCGCTGTGCTGGCATTCGTCCCCATCCTGCGCCAGCCGTCCGATGGCCGCACCGGCCTGCTGGTCGGCCACCCCGCGCCAATGCTGGCGGCGATGGATCTCGACGGCCGCAGCTGGACGCTCGACGACGGGGACGGTCGGATCGTCTGGGTGAACTTCTGGGCCACCAGCTGCGAGCCGTGCCGCACCGAGATGCCGGCGATGCAGGTCCTGGCCGATGAGCACGCGGACCAGCTGCTCATCCTGGGCGTCGATTGGGGCGAGGGGCGCGACGCGGTGCGGGATTTCGTCGATCGCTACGAGGTCGACTACCCGATCCTGCTCGATCCGACGCTGGACAACTACTACCGCTGGTCCGATCGCGACGGACTGCCGCGCCACTACTTCGTGGGGCAGGAGGGGACCGTCCTGCGCGAGGTGATCGGTCCCCTCGACCCGGCCGACATGGTCTCGCTCCTGGAGGAGCTCCTGGGCTAGCCCTCGACGACGAGCGTGCCCGTCATCTCCGTTGGATGGACGTCGCAGACGAAGAAGTACTCGCCTGCGTCGAGCGCCGGTATCGAGGTTGTGACGGTGTCCCCCTCGTTGTTGGCGAAATCGCCGATGGCGATCTCTTCGCCGCCCTCCTCGGTGTAGACGGAGAAGTTATGCGGCATGGGCTCCAGGTTGGTGAGCGTGACGGTGAACGCCTCGCCGGCGGTGGCCTCGATCGTCCCGACGTCGAACTCGAGGTTGTCGGCCGAGATGTCGACGTTGCCGCCGCTCACGGTGGCAGTCCCACCACCGGCTCCGCCGTTGCCTTCGGCACATGCGGCCAGGACCAGGGCGAGCGAGGCCAGGGAGATGAGAACGGCGCCGCGACGCGGCGCGCGGAGGTCAAACACGGGAAGGTCGCATCCTTTCGGTCGGTCAGACGAGGCTGCGGGCGTGGCAGGTTCGATTCTAGCCGTCCGTGACCTCATCGTCGCGAACGCGGAAGCCCTTATCGGTCGCCTCGATGCGGATCGGCAGGGCGCCGGGGTCGTGCGTGAAGTAGCACCACCAGCCCTCGTCCGCCGCCCTGGCAACCAGCGTGTTGCGGACCTCGATGGCCTGGATCGGATAGTCGTCGTAGGCGCTCGTCCAGCGCACCGGAATCTGCCAGCGGGTCGGTATGAGGTCGCCCCAGAAGATCGCGCGCTCGGTGGGATCATCGGCACGAGCGGGACGCCCATCGCGGCTGTCGGACCCGATCAGCACGGCCTGTGATCCGCGGGTGTGCCCGCCGGTGCGCAGCACGCTCACCCCGCCGACGAGCTCGACGTCGCCGTGAACCTCGGCCAGCTGTCCGGCGGCGCGCACCGCGGCGAGCTGCTCGACCTCCATGATTCCCTGCACACGCAGCTCGTCGCCATGGGCGGCCTCGGCCTCGTCGCGCTGGACAACGTAGCGAGCATTCGGGAAGGCCGGCCGGCCCGCAGCGTCCACCATGCCGCCGGCGTGATCGTAGTGGAGATGGGTGACGACCACGAAGTCGATCGAGGCCGGGTCCTCCCCCACCGCGCGCAGCGCCTCGGCCGGGTCGCCGCCCTCGACGCCCTTGATGTCCCGGTCCCTGTCCGTCATCCGGACGCCGGTGCCGGTCTCGACCAGGATCCGCTTGCGGCTCGCCTCGATGAGCAACAGGTTCAGGCGGCAGGTCAGGCGTCCCCGATCATCGGTCTCGGCGAAGCGTGACCAGAGCGGCTTGGGCACCACGCCGAAGAAGCCACCGGCGTCTGGCCGGAACCAGCCGGCGCGAACCACGCGAACGCTGATGCCGCCGGCGTAGTGGCGGGCGGGGCCGATCTCGTGGAGCGGTTGGCTCACACGGTCGGTCGCCGCACTAGCTCGTGACTCGCCCACGCTCGAAGTCGCGGTGGTAAAGGCTGGCGGTGGGATCGGTCTGGCCGCGGTACTTCGACCCGATGCGAGCGTCTCCATAGCCGATCTCGACCGGTGAGCTCAGCCGCTGGAAGCTGATCTGGCCGATCTTCATCCCGTGGTAGAGGGTGATCGGCAGGCTGGCAACATTGGACAGCTCGAGCGTCAGATTGCCCTCCCAGCCAGGATCGACGTAGCCGGCGGTCGAATGGATGAGCAGGCCAAGGCGGCCGAGCGAGGACTTGCCCTCCAGTCGCGCGACGAGATCATCCGGCAGCGCCACGCGCTCGAGGGTCGACGCCAGGACGAACTCGCCCGGATGAAGGATGAACGGCTCGTCACCGCTGATCGCCACGAGCTCGGTCAGCTCCGGCTGCTCGGTGCGGACGTCGATGAACGGATATCGGTTGTTGCGGAAGACCCGGAACCGGTTCGCCAGGTGCAGATCGACGCTGGATGGCTGAACAGCCTCGGGCGTGTAGGGGTCGATGACGATCCGCCCTGCCTCGATCTGGGCGCGGATGTCGCGGTCGGAAAGGATCATGCGCCGCTGATCTTAGTCGCCACGCTGGCGGATGAGCCGATCGACCTCGCGCTGCAGCGTCTCGATGTCGTCGTACGCGTGATACACCGATGCGAAGCGGATGTAGGCCAGCTGGTCGAGGTCACGCAGCGCCTCGGTGGCCAGGCGTCCGATCTCGATGCTCGGCAGCTCGGCGTCGCCGCGCGCCCGAAGCTGGCTCTCGATGTCGTCGACTGCGGCCTCGACCCGATCGAGCGTGACCGGCCGCTTCTGCAGCGCCTTGAGCAGCCCTGCACGCAGCTTCTCGCGGTCGAAGTCCTGGCGAGCGCCGTCGCGCTTCACGACAACCAGCCGGGCCCCCTCGGGACGCTCGTAGGTCGTGAACCGATAGGAGCAGGCCTCGCACTCGCGGCGGCGGCGGATCGTCGAGCCGCCCTCGAGGTCCCTCGAATCGATGACCCGGGTTCCGGCATCCTCACAACGTGGACAGCGCATGTGGTCTGTGGCGCTCCCTGCGGGTGCGGACTACACCAGTGATGGTATCGCGCATGATCATACCACAACATGTGGACCGCTTCCTGGGCGGCGCCGCGCGGATCCAGCCCCCGGCCGGCCTCCTGCCGCCAGATTCAGCCCTGGGCTGCACGCGGCGTGCGTCGCGGGCGCTGGGGTCGCCAGATTCTCATGTGGTGCCGCAGGACGGTGCCAAGCGACCGCTGCAGGGCGACTGGTGCAGCCCCTGTATGAATTTGGCGACTCGGCCCGGCACCCAGGCCGCGGCGCCATGCGCGCCAGGAGCGGTCGGAACACGGCGACCCAGAGGCGCGGCCGCCGCCCCAGGCCTATGCCTCGTCGCGATGGAGCCGGGTCTGGAGGTTGGCCTCGACAGGCTTCCCTGGCTCCCAGGACAGCAGAACGTCGACGATCTCGGCCATCCGCATCCGGGCGTGGGTCACGTTGGCGTGGCCACGCCTGTAGTAGGTGTGCGGCTCCTCGTCATCGGCAGGCCGATGCGGGAGCCGGGTGATGCCGCATCCTCGCTCCACCGTGACCAGGCCGCGCAACGCCCGCTCGAGATTGGCCTCGTACTCCATGTGCAGGCCGTGGAGCTCCTCCGGCGCCATCATCGCGCGCAGCGCCTCGGCCTCCACATCCAGCGCCTCCTCCTGCTCGCCCATGCGAGCCACCGCCTCGTCGGGGTCCAGGGCCCGCCGGCGCAGCGCATCGATCTCGTCGGCCACGCTCGCCAGGACCGCGTCGATGCGCGTCGTCAGCGCGAAAAGCTCATTGCGGTACTCGGCGAGCTCCTTGCCGTGCGAGAACAAGCGGCGACGGCGACCGCCGAAGAGGTTGCGCATGCGCATCGGTCCTTTCTAGGCGCCCTTTCGGCGCCGGATCTCCTCGGTCAGCTTCGGCACGATCGCGAACAGATCGCCCACGACGAACAGGTCGGCGAACTCGCCTATCGGCGCGTCGGGGTCCTTGTTGATGGCCAGCACATGCTCGGCCGTCTGCATCCCCACGCGGTGCTGGATGGCGCCCGAAATGCCGCAGCCGATGTAGAGGCTCGGCTTGACCACCTTGCCGGTCTGGCCGATCTGCAGCTGGTACGGGATCCAGCCGGCGTCCGCCGCGGCGCGCGAGGCGCCCACCGCGCCGCCCAGCGCGGCGGCGAGCTCGTGGAGCGGCTTGAAGCCCTCCTCCCCTGCCACGCCGCGGCCACCGGCGACGATGATCGTCGCCTCCTCCAGGTTGACGACCTTGGCCTCGGCCTCGTGGCTCTCTGCTACCTTCACGGTGGCGAACGCCGAGTCCTCCGCGGGAGCGGCAGCCGTGGTCACCTCCGCCTGCCCGCTGCCACCCTCAGCCGGGGTGAACGTGTTGGCCAGCACCAGCACGACCGATGGGGTGGGCGCGCCCTGGACCGGCTCGGAGGTGGTGATCACGCTCCCCTGCAGCGTGGCCTGCTCGCTGCGCAGCGCGCCATCGGCGAAGGACACGGCACGGACTGGCCCGAAGGCCGGCACGTGGAGGCTGCCGACGAGCGCCGCGGCGAGGTCTCGGCCGTTCGGTGTCGCCGGTGCGAGGACCGCGAGCGGCGCGGTCTCGCGCACCGCGCTCACCGCGGCGGGGGCGTGGGCGATGGCAGGCCGATCCTCGTCCCCGAGCACAATGGCGCGCGCGGCACCATTCGCGCCCAGGCCGGCCGCACCGCGGGCGGCTCCGGACCCATAGGC
>JBOGTC010000117.1:0-13003 GCA_050692055.1 Candidatus Limnocylindria bacterium | reverse complement strand
CCGCGTGGCTCGAGGCCCGCGGCGAGCCGGCGTATCGGGCGAGGCAGATCCTGGCGGGAACGCATCGGTCCGGCATCGCCTCGTTCGAGGACCTGACCGACCTGCCTGGCGCGCTGCGCGCTGCGCTGGCCGCTGCGTTCCGTTTCAGCGCCATCCACGCCAGTCACGTGATCCGGGCCGACGGCGGGCTGACGGCGAAGGCCGTCCACGAGCTTCACGACGGGCAGCGAGTGGAGTCCGTTCTCATGCGCTATCCCGCGCGCGGCACGGCAGGTGATCGAACGACGATCTGCATCAGCTCCCAGGCGGGGTGCGCGGTCGGCTGCCCGTTCTGCGCAACGGGGCAGGCGGGATTCGGTCGCCAGCTGACGCCAGGGGAGATCGTGGACCAGGTGCTGCACTGGCACCGGGCGCCATGGCAGGCGCTCGGCCCGGATGCTCGCGGCCGGTACAACGTGGTCTTCATGGGCATGGGCGAGCCCCTGAACAACACCGACCGGGTGTTCGAGGCCGTGCGGCTGCTCAACGACCCGGCCAGGTTGGGGATCGGCGCCCGGCGCATCACCGTCTCGACGTCGGGCGTCGTGCCCGGGATCGAGCGCATGATCGACGAGCTGCCGCAGGTCAACCTCGCGATCAGCCTCCACGCCGCCACCGATTCGCTTCGTGATGAGCTGGTGCCCCTCAATCGCAAGTGGCCGATTCACGAGCTCATCGGCGCGGGACGGGCGTTCGCCGAGCGGACCGGGCGAAGGGTCAGCCTCGAGTACGTGATGATCGACGGCGTCAACGACAGCGACGAGCAGGCCGCCGGTCTGGGCGACCTGGCAACCGCCTGGCTCTGCCACGTCAACCTCATACCCCTCAACCCGACGCCGCTCTCGCGCTGGAGCGGAACGCCGCAACGGGGGATCGACCGCTTCGTCGCGGCGCTGCGGGCGGCCGGCGTGCCGGTCACCGTGCGAGACACTCGCGGGCGTGAGATCGACGCCGCCTGCGGCCAGCTCCATGCGCAGCTGGCAGGCAGGTCGCTGCGGGAGGCGCGTGCCACGCAAGCCGGGGTGCCCGCGTGACGGGTGCGCCGCACATCAGCGCCAGCATTCTGAACGCGGACTTCGGCCGGTTGGGCGAGGAGGTCCGCAGGGCGGAGGCGGGCGGCGTCGACTCCATCCATCTCGACGTCATGGACGGGCGCTTCGTCGACAACATCACCCTCGGCCCGGTGGTGGTCGAGGCGCTGCGACCCCACAGCGCGCTTCCCTTCCACAGCCACCTGATGATCAGCCAGCCGCTGCGCTATGCGGAGCGCTTCGCGGACGCCGGCAGTGACCTCGTCGTCTTCCATGTCGAGGCCGATGACGAGCCGTCGGCGGTCATCGCGGCGATCCGTGCCGCCGGCAGGCAGCCGGGCCTGGCGCTCAACCCGGACACGCCGGCCGAGGCGGTGCGCGCGTACCTCGGCGAGATCGAGCTGCTGCTGGTCATGACCGTCCATCCGGGCTGGGGCGGGCAGTCGTTCATCGACGAGGTGCTGCCCAAGATGGCTGCGCTGCGCGACGAGGTCGACCGGCGGCGCCTGGATCTGCCGATCGGGGTCGACGGCGGCGTGAACCTCGATACCATCGGCCGCGCCCACGGCGCCGGCGGCGAGGTGCTCGTCGCCGGCAGCGCCCTGTACAGTACGGTCGGCGACCTGGAGCCCACGGTCGCCGCGCTTCGGACCGCGGCGCGCGCCGGCGCGGCCTCCCGGATCACCACACCCGAAAGGACATGACGACCTTGCCCTTCGGCGCGGTATGCCTTCGGCGCACGCCCGCCGCCACCACCATTATTCTCCTCGTCCTGGCGGTCCTGCTGGCGGCCTGTGCCGAGGACGACGCGCCGCAGCTGCCGTTTCTACCGACGCCCGAGCCGACGCCGGAGCAGCCGCGCGACGTCGTGGTGACCGCCACTGACAGGGGGAGCGACGAAGTGATCGCCGGGGCCGAGGTGCGTGTCGACGGAGGCGGTGCCATCACCGCGGCGGACGGGACGGCCACCCTGACGGCGATGCGCGGCGCGACGGTCGCGGTGACGGCCAGCGGCTATGACGCCGGCAAGGGGACCGTTCCGGACGACGGACCGCTGACGGTGGAGCTGCGCTCGAATGTCCTGACCGGCACGGTCACCGCGTCCGATGGCATGCCGATCCAGCAGGCGCGCATCTTCGTGGAGGGTACCGGCCAGGTCGCCTACACCGATGAAACCGGCGCCTACGAGCTGCCTGGCGTGCCCGAGGAGGGGACGCTCATCTACAAGATGCCGGGCTATCGCCTGGGCGAGATCCCCCTCGACCACGAGATGACGAAGGACGTCGCGCTGGAGCCGTTCGAGGTGCGGGCCCTGTACGCCCCTTCCGCCGTCTTCGAGGCACCGGGCCGGCTCGAGGAGATGCTCGCCCTCATCGAGGCGACCGAGGCGAATGCCATGGTCATCGACGTCAAGGAGACCGACGGCCGGCTGTACTGGGACACGGACCTGGAGGCCGCGGCCGAGGTCGGCGCGTTACGCGAGACGCCCGTCCTGGACCTCGAGGAGCTGCTGCCGATGCTGCGCGAGCGCGGCATCTACACCATCGCGCGCATGGTCGTCATGAAGGACAACACGCTGGCGGCGGCGCGGCCGGAGCTGGCGGTCGCCAACACGGCGACCGGCGGGCCGTGGCGGGACCACATCGGCGGGGCATGGCTCGATCCTTCGGCGCCGGGGGTGGCGGAGTACACCGCGGCGCTGGCGACCGACCTCGCCGATGCCGGCTTCGACGAGGTGCAGCTCGACTACATCCGCTGGTACAGCGATGGGCCGTACGAGCTGGCCGAAACCAATCTCCCCAACGCGCAGTCGTTCCGGCTGCCGTCCATCCAGCGCTTCATGCGCACGGTCAGCGACGAGTTCCAGGCCAGGCGGACGTTCCTCGGTGCCGATGTCTTTCCCATCAGCTTCATCGTGCCGGACGACCAGGGGATCGGTCAGCGTCCGGAGGTGATGATGCCGTACGTCGACTACTTCTGCCCCATGGTCTACCCGAGCCACTACGGGCCGGGCGTGTTCGGCTTTGATGTGCCGAACAACTTCCCGTACGAGGTGATCGACGAGACGCTGCAGATCATGAACGAGCAGGCCGAGGGCCTTCCGGTGGTGATCCGGCCGTGGATCCAGGACTTCGGCTACGGCGCCTTCGCCCCGTACACGGCGGCCCAGGTGGAGGCCGAGATGGCAGCCGCCGCCGACAACGGCGCCGCCGGCTGGATGATCTGGAATGCGCGCGCCAGGTTCACGGAGGCCGCGCTCGGACCGCCACGCGACGGCGAGGACGCCGGACCGATCACCGAGGCCCTGCCGGCCGGCTCGCCGGCGCCGAGCACCACGGCCTCGCCGTCCGGCTCCGCGGAGCCATCCCCCTCGGCCTCCCCGTAGGGCCGTGCGTCTCGTCGTCCAGCGGGTGACCCGGGCCGCAGTCCGCGGCGAGGGCGCGCTGCTTGGTGAGATCGCCTCGGGCGCCGTGGTGCTGGTGGGGATCGGAGCCCGTGACACGCCGGAGGCCGTCGACAGGATGGCCGAGAAGCTCGTCAGGCTGCGCTATTTCGAGGACGGCGAGGGCCGCACGAACCTCGACATCGCCGATGCCGGCGGGGCCGTCCTCGTCGTCAGCCAGTTCACGCTGTACGCCGATCTTCGGCGCGGTCGCCGTCCCGGCTTCACCGCTGCTGCCCTGCCCGAGCTCGCCATGCCGCTCGTCGAGCGCTTCGTGGCGCGTCTTCGCGCGGCTGGCCTGCGGGTCGAGACGGGGCGCTTCGGCGCCCGGATGGAGGTGGAGCTGGTGAACGACGGCCCGCTCACGCTGGTCCTGGACTCGGAGCGCGACCTGGCCTGACGTTGGGAGTTTGGAGTTGCCGGTGCCGTTCGGCCCGAACCGGAAAGTTGCCAACCATCGGTGTCATCGGCGTTAGGCGCCTCAATTCTCATCTGAGGCTGCAAGAATCTGGTTAAAAATCTATGACGGAGACCATCCAGCGACCGCCTGGGCGCGCCTAACATCAACGTGATCGAAAGATGGCGACTTCGCGGACCGGATCGGCCGATGGAACTGCCAGCGCGGCAGTTTCAGGAGAAAAGGTCAGATCTTCTGGGCGGTACGGCGGCAGCGGGAGCAGGCACGAACGCGGACGGGCTTGCCGTCGCGCTGCACGACCATCGGCTGCAGGTTGGGTAGCCATCGGCGCAGTGCACGCTTGCGGTTCATCCCGACCGACTGGGGGTTCCAGCCAGTGATGGGCTTCTTTCCGCAGATATCGCAGGCACGTGCCATGGTGGATCTCCAGTCATGAAAGGACCGGCGCGCACGTCGTCGAGCGGCGCCGGAGCGAGCGGCATGGTAGCACGCTACGATCGGGCCATGCAATCGGCCGCGGCCCCCGGATGACCGCCACGCGATCGAGTCCCGCCGTGCTCGATCCCGAGGACCTCGACCGGCCGATTCGGGCGGTGCTGCCGGACCTGTCGCGCTCCGCAACCGCGCTCGCCAGGCTCGGCATCGCCACGCCGCGCGAGGCGCTGTTCCACCTCCCGTTCCGCTACGACGACTTCAGCGACCTGCGTCCACTGGGCGACCTGGCAGAAGACGAGAAGCAGTCGGCGCGAGTGCGCGTCGACGCGGTACGCGTGGAGCCGGGGTTCGGGCGCAGGCCGCAGCGGGTGATCGCGCAGCTCTCCGACGGGACCGGCAGCGCGGAGGCGGTCTGGTTCGGCCGCCAGTTCGTGGAGCGCCGTCTGCGGCCGGGCGACGAGGTCGTGGTCAGCGGCAAGGTCACGGTGCGCGGCTGGCGTCCGCAGTTCACCTCGCCCGACTTCTCGCCGGTTGGCCGCGACTCGGTGCACACGGCGCGCGTCGTGCCGATTTACCACCTCGTCGGCGGCGTCACCCAGAAGCGGCTGCGGGAGCTCCTGGCGCGGATCCTGGACCGATGCCTCGACGCGGTCGAGGACCCGCTGTCGCCGAGCGAGCGCGCGAGTCTTCCCGGGCTGGCCGACGCGCTGCGCGCCGTCCACTTCCCCGACGACGCCGACGCCGCGCGGCCGGCGCTGGACCGGCTCGCCTTCGACGAGCTGCTGGGGCTGCAGCTGACGCTGGCGCAGGCCCGGCTGGCCCGCGACCGGCTGAGCGCGCCGGTGATCGCGGTGGCCGACGACGAGCTCGAGCGGATCGTGGGCGCGCTGCCCTTCGCGCTGACCGATGACCAGCGGGCGGCGGTCGAGGAGGTGAGGCGTGACCTGGCGTCCGTGCGGCCGATGCGACGGCTGCTGCAGGGCGACGTTGGCAGCGGCAAGACGGCCGTGGCGGCCGTGGCCCTGGGCTGCGCGGTGCGCGCCGGGTGGCAGGGCGCGCTCATGGCGCCCACCGAGATCTTGGCGTGGCAGCACCACGCCGGCCTGGCGCCACTGCTCGACGCGCTGGGCGTGCGGGCCGAGTTCCTGTCCGGGTCCCTGCCGGCGCGCCGGAAGCGGGACATCCACGACGCCATCGCGGCGGGCGCGGCCGAGGTCGTGATCGGCACCCATGCGGTGATCAGCCAGGCGGTGAGCTTCCCGCGGCTCGCGCTGGCGATCGTGGACGAGCAGCACCGCTTCGGCGTGGCGCAGCGCGCCGCGCTGCAGGCCAAGGGCGCCGGTGGCGAGCCGCACGTGCTGGCCCTTACGGCAACGCCGATTCCGCGCACGCTGGCCCTCACCGTGTACGGCGACCTGTCGATCAGCACGATCCGCGAGATGCCGCCCGGGCGCCAGCCGATCCGGACCGAGATCCGTGACCGTGCGGCGCTCGTGAAGATCGAGGGCTTCATTGCCGGGGAAGCAGCGGAGGGGCGCCAGGCATTCGTCGTCGTGCCGCTCATCGTCGAATCGGAGGCGCTGCAGGCGGCGAGTGCCGAGGCCGAGGCGGAGCGGCTCCGTCATCGGCTGCCGGAGCTGCGCATCGGCCTGGTGCATGGCCAGCAACGGGCGGATGCGCGTGACGCGACCATGACTGCCTTCGCCGCCGGCGACATGGACGTGCTCGTGGCGACGACCGTGGTCGAGGTCGGCATCGACGTGCCCAACGCGAGCGTGATGCTCGTCGAGGACGCGGAACGCTTCGGGCTGGCGCAGCTGCATCAGCTGCGGGGGCGCGTGGGACGCGGTCCGCATCGGTCCTTCTGCATCCTGCTGAGCGACGCGACCGACGAGCGCAGCGTGGAGCGGCTCGAGGTGCTTCGCAGCTCGACCGACGGCTTCGAGATCGCCGAGGCGGATCTGCGGCTGCGCGGCGCCGGCAACCTGCTCGGAACGCGCCAGTCCGGCCTGCCGCCGCTGCGCGTTGCGTCCCTGTTCGAGCCCAGGCACGTGCAGCTCGCCGAGCGTGCCCGCAGCCTGGCCGATGAGCTCGTGGCGGGTGACCCGACGCTGGCCGGACGGCCCGGGCTGGCGCGCCTGCGAGCCGACTTCGCGGCGCTCGAGGAGCGCGATCGAGGCGATGGGGCCTGATGCGAGTGATTGCGGGCAGCGCGCGCGGCGTGCCGCTCGCCGCCCCGCGCGGTCGGTCGGTCCGGCCCATCGCCGATCGCGTCAAGGAGACGATGTTCGGCATCCTGGCCGAGCGGGTGATCGACGCGCGCGTGCTGGACCTCTACGCCGGGAGCGGGGCCATCGGCATCGAGGCGCTCTCCCGCGGCGCGGCGCACTGCACGTTCGTGGAGCGCGGCCGCGAGGCGCTGAGCGTTCTGCGCCGCAACCTCGACAGGACCGGCCTCGACGGGCTGGCCGACGTACGCGGCGGGGACGTGATGCGCTTTCTCGAGATGGCGGACGCATCGGCCTATGACCTCGCCTTCCTGGATCCGCCCTATGCCGAGCGTGCTATCCTCCCGCCGCTTCAGCGGCTGCTGCCGCGCCTTGCCCCGGGGGCGATGGTGGTGGTGAAGCACTTCTGGCGCACCGAGGTCCCGGAGGTGAACGGACTCGCGTCGTGGCGCACGCGGCGCTTCGGTGAGACGGGGCTGAGCTTCCTGCAGCGGGAGGAGTCATGAGCCGCGTCGCGGTGTTTCCGGGTTCGTTCGACCCGATGACCAACGCGCACCTCGACGTCGCGCGGCGCGCCTCGAGGCTCTTCGACCGGCTGGTCATCGGCGTGCTGAACAACACGCGCAAGGAGCCGCTCTTCGGGGTCGACGAGCGGGTGGAGCTGATCCGCGCCTGCGTGGATGAGCTCGGCAGCCACGTGCAGGTGGCCGCATTCGATGGTCTGACGGTCGAGTTCGCCCACGCGCAGGGCGCCGGATTCATCGTTCGCGGGCTGCGCGCGGTGAGCGACTTCGAGGCTGAGCTCCAGATGGCTCTCACCAACCGCAAGCTGGAGCCGTCGATCGACACCGCCTTCCTGATGACGGCCCTGGAGTTCGGCTACGTCAGCTCCACGCTGGCCAAGGAGGTGGCGCTCTTCGGCGGGGACGTCTCGCCCATGCTGCCGCCACCGGTGGCCGAGGCGCTGCGCAGACGATTCGACGACCGACCAACCGAGCGTGCGCGCGTATAATCGCGCCACGTGCAGGAGGGTCGCGCCACGGACATCATCTTCCTCGTCGAGCGGCTCGAGTCCCTGGTCGCCACCGGCAAGAAGCTGCCCCTGACGAACAACGTGGTGCTCGACCAGGCCGCGGTCCTGGAGCTGATCGATCAGCTGCGCGCCTCCGTGCCCGAGGAGGTGCGCCAGGCGCGGCGCATCACCGAGGAGGCCGGCCGCATCAGTGACCGCGCTCGCGACGAGGGTGACGCGATCGTCGCCCGTGCCCAGGAGCAGGCTGCGCGGCTGCTCGAGGAGCGTGAGCTGGTGAAGGCCGCCCAGCAGCGCGCGGCGGAGATCATCGAGGCATCCAACCGGGAGGCCGCCGAAGTTCGGCGCGGCGCTGACGAGTATGCCGCGGGCGTGCTGATTCGCCTCGAGGGCGAATGCATCAAGGCGCTGACCTCCATCAAGCGCGGCATCGACATGCTTGACGAGCGGCATCGCGGCGGAGAGGGCGTCGGACCAGCGGCCGCCGGCCTCGGCGCCGATGGAGCCGGAGAGGCCGAGGAGCAGGCGAGCGCCGCACCCCGGCCATGACCTCGTTCAACGTGGCCGGGCTGCTCCACGAGCCGCCCGGTTCGACGCGTGACGTTCGCCTCCGCGATCACTACCTCAGCCTGGGGCCGGACGTGGAGCTCGCCGGCCCGCTGGATGCTGACCTGCGCCTGCAGCGCACGAACCGAGGGCTCCTGCTACGCGGCGATGCGCGCGCTCCGCTGCGACGCACCTGCGCACGTTGCGCCGACCCGTTCGTCGAGGACGTGGGGGTGGACATCAACGAGGAGTTCCTGCCCAGCGTGGATCCCGACTCGGGAGTGGTGCTCGGCGAGCCCACGGTAGACGAGTCGGCGCTGCGGATCGACGCGCGCCACGAGATCGACCTCGATCCGGTGCTGCACGATGAGCTGGCACTGACCGAGCCGATGCATCCGCTCTGCCGCCCAGAATGCCCGGGCCTCTGCCCGGAGTGCGGCGAGCGACTGGATCGCGATGAGCACGCACACGGCGGCGACGAGATCGACCCGCGCCTGGCGGGCCTCGCTGCGCTGCTGCGGGACGGTGATCGAGGCGATCGAGAGGGCTGACGGCCCACGACTGAGCCATCGAGAAGGGTGTTCGCCAGCGTGGCAGGGGTCCGGCTATACTGCGACGTCCCGTTCCACGCATCGGTCAAGGAGTCACGCGTTGGGCGTTCCAAAGCGAAAGGTATCGAAGGCGCGCCAGGGTGAGCGGCGCGCGCACCTGGCGATCAGCGCGCCGCCACTGGTCGAGTGCGATCACTGCCACGAGCTGAAGCGCGCGCACCACGCCTGCCCCACCTGCGGCTACTACGCGGGTCGCGAGGCGGTGTCGGTCGAGCCCGTCACCCCGGCTGAGGGCCAGCGCTAACGCCATGCGCATCGCGGTCGACGCGATGGGTGGCGATCACGCCCCCCGCGAAGTCGTCCGCGGCGCGATCGACTACGCCGCCGCCCACGCCGACGAGGTGATCCTCGTCGGCGATGTTCCGCGCCTCGAGCGCGAGATCGCGGCATACGGCAAGGGCCACCCTGCGACGCTGCGCCTCGTCGACGCGCCCGAGGTGGTGGGCATGGGCGAGCACCCGGCGACCGCCATGCGCTCGAAGCGGCGCTCCTCGATCGTGGTCGCCACCAACCTCGTGCGCGACGGCGACGCGGATGCCGTGGTGAGCGCCGGATCGACCGGCGCCACCATGGCGGCCGCGGTCTTTCGCCTTGGCCGCATCGAGGGCATCGACCGCCCGGCGCTGCCGGCCCACCTCGTGACCGCCACCGGCCCGATCATGCTGCTGGACGTGGGTGCAAACGTCGACAGCGACGCCGCCAACCTGGTGCAGTTCGCGGCCATGGGCGCGATCTTCGCCGAGCACGTGCTGCACGTGAGCAGCCCGCGGATCGGCCTGCTGAACATCGGCGAAGAGGAGGAGAAGGGGGACACGCTGGCGCGGGCCGCTCATGCGAAGCTCAGCGCCGCTGACCTGCATTTCGTGGGCAATGTGGAGGCGCACGACATGATCGCCCACCGAGCTGACGTGGTGGTCTGCGATGGCTTCGTCGGCAATGTCGTGATCAAGTTCTTCGAGGGAATCACCAGCTTCATCTTCCGAGCCCTTCGAGAGGACCTCCAGCAGGGGCCGATCGCTCCGCTGGCGCTCCTGGCGCTCAAGCCGGGCTTTGATCGGCTCAGGTCCAGGTTCGACTACGAGCGATACGGGGGCGCGCCGCTGCTCGGCGTCCGTGGCGTGAGCATCGTGACCCACGGGCGGGCCAGGGCGCGGATGATGGAGCACGCGATCCGGGTCGCATCCGAGGCAGCCGAGGCACGGGTACCGGACCTGATCGCCGACTGGAGCCGCCGCCATCCGGCACTCGGACAGCGAGCGGCACTGAAGGCGCGGCTGGCGGCGCGCCTCGGGCGCGAGCGCGGCTGAGGCTGATGGCGATCCGCTCCTCGGGCAAGGCCGCCCGCTCCAGCGCCGGGCTGATGGCTCGGCGTCTGGCCCTGCTGGCGCTCTTCGAGGAGGAGTTTCGGCCCGGCAGCGCGAATGAGGCCCTAGCGCGTCTGGCCACCCAGCGTGATGTCCCGGAGCCGGTTCGGGAGCACGCCGCGCAGATCGTCGCCGGGGTGGGGGAGCACCGTCCTCAGCTCGACGCGCGGATCGCCGATACAGCCCCCGCAATCCCGGTCGCCGAGCTCGGTCGAGTGGAGCGCTCGATCCTGCGGAGCGCGCTGTACGAGGTGCTATACTCCGCCGCGACCCCGAGCGGGGAGACGATTCGCGATGCCGTCTCGCTCGCCCGGATCTACGCCGGCGACGCAGCCCGTCGCCTCGTGAACGGCGTGTTGGGAAGCGTTTCCAGATCATCGGGTGGAGGAGCCGGACGGTGACCGAAGGTACGACCACGTTCGAACGACTCAAGAAGATCATCGTCGAGCAGCTGGGCGTCGACGAAGAGGAGGTCTCGCCCCAGGCCTCGTTCGTCGAGGACCTCAACGCGGACTCGCTCGACCTGGTCGAGCTCATCATGAGCCTCGAGGAGGAGTTCGGCATGGAGATCTCGGACGAGGATGCCGAGAAGATCCAGAAGGTCTCGGATGCCGTCGACTACATCGAGGAGCACCAGCAGTAACGCTTCCCGCGCATGGACGCACCTTCGATCGAGGCGCTGGGCGAGCGCTTGGGCATCGCCCTGCGTGATCCGGAGGCAGTCCGCCAGGCGTTCGTTCACAGCTCCTACTTCAACGAGAATCCCACCCTCGCACGCGGCCACAACGAGCGGCTCGAGTTCTACGGAGACGCCGTCATCGGCATCGTCGTCAGCCGCCTCCTGTTCGATCGCTACCCCGACGAGGACGAGGGCTTCCTGACCGCGCGCCGGGCCGCCGTCGTCAACCGCGACGCGCTCGCCGACCTCGCGCTCGACCTCGGGCTGGACCGATACCTCCTGCTCGGCCGCGGCGAGGCGGACGCGGGTGGCTCCACCCGGCCCTCGCTCCTGGCCGCCTGCCTCGAGGCGCTGGCCGGCGTCCTGTCGCTGACCGAGGGCCCGCAGCGCACCCGGGAGGTGCTCGAGCGGATCTTCAGCGAGCGGCTTGACGAGCTGGCCGAGTCGGAGGCGCCCCACAAGTCGGCGAAGAGCCGCCTTCAGGAGTGGACGCAGCGCCACCATGGCACCAAGCCCGTCTACCAGCTCGTCGACCGGAGCGGCCCGCCGCATGACCAGCGCTTCCGCGTGAGCGTGGTGCTCGACGGCAGCTCCGTCGCCGAGGGCGCCGGCTCCAGTCGCCAGCGTGCCGAGGAGCAGGCCGCGGCGGCCGCGCTCGCCGTATTCGACAGTTCCGGGGCGTCGGCCGCGGAGCCGACTGCCAGCGCCCCGTGAGCCGGCTCAAGGAGCTGCGCCTCCACGGCTTCAAGTCGTTCGCGGATCCGACACGCTTCGTTTTCGACCCCGGCGTCAACGCCGTCATCGGTCCCAACGGCTCGGGCAAGAGCAACATGGCCGATGCGGTGCGCTGGGTCCTGGGCGAGCAGTCGAATCGTTCGCTCCGGACGCGCCGCGCCGATGATGTCATCTTCGCCGGCTCGGACGCGCGCAAGGCGCAGGGCATGGCGGAGGCGATCCTGACCCTCGACAATGCCGACGGCTGGCTGCCGATCGAGTTCGCAGAGGTGAGCGTCGGCCGGCGTGCGTATCGGTCCGGGGAGAGCGAGTACCTCATCAACGGCGCCCGCGCCCGCCTGCGCGACGTCGTGGAGCTGCTTGGGGAGGGGCGGCTCGGCGCAAACGAGCTCGTGGTGGTGGGCCAGGGCACCGTGGACGCGGCGCTCTCACTGCGCCCCGAGGAACGGCGCCAGCTGTTCGAGGAGGCGGCCGGCGTCAAGAACCTCCAGGTGCGCAAGAACGAGGCGGCGGCCCGGCTGGCGAAGGCGCGCGACAACCTGACGCGCGTCGCCGACCTCGTGGGAGAGCTCCGGCCGCAGGTGCGCCGCCTCGCCCTGCAGGCGGAGCATCAGCAGCAGCACGATCAGCTCGGCGATCGCGCTCGGGCGTTGGTCGCCGAGTCGCACCGACGGCGCGCCGGATCCGCCCGCTCCGCGCTCGGAGATGCTCGACGCACGGCGGCGGCGGACGAGGCGGCGTTGGCGGCATTTCGCGCCGAGCAGGAGCAGGGGCGAGCGGCGGTCGCCGCGGCCGAGGAACGGTACTGGGAGGCCGAGGCCGAGGCCCGCGGCCGCGCCGAGACGCGCGAGGCCACGCGCGAGCGGCTGATCCGCGCCGAGAGCCGCCTCGAAACGCTCGAAGGACGACGCTCCGAGCTCGAGGCGACGGTTCGCCGCGGAGAGACGGAGCTGATCGAGACCAGGACGCGGCTTGCGGCGCTGGACGCCGGTGTGACCGATGCCACGCTGGCGGAGGCGGAGGAGGCGGAGGAAGCGTGGCGCGCCTCGGTCGCCACGCTGGCAGCCGCGGACGCCGAGATGCTGGCCGCCGAGGAGGCGCTGGCCGAGCGGCGGGCGCGGGAAAGCGCGCGGATCGCTGACGCGTCGCGCCATGCCGAGGCACGCGCCCGAGGCGAAGTGCGCCGCGCGGAGCTGCGCGAGGAGCTGGGGCGTGCACGGGCGTCGGTCCGCGCGGCGGAAGCCGTGCTCGACGCGGCGCGGGGCGCCCTTGGGAGCGCCGTCGAGGCTGCCGAGGGGACGGGCATCGAGCTCGAGGCCCATGCCGCGCGCCGCGACGCGGCCCAGGCGCGAGCGGACGCGGCGCGCCAGCGACGAGACGATCTGCGCCAGCGCGTCGCAGCCACGCGAGCCGAGCTGCGCGCCCTCGAGGAGCAGGTGGAGCA
>JBOGTC010000116.1:0-2808 GCA_050692055.1 Candidatus Limnocylindria bacterium | reverse complement strand
CAGCCGTCCGGCGGTGAGGAGGGTTGCCGCCAGCGCGAGGAGGTAGCCGGTCGAGACCCAGGCCAGCTCTCCGACGCCGCGATCGAAGTCGGCGGCGATGTCCGGCAACGCCAGGCTCACGATGCTGGAGTCGATCAGCGTGAAGCCGGCGAGCCAGGCGAGCGCCAGGAGGTTTCGTGCCCGGGTCATGTGGGGTGACAGTCTGCCACTGCCGGTCAATCGAGCCACTCGCGCGGATGCGTGGAGAGAAACTGCTCGACGCCGATGCCGCCCGCGCCCACGATCAGCGACCTCGCGCCACGGTGGGTGTGGGTGAAGGCCACCGCCCCCGGCGTGCCCCGCGCGTGGCCGGTCTTGACCTCGATCGCCGTCGGCGTGTCGCGACCGCGCATCAGCTTGCCGGGCCGGACCACCCAGTCGACCTCGTTGTTGCCCTCCCGCCAGTACCCCAGCTCGTCGGGATCGGCGTGCGCCCACAGGTGCGCGCCGACCGCCGTCTCCACCAGGCGCGACCAGGCTTCGTGATCGGCCTTCGCCCGGGCGAACGTCGTGCGCGCCGTTGCCGTCATGAGCGCGGTGTTCAGCGCCAGCAGCTTTGGGCTCGACGCGCGCCGTCGAACTGCGGAGCCCGAGTACTTACCGATGCCCGTCACCATTCCGGCTCCGCCCAGCAGCTCGAGGTAATGGGCGAGGGTGACGGTATTGCCCGCATCGGTCAGCGTGCCGAGCATCTTCGTGTAGCTGAGCACCTGCCCGGAGTACGCGCAGGCCAGGCGGAAGAGCTGCCGCAGGAGCGCGGGCTTCTCGACCCGGTTGAGCAGCAGGATGTCCCGTGACAGGTTGGTCTCGATGATCGAGTCGAGGATGTACTCCCCCCATCGGTCATTGCCCTTGATGAGACCGGCGGCGCCGGGATAGCCGCCGTGGAAGAGGTAGGTGTCGAGGTCCCAGCCAAACGCGTCGCGCATCTCGGCGAAGGCCCAATGCGTGACGCGCACGATCTCGAATCGGCCGGCCAGGCTTTCAGACAGGCCCTGGCGCACCAGCAGCGGCGCCGATCCGAGCAGCATCACCCGCAGCGGGGTGCCGGATGCGGTGTCCTCGTCCCACAGCTGCTTCACGACGTCGGACCAGTCGCGGACCTTCTGGACCTCATCAAGGACGAGGATGCCGCCGGCGCGTCCGCCGTTCTTCGCCGCCTGCCGGCCGATGGCCCATTGCGTGTAGATCCAGCCGATGTCCTCCGGATCGGGCGCGTCCGCGGAAGCGAAGTGCCCGGGGATGCCGATGGCGTCCATCACCTGGCGCGCGACGGTCGTCTTGCCCACCTGGCGCGGGCCGGCCAGGACCTGGATGAACTGGCGCGGCTCGTGAGCGCGCTCGAGGATCTCCTCGTAGATCGGTCGCCGATAGATCGTCGGCTTCCGGCTCATACTCACTCCATTGAGCGTATTTACTCAGTGATGTGAGCGATATTACTCAGAGTTGGGAGCGCTCCGCTCTTCGAGCATGTAGTACTCGGTGAAATCCGCGCAGCGCCCGTCCGGCGCGAAGCGCAGGAGGTAGGCGTTGTGGTACGTCTGCTCAGGCTCGTCGGTGGTGGCGAAATAGCGGCTGAAGCCAACGGCCACGGCGCGGTCGCCGTCGACGGCGTACGGCTCGTAGCGCGCCTCCCAGGAGTCCGGCTCGTCGCGCGTGTCGTCGAGCCAGGCCTCGATCACCTCGCCGATTCCGTTCGCCGCCGCATAGCTCTCGTACGGCCGGTAGCGATAGACAACGTCATCGGTGAAGAGCGCCCTGATCGGTTCGGGCTCGTTTGCCCGCCAGGCGTCGATGTATCGGTCGAGCCAGCCCTGGACATCGGATCTGTTCATGAAGCCGATGCTAGCGGATGTGCCCGGTCAGTCGGCATGGAAGGCCGCCAGCCGATCCGCCTCCTCGTCCAGGTCACGCCGCTCCGTCGCCGTCAGGTTGCGGAGCGGCGAGAGCTCGATCCTGCCTTCCTCGAACCGCCAGGTGCCCGCCACCTGGCCGTTGAGGAGGAAGGTGTTGAACGAATGCGGCGTCTTCGTGTTGAAGATGAGGGGCCGATACGCCTCCGGCAGAATCTGGGTGCGACGTGCGTGGACAAGGAGCATCGCATCCCAGACCGCCAGGAACCGGACCGCTGCCGGCGTGTCGGGATCGGGCAGCGGCGCGTCCGGCAGGTCGAAGATCGGCTTCCCTTGCTCGTCGCGCAGCTCACGGAGCTCCATGCCGTCGGCAATGTGGCGCATCTGGCTCACGTTGAGGCCCATCCAGCCCGCCACGTCCTTCAGCGGCGCCGGCCCGAAGGCGCCGAGGTAGCGCCGGATGAGCAGCTGGATTCCTTCGTTCTCGGCGACCTCGACGCGGGGCAGCCACTGATCGGCCAGGCCGTAGATGTCGGCACGACGCCGCTCCCACGTGCCCGACGGCGGGACCCGCACCATGTCGACCCACAGCCCGGCCCAATTGGCGGAGCGCGGCGGGAGCCCCCGAGCCACGAGGCGCTCGGTCAACGCCGCCATCCGGAGCGGACCGTCTGACAGCTCCTCGCGCACCGCATCGGCGACCGCCTCCATGTCAGCCTCGGCGACATCGCGCTGCACCCTCGTGTACCACTCGCGGTTGATGCGCCGCACGCCGGCCATCATCGGCCAGTAGTCGGCGGCCGAGACGGTGTGGATGGTGGCGCGCATCATCGTGGCCTGGATGGCACGTCGCTCTTCGAGAGCCTGGGTCAGCATCGGTCGTTCGAAGTCGCGCATGCGCGACCACAGGCCGATG
>JBOGTC010000115.1:0-38310 GCA_050692055.1 Candidatus Limnocylindria bacterium | reverse complement strand
CGCCACTGGCGCGTTTGCACGCGGGCGAGCGGGCGCGTTGCACCACGTGGAGGTATCGGTGAAGAAGAGGCCGATTCTGCCGCCTGCTTCACTGTCTGTTTCACCCCATGCAACCCGCGGGGAAGATGAGCCTTTGGAAGCGCTCTTCTTCGTCGTTACCTCCATCTCATGCAATCGGCCTGGGTCATCTCGGTGGTTGCACCTCGGTGGGTTTGCATCTGGAGTAGGCAACTGGAGAAGAACGAGCCGATATCGGTCTCAGCCTCCCGGCTTTGCGACACCGGGTGCAAAGAACCACGAATCAGGGGCCCGAAGTTCGCCAGTTGGCGACTCCCGGTGCAAAACCTGCACGGCGCACGGCGCGCGGTGCAAAACCTGTGCGCGGTGCGCGGATGGCACAGATGCGCGGCGCGGCCGCTCAGCGCGGCCGGCGCGCGACCACGCTGACCAACGGCCGCCGCCACCAGAGCGCATCCGGCTCGAGCCGCTCGAGCTTATCCAGGACGCGTGATCGAACCTCTGCGCGGATGGGCGCATCGAGGCCGGCGAGGAGGTCGTCGTGCGTCCAGTGCTCGACCACGTCGAGATACGACGCCGGCGTGAACTGGTGTTCGAGCCATTCAAGCGAGGCCTGAACGTCGCGGAACCCGATGCGCCGGAACTCGGCCGCGGCCGACGCAGGCGACGTGTACGGTCGCGCGTCACCGCCATCCGGTGGCACATCGATCTCGAGCTCGTCGAGCGCCGACTGAACCAGGTCCTCCGGCTCGAACGGCTCATCGTCCTGCTGCCAGGTCAGGACCGCGGCCGTACCGCCAGGACGCAGGACGCGCAACAGCTCGCGCAGCGCCGCAGCGCGGCTTGGAACCAGCTGGATCACGAACGACGAGAGGACGACGTCGGCCGTTGCATCCGCGACCGGCAGATCCTCCGCGCCGCCCGTCGCGAGCCGCAGGCGCTCCGCCACGCCGGTCCCACGGGTGCGAGCCGCCTCGGCCGCTAGCTGCAGCATGAGCTGCGACGGATCGATGCCGGTCACCACCGCCCCTGGCCAGCGCTCGAGCGCGGCCAATGCCAGCGTGCCCGTGCCCGTGCCGATGTCGAGCACCTCGGCCGCTGCATCGGGGCGCATCCGGCCGTCGAGCCGATCAAGCAGGCGCATGGCTGACGGAGCGACGATCGGTGCCATCCACCGCTGGTAGGCCCTGCCGTATCGGTCGTACGCGGCATCGGGCAAGCTGGCATCCACGTCGCGATGCTACCAACCAGCACTCATCCGCGGGCTCGCGTGGCGAGCGTTGCGGCGGTGAAGCACTACCTGCAACTGCTGTGACGCCGACGCTAATCCGGACAGGTCCAGTCAGGAATCGCTGCCACCATCGGGACCCAGGAGGTACGCGTTCTTGGACATGAAGCTAGAGCTCGTTGCCGTTCCCGTGACCGATGTCGACCGCGCCAAGGGGTTCTACGTCGACCAGGTCGGCTTCCATGCGGACCACGACTACAAGGTCACCGATGAGCTGCGGTTCGTGCAGCTCACGCCGCCGGGGTCCGCCTGCTCAATCGTGATGGGGCAGGGGATCACGGACATGGCGCCCGGGTCGCAGGAGGGTCTGCAGGTGGTCGTCGAAGACGTCGAAGCCGTCCGACGCGAGCTTGTCCGGCGGGGAGTCGAGGCCAGCGAGATCGACACGCATCCCTGGGGCTCGTTCATCTACTTCAGCGATCCCGACGGCAACAGCTGGGCGGTGCAGCAGTTACCCCCGCGCGACGCCCACGGCTGAGGCCGCCGGACGAATCACTGGACAGCAAGTACCCGCTGAACCGCGAGATTCCCATCGGCGACGCACTTCAGCATGCAGTTCAGTCTTTTCTCGGTATCGTCAGGAAAATCCTGGAGGCATTTGGTCTCGCAGTCGCTGAATGGCTTGACCGGCTGGCGTGCGATGAGCGCTGCAACTGCTCCGGCGACCACTCCTCCAACTAATACGGATCCAGCCATGACGATCAGATCCCTCGTCGGGATTCGCGTTTCTGCCACGACGCGCCTCCTCCTCCTTGATTCTGTGCGCCCGAGTAGACGAACGCGGCGGGAGCGGTTAGCCGTGCGTAAAGCCGACGAGGCGCGCCACCTGCCGAGCTGCCAGGCCGAGGATGAGCCAAGTGATTAGGAACGCTATCAGCTCGAGGGAGAAACTTCGGAACTTGAAGGCCGTCTCTGCGATCAGAAGGGCCACGCCGAAGGCGGGGGCCTCCAGGAGGAGGATCTCCCTGGCCGGTAATTGGGCGATCGTGCTGAACATGCTTCCTCCTGACGCTTCGACTTCATCTAACGGCGTGGCCGCCCCCGCCGTACTTGGTATCCATGCCAAACGACAGTGCCCGACGGCTTTCTACGACCACCACGTCATCCGAGTCCTCGGCTTCCGCGCGGGTGACGATGGCGCAGATCTCATCCACGACATCGGCGGTCAGTTGCGTGGGATCGAAGTTGTCCCCGACCACGGCTTGGTCCTCGTTGCCGTCAAGGAGGACCGGTGCATCCTCGCCCAGAGCGTTGCGCGCAACGATGTAGTACGCACGAACCGGATGGATCTCGAAGTACTCGTGGTGCTCTGTGTCCATGATCCACTCACCGTGGGCAACCACGACGTCGCCGGTGGTTTCGGTGACGCCGGGATAGCCTGTGAATCCGGGGTCATCCCAGTCGATATCGGGCTCAGCGGCGTCGCCGTCGTTGCCTGAGACCCAGTCGATGAACTTCTTGATCAGCCAGGCCAGAAGTCCGACGGCGAGTCCGACCAGTGGGCCGAGGCCCGGGATCAGGCACACCACCAGGAACGCACTCACTGCGACGATGAAGTCATCCATGAGAATGGCGATGTAATTCCCCTCGATCTCGCAGTGGAGATACGGAACGGTGACGGCGCTGTCGAACCGGAACTGCGGATTCAATGGCAGCGTGCTCATCTGGTCAGGGTTCTGCCAGGCGACTGTGTCATCGAAGTCCTGCGGTATCTCATCGAAGGTGGGACCGTCGGTGATCTCGGCGGAGTCCTTCCGGTAGAAACGGGCCTGGAAGGCTTTCGGCTGTCCGTCAATGCCCACGTTCGAGGGCAGCATCAGTGTGTCGACCAGACCGATGGTGGACTGGTTGTACATGTTGGAGTCGTCGCCACTGTCCTCCGGATCGGTTCCGGCAAGGGCACCGAGATAGTCCGTCAACGTTGTCGGGTCGCCGCTCATCTGCATCGCAGTCGGCACCGTTGGCGGGCCTCCCGGGTGAAAGCCATCCGTGAAGTTCGCCGCGTTCGCCAACATGCCGCGGTTGCGGTCGATGTGGGCCATGGCCAGCAACCGGCTCTCGAGCTGCGTAAACGGCGCGAGCATCAGGTTCAGCTTGCGGTCACCGTCGAAGGCGGCAGTAGGCTCCGAGATCACGGTCCCAACGGCGCACTCGTCGTCCCGAATGCAGAGCAACCGCTCGTTGTAGTACCAGTGCTTGATCTCCGACAACGCGATCAGGATCAAGGCCCCGACGACGCACGCGCCCATCGGCCCCGCCGCAACGATGAGCCCGACGATGAAGGCGAGACCACCGATCACCGTGAGCACGCCGCTGAAGTACCAGGCGCTGATGATGAAGCCGGCCAGGCCCCCGAGCTCCTGGTGCGGGCGAGCCACACCAGGCGCGGCGCATTTGGTGAATGTCTCGATGTGCCGTGGCACTTCAGTTCTCCCGCACCTGTACGAACACGGTCACGCCGCCGGCAAGCACGCCGTTCTCGGTCATGGCGATGAGGTTGACCGGGTATCGGTCGCCGGGCTGTGCCCCGGCCGGCACGGTCACGGTGAAAGGCACCACCCCATCCGCCCCCGGGCCGATCTCGGCCCCTTCGTCCAGCGGCGCACCATCGGCGGCGATCTCCATGCCGGCGGGCAGGGAGTAGTCTCCCTGAAGGATCCTGGCGTGAAGCTGCTCGAACCCCGTGAAGCGATTCTTGGCCGCCACGAACCGCGGACGGCTTGTCGGCGAGACGGGCCGATCCAACGAGCGCCTCAGTGGCGTTTCATGCTGGCGTGGCCTCGTCCAGGGCGCGCCAATCTGCCGTCCCAGGTGGAGGGTGGGGACGAGGCTGGCGGCCCACTCGGCCGGTGACCGCTTTGCGTGGCCGAGCGTCGTCTTGAGGCGAAGCTCCACGCGATCATCGGCGTCGATCGCGTACGTATCCGCTCTGAAGACGAACCGACGCTGGCGCCGACTGAAGTTGTGCAGCGGTACGTCAACCTGGAGTGTGTCACCGGGACCCGGCAGTCCAGGATTCGGGCTCTGCCAGACGTTCGTGTTCTCCTGCCCCATGTTGTTCGCCGTGTTGGTGTCCATCGGGTGGTAGAGCGATGCCTGGAGGCAGAAGTGCCTGGACTCGCTGCCGGGCGGTACCGCCGGCGTGTGCCAGGCGAACGTCGCCAGGGCCGATCCCAGGGGCGGGATGTTCACGAAGCGGACGACCTCGTTGCCCGCCGCGTCGATCTCGACGGGTAGCTCGTCCGGTGAATTGAAGCTCCACGGACGATATCTGAGGCGGACTCGAACGCCAATCGCCGGATCCGTGCCCGCGTTGTGCGCGCGGACGGTAACGACGTAATCGGTGTCGTCCTGCAGATGGTAGGAATCCGGTTCTATCGCTGCCGGGTTTGCCGCAGGCGCGATCCAGATATCGGGGTTGTTCCAGGTGACGGGCAGGCCCTGTGACATCAGCAGCCGCTGGCTGTAGATCGCCGGGTCCGGGCGCCGGACGATGGCCTCCGGCAGCTGACCGCAGGTCTCGTCCTTCTCTTCCGGGAACAGGTTCTTGCCGCGAAGCATGGCCAGAATGAGCATCCAGAGCCAAGCGAGGAGTGTGAGGAGCAGCGCGATCACCAGAGCAAGAATCTTGATGATCGCGAACAGGAATTCTGCTGCACCCAGCAGGATGCCGCGCAGCAGTCGGATGAGCCACTTCATGCGCGTTCGCCTGGGCCGGCGCACAACATTCGCGTTCGGGCCTCGTTCAAGGTTACGAGGCACGCCGGGCACCGCGTGTCAACTGAATCGTATTCCCGATGTCAACAGTGGGTGGACTTGAAAGCCGCGCCAAGTTAAGGGCGGGCGAGGCGCGTGGCGGCGGCGCGTTGCGGCGGCGCGTGGCGATCGTTGCACCACATGGAGGTATAGGGGAAGAAGAGGCCGATTCCGCTGCCTGCTTCACTGTCTGCTTCACCCGGTGCAACCAGCGGGGAAGATGGGCCCCCGCGGCGGCTCTTCTTCACCGTTACCTCCATCCCATGCAATCGCCCTGGGTCGTCGCGGGCGCGGAGGTTCTCCGCGGAGGGCCGCCCCCGCGGAGCCTCCCCCGCGGACTTTCTCCCCAACCCCGGGCCGTTTGGCGGGCTCTGGACGGCGAGGTCGAAAGTGCGCATGCTGGCCACATGTCGAGCGGCGTGCTCACCGAGATCGAGCATCTGGACCCCGAACGAGACCATCTTCGGATCACCTTCCTGAGCAGTTGCGTGGAGTTTCCGTTCGACACGGCCCGCGCGCTCGAGTTCGCCCTCTTCCGAACGTTCTGCTCGCCGAGCGTCTCCGCCGTGCTCGATAGCACCGGTGAGTTCCGCCAGCGGCCGCAGAAGCGCTACGACGATACCGACCTCCTGCTGAGCGAGCTGCTCGAGCACGGGTACGACAGCCCAAATGGCAAGGCGGCGATGCGGCGGATCAACCGCCTGCACGGCTACTACGCGATCTCGAACGTCGACTTCCTCTACGTCCTGTCGACCTTCGTCTACGAGCCGGTGCGCTGGAATGCGCGGTTCGGCTGGCGGCCCCTGACCGAGAAGGAGAAGCTGGCCGGCTTCTACTACTGGCGCGAGGTTGGGCGGCGCATGCACATCCGCGACCTCCCGACCGACTATTGGAGCTTCGAGGCCTTCAACGCCGACTACGAACGGCGGAATTTCACCTACTCCGATACGAATCGGCGCACCGGGGAGGCGACGCGCGAGATGTTCCTCTCCTGGTTCCTGCCGCGTCCACTGCGCCGCATCGGCCGGCCATTCATCCATGCGGTGATGGACGAGCCCCTGCTGCGCGCCTTCGGATTCCCCGATCCACCGCCCGGCCTGCGCGGCCTCGTCGCGTGGGCCCTCAGGGCGCGAGGTTGGATCGCCGGCCACGCACCACCCCGGCGGCGACCACGACTGCGGACCGAGATGCGTCATCGCAGCTATCCGGAGGGGCATCGCGTCGCCGAGCTCGGCCCGCAGGCGCGAGCACCCGACAGCCCCTTCCTGCGTCATCCGCGCCGCCGCGGTGATCCCGCAAGACCTGGTCTGGTCGAGGAGACCAGGGCCTGATAACGACTCTGTTATCATGAGCGGTGATGAAGGCAGCACGTGCGCTTCGATATGCCCGCCGACAGGCAGGGTTCAGCCAGCGAGCCCTTGCCCGTAAGACCGGCGTGCCGCAACCCGCCATCGCCCGTATCGAGCGCGGGATGATCTCTCCGCGCCTGGACACCCTCGAGCGGCTCCTGGCCGGGGCCGGCGCCACGCTTGAGCTGTCGCCCAGGCTCGGTGAGGGAGTCGACCGGACGCTCATCCGGGCGTCGCTCACCCGAAGCCCGGAGGATCGCGTCGTGGCCGCCGGTCGTGCCGGTCGCAACCTGGCTGCATTCCTGAGGGCCGCGCGAGTTGGATCGCAACGCTGACTTCCAGCCCGAGGCGGTCATTCGCCTGCTGGGTCGTCATGAGGTGCGATACGTCCTGATCGGCGGCCTGGCTGCGGTGACTCATGGCGCGCCGCTGGTGACGCAGGGCATCGACATCTGCTACGCGCGCGAGCGCGAGAACCTCACTCGCCTGGCCAATGCGCTGCGCGAGATGCGCGCCGAGTTCCGAGGGGCAGACCCGGGACTGCCATTCAGGCTCGATGCCAAGGCCCTGGCCAACGGCGACGCGTTCACCCTGACGACCGATCTGGGCTGGATCGACATCATGGCGACGCCGGCCGGCACATCAGGCTACGAGGACCTGGCACGCACCGCCGAGCAGTTCCAGCTGTTTGGCCATGCGGTGCTGGTCGCCCACATCGACGACCTCATCCGGATGAAACGGGCTGCGGGCCGGCCAAAGGATCTGCTGGCGCTCGAGGAGCTCGGTGCACTGCGAGACGAGCTCGACCAGGGCCCGTAGCAGGACCGCTACGCGTCGAAGTCTGCCTGTCCACGCCGCCGCCGATCAGCCGTCAACCCACACGCCGGTCACGCGCTGACCGACCAGCAGGACGGCACCGATCACGCGCCGATCCTTCGTCGCCGATGCGTACCTGCGCGCCGTCCGAGGAGTCGACGGCGCTTGACCAGGACCCCGCGATCTCAACGTCGGAAGCTTGCCAGCCGCCGCGAGCCCAGCGCCACGCCGAGGATGAGGGCCAGCCACCCGATGACGACGACGGCCGACGGCTGAGCCATCGCCGTGTCGGGAGTGGCGGCTGTCACCGTCAGGCCATCCGAGTCGCCGCACTCGCTCTCCGGAAGCAAGCCGACGACGGTCCACTCGCCGACGTCGTCAGCCTCCGAGATGAACGTTACGCTGAACGAGTCGCCTTCCGGCGTGGTCGCGTCAGGCGCGGCATCCTCGGCCGGCGATGCATCGGCCCCCTCGACCAGGAAGATCGATGCGCCCCCGAAGTTGCCGGCAACCGTGAACTGGCCACCCACCGCCACCGAGCCTGGCTCGACGGTGACGATGCAGCCGCTCGGGTGGTCGCCCTCCGACTCCGGGTGGGCGAGCACAACCCCGGCGGCCATGATGGTGGTCGCGATCGCGATCGCGAGCGCTGTGCCGAGCCTCAGGACTGGACGTGAGCGGATCATCACCCTGCTCCTTTACCTTTCTAGGCGGGCACGCTCGACAGTGTGCGCCCATCTGCGTCGCTGCGATAGTGGTACATCCGTCGAGAGGACCGATGCCTCGCGAGCAAGCTCCATCTCTACGGCAGCGTCACGAAATCGGCGAGGAAGTCGCGCGCGACGGGCGTATCGACGCGGTACGTCTTGTCGGTCGCTTTGCACCAGACGTCGCCGGTGACCGTGATCGACATGACGGTGTCCCCAAGGAAGTGCGGGCCTCCCGAGTCGCCATAGCACGTGCCGCCGTCCCCGGTGGCCTGGTTCATCGACAAGGTCAGCCAGGCCTTGGTCAGCGAGTAGACGCTCTGCTCGGCGAACCGGCGCTGCGGATCCCAGAAGAGCGGCTGGAACGCGCCCTTCTTCGTCTCGCGTACGGTCCCGTAGCCGGCCGCCACGAACTCAGCCGACCTCAGCTCCTGGTTGCTCATCTGGCCGAGCGCGTCCAGCTCGGGCAGGTCCGCCGGCTCGATGCCGACCGGAGCATTCAGGACGACCACCGCAATATCGAACGTGTCGTTCGCGCCGCAGCACGCGAAGTTCGGATGCGCGTGGGCGGTGCCCGAGTGAATGGTGTTCGTCGTTTCGGTCACCGGCTCCTCGATTGCCTGGTCGAAGCTGACCCACATCGTCGCCCCATCCCGCACGCAGTGCGCGGCCGTGAGGAAGACGGTCGATGAGATCAGCGTCCCGCTGCAGATGACGAACTTGCCCTCGTCGAACTGCGCGATCAACGCGCCGGTGTTGGCGTAGGTGTTGTCTGAGTCGATCTCGCCGTAGACGATCGCCAGCGCCGGGCTGCTGGTTGCCAAGATCAGGGCCGCACTTCCCAGCAGCCCGATGAACCGTCGCCGCATCACACTCCTCCTCTTGATGGTCATCGGCAAGTGGCCTGTGACCACCGCTCCCTGCAAGGTTTGCGCCTTCGCCGAGGGAGCGCCTGGCGTGCTGGCCGTGATCGACGCGGTCGGCCACAGCGGGCACACCGCATACGACGCCGCGTACGTCGTGCTCGCCGAATCGGCCGGTGCGATGCGTCCTCACCGCCGATGCCCGCCTTGCCTCGGCCGCCGGTGACCGAGCCGTCCTGGTGGGCACGGAGGGAAGGCACGATGCCGAGTCGCTCGCGGGCGATGCGCTCGCGATCGGACAGCCCGTGCGCGAGATCCAGCGTGCGTGCTTCGCATCGGTCTCCGCCGAGATGCAGCGCTATCGGCATCGATCCTCGGATCGCCACCTGCCAACCAGGAGCGGCTTAGGCGATATGGCAAGCCCACGGACGGCATTCAGGGCACGCGGTTGAGCGTGGAGCGACCTCACGCAGCGGTCGTCGAGCCGCGTGGGGCCTGCCCAAGCCGGCCGTGGTTGGCATCTGGCAGCGCCGGAGCCGCTCGTTGGCAGAATCGGTGCTGGTTGGCAGGTCCTCGGCGCCCTGCGAGACGAGATCGACGCGTAGACCGCGCGCCGTATGATGCGTCCGGATCACCGAGGAGTCCGATGAGACGTCGAACGTGACCTCAAGCGGATCGCCGGACGAGCGGAACGAGGAGTTCTGGCGCCGATACCTCACCGAGGGCGGCGACACGATGAAGACCATCGGCCGGCACGTCTTCATGCGCATTCCGACAGAGCCACGCTGCCGGATGTGCGCCGCTCCTTTCGGCGGGCTGGGTGCGCCGGTGATGCGGCTCATCGGCAAGCGCCAGTCGGAGGCCAACCCGAACTGGTGCAACTCGTGCACCGCCTTCCTCACGAAACACCATGGCGGCGCGGAGGTCGAGGGCGCGATGCTCTTCGCCGACATTCGTGGCTCGACGTCGCTGGCGGAGAGGATGTCTCCGGGCGACTACCACGCGCTCCTCGACCGCTTCTACTCTACGGCCTCGAAGGTGGTCTTTGACCATGACGGGTACGTCGACAAGTTCGTGGGCGACGAGCTGGTGGCGCTCTTCTTCCCGCTCCTCACCGGTGAGCGCTATGTCGCTCGCGCGGTCGAGACTGCCCAGGCGCTGCTCCGCGCCACCGGCCACGCCGATCCAGACGGGCCATGGGTATCCATAGGCGCCGGCGTCCACGCGGGACGCGCCTGGTTCGGCGCTGTGGGAGAGGGGAGCCATGTCGAGCTGACCGCTCTGGGTGACGTTGTGAACATCACCGCACGACTCGCGTCGGTCGCCGGACCGGGTGAGGTCCTGGTGTCGGCGGATGCCGCCGCGGCCGCGGATCTCGACCCGAACCTCGAGCGCCGGACGCTGGAGCTCAAGGGCAAGCAATCCGTCACCCAGGTCGTCAGCCTCCGGGCCGATAAAGTCTGACGGAAATGGCGCCGATGAACCGATGGGTGTTACAGCCTGTCGTGGCATGGCTCGAAGAGGTGGTCTGAGCCGCGAGGCGTCGTCATCTCAGAATCTCTGCTCGCGGAGGAACGCGATGACCGCAGTGACCCGCCGGTGCAGCGCCGGCTCCTCCCCGAGGCCGAGCTTCGAGAAGATGACGTTCGTGTACTTCTCGATCGAAGACTCCGAGAGCGAGAGAGAAGCCGCGATTGCCGCGTTCGACTTGCCCTCGGCCATCTCGCGCAGCACGTCGAGCTCGCGCGGCGTGAGGTCGCGGAGCGGCGATTCCGACGCGGCGATGCGGCGGCGGACGAGGGCCTCGACTAGCACGGGATCCACGACCGATCCACCTGCGGACGTTTCGCGCAGGGCGCGCACGAGCTCGTCCCGATCGCCGACTCGCTCCTTGAGGAGGTAGCCGTACCCGGCGCTACCATCGCGCAGCAGCTCGATGACGTAGCCCTCGTCGGCATGCTGCGAGAGGATGACGACGCCGATGTCGGGGTGCCGGTCGCGGATCTCGTGGGCCGCCTGGATCCCCTCGGTGCCGTGGGAGGGGGGCATGCGCACATCGGCGAGGACGGCGTCCGGCCGGTGCACCTCGACCGCCTCGAGGAGCGCTACCCCGTCCGCGACCGCGGCGACGATCTCCACCCCTGCCGACTCGAGCAGGCGGCGCGTCCCTTCGCGCACGAGGTAGCTGTCGTCCGCCAGGACGACGCGCAGCGGATCAGGCGACATCGGTCCGACCGGCAGGAAACAGCCCACGCAGGGTGGTCCCACCACCCCGGCGGCTCTCGACCAGAAGACGCCCCCCGACCGCCGCCAGGCGATCCCGCATGTTCGTGAGTCCCGAACCATCCAGCTCATCGGCCGGGTCGAAGCCGACGCCCGCATCCTCCACCGTCACCTCCAGTGTCTCGCCGTCGGACGCCACCTGAACGCGGGCCGCTTCGGCCCCCGCATGCTTCGCGACGTTCGTAAGCGCCTCGAGGACGAACAGGTACGCGGCCCCCTCGACGGCGGGCGCGTGGCGCACGGTGGCCACCGCCGGCGCGATCTCGACGGCGATCCGCATCGGCAGGCGGGCCGCTGCGGAGGCAATGGCCTCGGGCAGGCCCCTGTCGGTCAGGATCGCCGGGTGGATGCCGCGCGCCAGCTCGCGCAGATCGCGGTGCACCTGCCGGATGCCCTCGGCTACCTCGTCCAACTCTGCCTTGGCGGCTTCGTCGGTCAGCTGGACGCGCGCCAGCTCGACGCGGGCGAGCAGGGCGATGAGCTGCTGCTGCGCGCCATCGTGCAGATCCCGCTCGATGCGGCGTCGCTCGGCCTCCTCGGCCTCGGCGATCCTGGCGCCCGAGGCCTGGAGGGCGGCCAGCCGGTCGGCCTCCTCCGAGTGGCGCAGCAGGCCGACGAGGAGGGAGCCGGGGAGGGCCACACCGAGCGCGACGAACAGGCCGGTCTGGATCGTCGCGCCGACGGTCGCCTCGAGGAGGCCGGAGGCCGCAATGCCGGCGACGACGAGCAGCGTCGTCATGATCGGCCAGCGCATCTGTCGGCGGTCCGTCTCCGGAGCCGACGGGTAGCGCCCGACGAGGAGCGCGAGCCCCAGGAGCGGCGCGAGTGCGATCGAGCCGCCGATGCCGGCCACCTCCTCGAGGGCCGGCACGAATGAAGGATTGGGCGGCATGGATTCGAGCTCGAGGATCTGCGGGATCGTCGGGCTGGCGAGCACGCTCAGCGCGACGAACACGACGGCGGCAACCAGCGCACCGCGCACGATGACGCGCGACCAGCGCCAGGCGTACCGCCCGTCGGGATAGCGGGCCAGCAGGTCGAGCAGCACCACGAACCCGAGGGCGAAGGCAAGGCCCGAGACGCCGCCGATGCCGGTCGCCGGAACGGGCGTTCCCCGGACCGCATACACGACGAGGCTGCCGACGACGGCGCCGAGATGGAGGACGCCCACCAGCACGAGCCGAGCGCCGATCGGGTGGGAAGGACGCAGCACTTCGGCCACTGCGCCGGCGGCGAGGAAGCCGATCGGCAGGACGGCACTGAAGAGCGCGTCGGTGCCGAGCCCCGGGGCGAGCGCAGGCGACAGGAAGAGGGCCACCACCAGGCCGGCACCGATGATCAGCAGCGGGCGCATCGGCTGCATTGTGCCCAGCAGCGCCGTCGGTGTGAATCCGGCTGGCCTCACCTCGAATGTACGGCCAGTCGGATACCACGCCGGGATGCCGGCCGCCAGCCTGAGGCTCGTTCAGCATTCACCTCGGAGACCGATCCCATGCTTACCTTCGCCCTCATCGCCGGCGGTGCGCTCGGCATCGCCCTGACCACCGCCCTGGAGGTGCTCACCGCGCCGTACAGCGCGCACGTGGTCGCCTACCCGCTCAACGGCGCCTTCCACCTGCTCAAGGTGATCGCCGTTGCGGCGTTCGTGGCCGGGATGGCTGGTTACCTCGTCCGTTTCCGCGACCGGCTCGGCGTCATGGGCTCGATCGCCGCCGGTGCGCTCGGGATCGGAACGCTCTTCGGAGCCCTGCCGTACAACCTGGCCGAGGTCTCGCTCGACCCGTCGCTCACCCCTGTCGCCGCCAACGCGCAGCTCGAAGCGATCTATGCCGCCCAGCCGTGGATTACTGAAGTCGCCAGCGCCATGTTGCCGGTCGTCCTGCTCGGGATCGTGGTGTTCGGGATCGTGGCGCTGCGCCGCCGCCTCTTCCCCGCCTGGGCGCCGGTGCTCAGCCTGGCGATGATCCCGGTCGCCATCGGTGCGGTGATCCTGGCCGAGACGGCCGGCCTGCCCCTGCCGCATCCGCCGGCGTGGCTGTTCCTCGGCCTGGCCGGCTACGGACTATCCGGCCTCATGCACAACGGCCAGTCGCGTCGGACACCGGCTGCTCGCGCGGCGATCGGCCACTGAGCTCGCCTAGGACGGCGTCGCGACTCGTTCGGCGAAGAACTCCGTGATCGCGGCGGTGTCGTCCGAGAAGGCCCAGCGTTCGGTGATCTTGCCGTCGCGGATGTGCATGATCTCGGCGGTCCGATACCGGAACGTCCGGCCGCCGCGGCGGCCAGTGGCGTCGACCAGCGCGATCGTGTGGTCGTCGTTGGCGATCACGTCGTGAACGTCCGCGGTGATCTCCCAGTCGACGGCGCCCGCACCGGGCATGGCCGCGGCCATGGCCTGCTTACCGCGGATCGGCTCCGACTGTCCGATCTGGTGCCAGGTCACGTCATCGGCGACGAGATCGGCGAACCCTTGCATGTCGCCCCGGTTGAAGGCCTCCAGGCCTTCCCGAACCATGGCTGCGTTGGGATGTTCCTGCATGACCTGGTGCTCCTTCGCTGCTCGGGGCGCGGGGCGCGGCCTGCTCGGGTCGTGGAGCTCGTGCCTCGTCTCCAGAATACTCCGCCCCGCAAGCACGGACATCCGGCCGCCCGAGCCTCGAGGTAGCCAGGCTCCCGGCTTGTTCTCCCGGTTCTCGGCGGGTTTGCATCCGGAGTAGCCAACTGGAGGTGAAGGGACCGATATCGGTCTCTGCCTCCCGGCTATCCGACACCCATGCAAGAAACCACGAAGCAGGGGCCCGAAGTTCGTCAGTTGGCGACTCCCGGTGCAAACCCTGGACGGGCTACGCGCTCGCGCGACGCTCTGCCCAGCGCGCGACGCCCAGCGGTCGTCGAGCGAGGATTCGCACGATCGTTTACCGTCGTGCCGGCCGAATGCTCACGATTGTTCACCCCGCCGTCACGCCTTGTTGGTAGAGCGCAAGCCACCCCGCACAGGGACGAAAGCGCACCACACCACACAAGGAGGCACCGGCAATGACCCAGTTCCAAGAGTTCATCTCGGCGCCAGCCCTGGCGTCCACCGAACGCAAGATGATTCGCAGCGGACGGTTCGTCCTGGCGTTCATCAGCTTGGTGGTGCTCGTGGCCGCGATCGGCGTCGGCGCCATTGTGCTGAGCCAGCAGCTTCAGCCCGGCGCAGCGCCGACGGACGAGCGCGCGGCCACCGATGGCTGGCTCCCGGCCATCACCGCAGCGAACGAGGCAAGGCGCTTCGCAGCCGCGAGTGAGACCGTCGACGGCTGGATCCCGCGGCTGGTCGCACAGCCAAACGACCACGAGATCCTCGACGGCTGGGCGGTGCGGTACCTGGCTTCCGACGAGGACTGAACACAACCCACACAACCCACACAACCCACCCAGAGACGCCGGCCACCGCGGCCGGCGCCTCGTCTTGCGCACGCTCGAAGCGGCTGGCGCGGCGGTCGTATGCTTCGTTCCGCAACTGCGAGCAACGTATCGAGCGCGGTGGGGACCTTGACCGAGCAGCAGACCAGCGCCCCGTTCCTCGGACGTGATGCCGAGATCGACGAGCTGCTGTCTGGACTCGACCAGGCTGAGCAGGGCCGAGGGCGACTCTTCCTGCTGGGCGGAGAGCCGGGGATCGGAAAGAGCCGGCTTGCCGATGAGCTCGCGTCGCGTGCTCGCGAACGAGAGCACCTCGTGCTCTGGGGTCGTGGATGGGAGGATGCAGGCGCGCCGCCGTACTGGCCCTGGGTCCAGGTGCTGCGCGCATACGTCCGGAACACCGAGCGCGACGTGGTGCGGCGTCACATGGGTGCCGGAGCGAGCGACATCGTCCAGATGCTGCCCGAGCTGCGCGACCTCTTTGCGGACCTGGCTCCACCCTCGGGGACCGATTCGGACGCGGCGCGCTTCCAGCTCTTCGACTCCGCCACGACCTTCCTGCGCAATGCGGCGAGCGATCGGCGAGTCCTCATCATCATCGACGACCTCCAGGCGGCGGATACGCCCTCCATCCGCTTCCTTCGGTTTCTCGCCAGCCAACTGGGCGAGATGCCGCTGCTGGTGCTCGGCACGTACCGCGACGTCGAGCTGACGCCCGAGCACCCACTGACCGCGGCGATCGCCGAGATGGCGCGCGAGCCGATCACGCGGATCCTCGTGCTGAAGGGGCTTGGGCGCGACGCCCTGCGGCGCTTCATCGGCGCCAGTGTCGGTGCCGCACCCGACGACCGAGTCGTCACCGCGGTGGCGCGTGGCACGAAGGGGAACCCGCTCTACGTGGGAGAGGCGGTACGCCTGCTGTCGGCGGAGGGACGGCTCGACGAGCTGGCGGCTGCCCCATCGCCCCACGTCGCCGTGCCAGCCGGCATCCGGGCGGTCATTGGCCGTCGCCTCGCCCGCCTGGCGGAGGGAACCAGGCACGCCCTCGCCATCGGTGCGATGGTCGGGCCCGAGTTCGGGCTTGAGCTGCTGCGAACCGTCGCCGATGTCGATTCGACCGACCTCGTCGACGCCCTCGACGAGGCGGTGCGCGAGGGCCTCCTGGTCAGCGTCGGCGGTGCCGGCGGCCGCTTCCGGTTCTCGCACGACCTGGTGCGCGAGACCCTCTACGACGAGCTGACACCCGGAGCCCGCATGCGCCTGCATCGGCGCGTGGCTGAAGGTCTGGAGCACCTGCACGGCGCGTCACCGGATGCCCATCTGGCGGAGCTCGCCTACCACTACTACGAGGCTGAGCAGGACGAGGCGTCGGGCGAGAAGTCGGTCGACTAGGCCCGGCGTGCCGGCGACCAGGCGGCGCGCTCCCTGGCCTTCGAGGAGGCGGCGCGGCTGTACGGGATCGCACTCGCCGCCATGGAACGCGCCGGTTCCGCGGACCAGCGTTGGCGGCTCGAGACGCTGCTGGCAATGGGCGATGCGCAGGCGCGCGGCGGCGACCTCGCCGGGTCTCGCGCATCGCTGCTCGAGGCGGCCGACATCGCCAAGCGCATCGGCGCGGCGCCGGAGCTCGCGCGGGCCGCGCTCGGCATCGGTGGACGGCTGCCCTGGGTGCGCCCGGGGCGCGAGACGAGGCTGATCCCGCTGCTCCAGGACGCGCTGGTCCATCTCGGAGGGGCCGACGAGAGGCTCCGCGCCCGCCTGCTGACGCGGCTTGCCTGCGCCTGGCGCAGCACCCCCGAGCAGCGCGAGCAGTCCGACACGCTCAGCCGGCAAGCCGTGGAGCTGGGGCGGTCGCTCGACGACCCGTCGACGCTCAGCTATGCCTTGGGGAGTCGGTACTGGGCGACGTGGTGGCCTGAGAACCCGACCGATCGGTTGGAGCTCGCCCGCGAGATGGTCGGGATCGCGCAGGCGTCCGGCGATGGCGAGCGCCTCATGGATGCCCACCTCATGCTCTGGCTGAGCCACACCGAGCTGGCCGACATGAGCGCTGCCCATCGCGACATCGAGGACGTTCGGCGGGTGGTCGTCGAGCTCCGCCAGCCAACCCACTTCTGGCTCGGCGTGGCGCCCCGTGCGGCGATGGCGCTGATGGAAGGCGACTTCTCGGCCGCCGCGCGGCTGATCGAGGAGGAGACCGAGCCGGGGGGGCGGACTTCACGATGGCGCGCGACAACGTCTCCTCCGCCGGTTTCATCGCTTCCTCCTGCGGCGCGAGCAGGGTCGCCTGGCCGAGGAGGAGGCTTCGGTGCGGCTGTCGGTGGAAGAGTTCCCGTGGTATCCGCTGCACCGCTCGGCGCTGGCCTGCCTGCTCGTTGAACTGGGCCGCACAGCCGAGGCGCGGGCCGCGTTCGACGAGCTCGCGCGCGATGACTTCGTCGCCCTGTATCCGGACAACGAGTGGCTGCTCGGCATCAGCCTGGCCGCGGACGCGTGCGCCGCGCTCGGCGAGCGATCGGCCGCCGCGACCCTGTACGAGCAGATGGGGCCGTTCGCGGGACGACACGCGATCGGCCATGCGGAGGGCAGCGTCGGCGCGGTGGACCGTTACCTTGGCCTGCTGGCCGCCACCGTCGACCGGGTCGACGACGCCGTGCGGCACCTGGAGGACGCCATCCAGATCAACGAGCGCATGGGTACGCGGCCCTGGACGGCGCATTGCCAGCACGACCTCGCCCTCGTGCTGCGCCGCCGCGACGCTCCCGGCGATCGGGCGCGGGCGGAGGAGCTGGACCGGAAGGCGCTGGCCGCCGCGGAAGCCCTCGGGATGCCGATGCTGGCCTCCCGCATCGGCGCGGCTGACGAGGCACCCGCGACCGCGCCGGCGACGGGAAACTTCCGCCTGGAGGGCGAGTACTGGACCATCCGGTTCGACGGCGATGCGTTCCGGATGCGCCACGCGAAGGGGCTCGGTTACTTGGCCCGGCTGCTGCACGAGCCCGGGCGCGAGATCCACGCGCTCGACCTGGCGACGAGCGGGGCCAAAGCGCCAATTCCCGCAACGGTGCTGGCCGACCTTCCCGGGCACATCGAGACCGATGCCGGCCCCATCCTCGACGACGACGCGAAGGCCGCCTACCGGCAGCGGGCGGACGAACTGCGTTCGGAGCTCGCGCAGGCCGAGGAATGGAACGATACCGAGCGTGCCTCGGCTGCCCGCGGGGAGCTTGACTTCCTCAAGGCCGAGCTGGCCGCAGCGATCGGCCTCGGCGGGCGGGATCGGCGTGCCGCAGCGGCCACCGAGCGGGCGCGCATCAGCGTGACCCGCGCCATCCGCGGTGCGCTCGACCGGATCGGGAGCCAGAGCCCGTCGCTCGGTCGCCACTTGGGGGCGACGATTCGGACCGGCACCTACTGCTCGTACATGCCCGACCCGCGCGCCCCAATCCAATGGGACGTTTGACCGCGCTACCCGGAACCGATCACCGCATCCTGATCACGGCCTTCCCGAACCAGCGCTGCGTTGGGACTGGGGGCGCGCTCGTACTCAGCTACTGAGCCACCACACCTGGTCCACGAGCGCATCCGGGTCTGGGTGCGTCTTCAGGAGGGCGTCGAGCGCACGCACAAACCGGCCGATCGCCCGCCGCGTTCGAGGTAACCGCTTCGGTGAGGTGAAGACGAGCCCCGCGTGGCCATCGCCGCGGATGAGCGACTGACGATGGAGCTCGGCGAAGTCGGCGACGTTCTCGGTCACGATCGCACGCCTCTCCGTCCGGGCCACCTCCAGCAGTTCCCGATCGGACTGCCCGTGCAGCTCCTGCCGTCCTGGCGCGGCAACCACGTCGTGGCCACGGTGTCGAAGCTGGCGACCGATCTCACACGAGAAGTGCTCGTCCAGCAGCAGCCTCATCCGAGGAGGGCGCGCTCGCGCTCCGCGGCGGCCCGCTCCCGCTCGGCGACGGCCGCCTGTCGATCCAGGATCTCGTCGATCTCAAGCGGGAAGGCCGTGTAGTAGCGGATCGCCGCTCGCACGGCGCCCATCGGCAGCTCCAGGTAGGCGGCCGCAGCCTTGGTCGATCCGCCGTTCTGCTTGACTGTCGCGGCGACTTCCCAGACATCGAGGCCGGTTCCGAGGAGGACGGCCCGGCGCCCGGCCGGTCCATCGGCGAATCCGATGCCCGGATGCTCGTCCATGCGGAGGCCCTCCTCCACGTAGCGCTCAGCCAGGCCGGTCCTGGTCTCGCGAATCTCCTGCGCGCGCGAATCCAGGCGCCGCAGCGTCTGCTCCGAGAAGCGGAAGGACCGATGTCGACGTGGAGCGTCTGGACTCATGTGCCACAGTGTAGCACAGCGTGATACGCGGCCTGCCGGATCAGCGCTATGCTCGGTGTGGCGCGGTCAGGGCTCTGAATCCGGCAATGCGTGATCGGCCAGCAGATACGTGGTCATCGGCCCGAGGCCCTTGACCTCGACCGGCTCGCGTTCCTCGAACCGGAATGAGTCGCGCAGGAGCTCGCGGGTCGACGGCGCCACCTGGATCCGGCCGGGGACGCCGGACGACTGCATTCGGTCGGCGGTGTTGACGGTGTCGCCCCACAGATCGAACAGGATCCGCTGCTGACCGATGACGCCGCCCACCACCGGCCCGCTGGCGAGGCCGATGCGGAGCTGCAGGGGCACGCGCGACTGCTCGCGAGCCTCGGCAAGCGCGGCCAGCATGCCGCGCGCGAGGCCAATTGCGGCCGAGGCGTGCTTCGGGCGCGGCTCGGGAGCGCCAGCGACGGCCATGTAGGCGTCGCCGATCGTCTTGATCTTCTCGACCCCGCATTGCGCGGCCAGCTGGTCGAACCGCGTGAACAGGTCATCGAGGAAGCCGACCACCCGTGCCGGATCGGTCTCCCGTACCCACGGCGTGAAGCCGGCCAGGTCGGCGAACAGGACCGTCGTCTCCGGATACGACTCGGCGATGCGCTCCTCGCCGTGCTTCAGGCGCGTGGCGATCGAGACCGGGATCGCGTTCGTGAGCAGGTCCTGCGAGCGCGCCTCAGCGTGGCGTCGGCGGACATCGGTGTAGCGCAGCATCGCGAACGTGATGCCGAGCGGCACCGCGAGATTGGCGACGTACCAGACGAGCCGCAGTGGGTATGGCTGCGGAGGGATCCGGCTGCTGACGAGCGGATCGATCAGGACCACGCCAATGAGCACGACCATGAAGGCGACGAACCAGGCGGTCGCGCGCCGCGGTCCGAGCGCCAGGAGCGCGAAGACGGGACCCAGGAACGCGAACACGATCGCGGCGCTGGCTCCGCCCAACCCGCCGAGCGAGATCTCGATCACCGCCGGGAACAGCAGAACCATCACGACCAGGACCTTGACGTACCGATCGAAACTCCGGGTCCGTGCGAGGACGAAAAGGTTCAGCGCGCTGACCAGCGGCATCGTCGCGGCGACGAACCAGCTCAGCGGGAGACCCTGGGCGAGAATGGGGAGCTGGAGCGGCCCCAGCACGAGGATGTAGCCGGCGACGACGCCGACTCGCTTGCGGAGGCGCAGGTCGTCGTCATCGGTCGGTTCGTCGGCAAGACCGATCAGGCGGTCCAGGAGTGCCCACGGACGCCGGCGGATCGGAGACGGGTGCTCGCGGTCGTTCATCGCCGCTCATCCCCGGCTCGGCACAGCCCGGGACGCGCCGGCCCGGCGGTAGACGACCACCCGCCACTCCCGCGTTCCGCCCTCGTGGGCATTCTCGTAGCCGGCGTCGGCCATCAGTCGGTTGAGCCGGGCGTGGCGATGGATGAAGTAACGGTCGGGCCGTCGGCGCAACGCGTGCGTCAGGTTGAAGAGCCGCATGAAGGCTCGCATCCACCACACGTCGCGTGGATAGGTCAGGCCCACGAGCTGCGGGCCGGGCCGTGTCGCCGCTTCCAGCAGCGGCGCGAGGTAGGGGTAGCAGCAGATCACCGAGTCGAGGGTAACGATGTCGGCCGGCGGCATCTCGGCGGCCAGCTCCACGACGTCTCCGTACCGATACTCTACGCGGCCGGCGAGCCCGCGCCGCTCAGCCTCTGCCCGCGCCGTGGCGAGGTATTCCGGCGAGGCGTCGATGTCGACCGCCGTGGCCGCCCCGCCCTCCAGCAGTGTCAGGTGGACGGCGCCGACGCCCGCGCCGATGTCGAGCAGGGCGGCCCCCTCGATCCCCTGCGCGCGGACAACGTCGATGAGCTCTTGGGTGGCGGGATGCAGGCGGCCGCTGCGCCACTTCTCCAGGTCCTCATCGGCATGGAGGCCGTCACACCCGATCCGCGCCAGGTCCTCGTCACAGCAGAAGCGGCGCCGCTCGGTGGCTCGCATGGCCTGATGGTGCTCCGCCCGTCAAGCCGGCATGGTGGACTGGGCGGGTTGCACCACATGGAGGTATCGGTGAAGAAGAGGCCGATTCAGCCGTCTGCTCCACCGTGTGTTGCACCGGATGCAACCAGCGGGGAAGACGAGCCCTCCCAGCGGCTCTTCTTCGTCGTTACCTCCACCTCATGCAATGACGGCCGAAGCCACGCCGTCCGCCGAGCCGGCGCCGTCAATGGGCGACGTGCCGGGCGACGTCGAAGATCATGAGCGACGGCTCGGCGCCGGCCGCGCGGAAGTCGAGACGCCCACTGGGTACCTCGACCGATGCCCGATACTCGTCGAGGTCCTCCCGGCTGCGCCACACGGTGGCGATCCGCCACAGGTCAGTTCCGCTCTCGTGCAGCAGGAAGGACTCGACGATCGACGGTGGCAGCTCGCCGCTCACATCCGCGGCGTATGCGTTCTCGAGGTCCGCCTCACGGTCGCTGGCGACGCGGGCCTCGAGCATGGTGACGACCATCTGCACTCTCCTCCAGCGGCTCTTCTCGGCCTGAGCATACGCCTGGCCTCGCCCGGATCGGCGTCTTAGGCGAGGCGTCGAGCTCGCACCCAGATCGCGGTGAGGTCGAGAGCGGCAATCCAGCGCTCGAGGTAATCGTGGTCAAGCGTCTCGCCACTCATCCGCAGCACGCCGGCGACGTCGCGTAGGTGGCGCTCGGGTTCACCCTCCTTTGCCCACTCGAGCTTGGCGACGATCGTGTCCTCGGCGGTCGCAACGTAGGTATCAGTCTCAAGCATTCGGATCCGAAGGCGCCGATCCAGCTCCTCGCGCGAGAAGGGGCGGTCCCGGCGAACGAGGAGGTCGACCTTCCAGCCAGTCGCCATCTCGATGACATTGAACGAGGTTCGGCGCTCGAGCGCTTCCGCGGCGGCGCCGGAGTCAACATAGAAGTCGGTTTCGGGAAGGCTATCGACGAATTGTCTCATCGCGTCGGCCGATGGGTCGATGACGAGGTCGATGTCGCGCGTCGTGCGCGGCTCACCGTGAAGTGAGCTCGCCAGCGACCCGACGACCATGTGCGGGATCCCGGCGTCCTCGAGGGAGCAGGTGATTCGAGCCAGGAGATTGGCCTGCGACATCACGTCCTGGCGTCGCGAGCGTCCAGCACCCTGGTCGCGAGCTCCGGGCCCAGGAGCAGCTCGAGGAGCGCACGGTGGACCTGCTCGTCGCTCCAGTCGGGGTGTCGGTGACGGATGCCGGCTTCGCTGACGGCCCGGGCCTCGTCGCTCATGCGGCATGCCATCTCGATTCGCGCGGCGGCCCCGAGCCGCCGCAGGATGTCCATCTGAACCTGGTGGGCCTCGGGTGTCGTGTCCTGGGCGAGCGTCATGCCGACGACTGTACTCCCCGCACCCTTCCAGCATGGCGCCGGCGCCTGTGTCCGAGATGCCAGAGGGTGCAGTACCGACACCGATACGGAGCAAGCGACCCATCGATCCGTCGGCCGTTGCGAACGCAGCTTCGAGCCTCGCGGCGGCTCACATAGACGGCCTTCGACTCACAGGCGCGCTGCCGGATCGGCAGGTCGCGATTGATGAGCTGTCGATAGACGTTGACGGACATGCACCGAGGATGCCCATCGGTCCCGACAGGTCTCGTGTCGCATTACGTGCTCGCCACCCATTTCTTCGCGGGCGGACGCGCCGTACCCTCGATCGACTCGCGGTCAGGCGGCGCTCCTCAACGAGTGGCCGAGACCAAGAGGTTGCGGGTGGACGCGGGTGGACTGGGCGCATTGCACCAGGTGGAGGTACCGGGGAAGAAGAGGCCCATTCAGCCGCCTGGTTCACCGTCTCCTTCACCCCATGCAACGCGCGGGGAAGATGAGCCCTTTCAGCGGCCTTACTTCCCCGTTAGCTCCATCTCATGCAATGAGGGGCGGAGTCCACGCCCCCTGACCCGCGCGGACTCTTGAGACCCATTCGTGCCCGCTTCAGCCGAGCGGCGTCCCGGCCTAGTGTGCTACACTTTCACACGATATGGCACATTCATCTGCGGACGAGCTCACTCGCACCAACGTCACGCTCCCGGCCCGGTTGTTGGCGGAGGTGGACCGGCTGGCAGGCCCACGCGGCCGAAGTCGATACGTCGCCGAGGCGGTCGAGCAACGCGTGCATCGCGACTCCCTCGGCGCCGCGATCCGCGAGACGGCCGGGGCGATGGTGGGCCGGGCGGGCTGGATGAGCCCCGACGAGGTTTCGCGATGGGTGGACGATCTTCGCTCCGAGGAGACGGAGTAGCGGTGCGCTACCTGCTCGACACGACGCTCATCGTGGACCATGCTCACGGCTACGAGCCGGCGATGCGGTTGCTTCATCGGCTCTACGACGAGGGCGCCGAGCTGTTCACCTGCGACGTGGTGGTCTGTGAGGCGCTTTCAGGCGGGTCCGACGAGCATCTGGACGTCGTCTCCCGCCTGCTCAGGCCGCTCGACTACGTCGCGACCGATCCGGCAGCGGCGCGTCTGGCCGGTGAGTCGCGGCTGAAGCGGCATCGGTCAGGCGGCAGGCTGGGCCTGGGCGATGCCCTCATCGCCGCGGTGGCTGCCGGCCTCGAGGCCACCGTCGTCACCCGCAACCGCCCCGACTTCGAACGGCAGGGCGCGCTCGTCCTCAGCTACTGAGCCACCACACCTGGTCCACGAGCGCATCCGGGTCGGGGCGCGTCTCCCGGTACTCGTCGAGGTCCTTCCGGCTGCGCCACACGGTGGCGATCCGCCACCTCCTCCAGCGGCTCTTGTCGGCCTGAGCATGCGCCCGGGCATGGCCGCATCTGTTGGCGCCTCTGGAGGGAGGATAATCCGGACCTGATCCGGGACGAGGCGCTTCGTTCATGAGCTCGAGCACGCCGTCCGACCCGCGCAACGAGGAGTTCTGGCGGGATTTCTTCTCGCACCCTGACTCGTTCATGGGCGCGGGCCGTCGCGTCTTCAGCCGCATCCCGGACAGCCCTCGTTGCCAGCTCTGCGCCGCTCCCTTCGCCGGACCGGGAGGGTCACTCATGCGGCTGATCGGGAAGCGCCCGTCGGACGGGAACCCGAACGTGTGTAATTCCTGCGAGAAGGTATTGATCAAGCACCATGGCGGGGCGGAAGTCGACGGCTCCACGCTCTTCGCCGACATCCGGGGATCCACCACGCTGGCAGAAGGCATGTCGCCGGGCGAGTTCCATGCGCTGCTGGATCGGTTTTACACCACGGCGTCCGACACGGTCTTCGCGCACAACGGCATCGTCGACAAATTCGTCGGGGACGAGCTTGTTGCCGTCTTTCCGCCGCTCCTCGGCGCACGTCACGCAGCTCGCGCGGTCGAAGCCGCCAGGGCCGTGCTGCTGGCGACCGGGCATGCCGATGCCGCTGGACCATGGGCTCCCATCGGCGCAGGCGTGCACACCGGGCCGATGTGGTTCGGTGCGGTCGGCGAAGGAAGGCACGTCAAGCTCACCGTCGTGGGCGATGTGGTGAACACGACGGCCCGCCTGGCCGGCGCCGCAAGGACCGGCGAGATCCTGGTATCGACCGATGCGGCCACGGCTGCCGGTCTCGACTCGAACCTCGAGCGCCGGAGCCTCGAGCTCAAGGGCAAGGAGAGGGCCACAAAGGTCGTCATCCTCAGCGTCACCGCGTAACGTTCCCCAGTCCCGCGCCGATCGCTGCGTCCTCCTCGGCATGGGGGCCGGCGCGTCAAGGAGCCGATGCCGGCACCGCGGCAGCGCGTTGGGCGGCGTCGCGCGGCGATCATTGCACCACATGGAGGTATCGGGGAAGAAGCGGCCGATGCAGCCGCCTGCTTCAATGTCTCCTTCACCCCATGCAACCAGCAGGGAAGATGAGCCCTCTCAGCTGCTCTTCTTCGCCGTTACCTCCATCTCATGCAATGAGGGGCGGCGGAAGCCACGCCCCTCGACGCGCGAGTGGCGCGCGGTCCTCAGCCGAGCCAGGCAACGGCCACCAGTTCGGCATAGACCGCCTCGACGTCGACCGCGATGCCGCGCCGGGCGAACCAGTCGCCGACGTTGGCCACGTCGCGATGGAGGAGGTCGAAGGCATCGGTGTTCGTCGTGAACTCGACCGCCTGGGGCAGGTCGATGACGACCAGCCGGCCCTCCCACCACAACAGGTTGTAGGCCGACAGGTCGGCGTGGACGAGGCCGGCCGCGGTCAGGGCGCGCAGGTTGTCGACCAGCTGCTCCCAGGCCAATGCCAGCTCCGCCCCCGACAGCCGCGCCTGGACAAGCTTCGCGGCGGCCCGCGACTCGTCGCCGATGAACTCCATCAGCAGCCCATCCTCGGTCTGCTCGACCGGGTAGGGGACCGATGCGCCCGCCTCCCAGGCACGACGCAGCATGGCCCACTCTTGGATTGGCCAGAGCTGGGCGGCCAGCCCCTGGCCGTATCGGCTCTTGTTGCCGGCCGTGAGTGCGCGCCGATCGCGCGAGCCCACGAACCAGCCGGCCCGATAGATCGCGTCGCGGCGGTACGAGGTCGCGTTCGAGAAGCCCTCATTGCGCAGCTCGTCCTTGCCGGGATAGCGGATGCGGTATCGCTTGTGGGCGAGCAGGCGCGGACCGGACCTGGCGAAGCGGCGCTCCACCAGGAAGATCTCGGCCTCCTTGCCGGACTTGAGGTTGCCGCGCGGGTGGTCCTCGTATGGCTCGCCATCGGGCCAGGCGAACGACGACCTGCGCAGCGGGATCGTGGATGACACGAAGAAGCGCTCCCGGTAATGGGTCTGGGACGTGGAGTGGTGTCGTCCCGACCGCTCAGGAGCGCTTGCGCCGAGTCGCCTCAGGTCGAGGCTAGTACGTCAGGCGTGCTCCGCGCGGCCGGGAGGATCGGCAATGGTGATCTGCACCGTCGGTCCTCCTCGAGCTGCTGGATGTGGCTCAGTTGCCGCGCGGATCATGCGCCAGATGCCACGGCGGCGCAAGATCCTCCGCCCTCCGACCCTCCGCGGTTAGGTCTCGCAGCCGATCCCATCGTTGTCGCTATCGAAACCGTGCGGCTATCGAGCGCAGCCAGCGCGCTCGCGGCTGACCGGGCCGCTTCGCCTGGGTGTCGTCAGATCAGGCGAGCAGGGGCACGCCCTCGGCCAGACCGGGCGGCGCGACCTCGTCGATCCGCGCCAGCGTCGCCGCGTCAAGCTCGATGCGCGCCGCGGCGAGATTCGAGGCCAGGTGCTCCGGGTTGCGCGTGCCGGGAATCGGCACGATGTCGTCGCCGCGGTGCAGCAGCCAGGTCAGCGCCAGCTGCGCGGGGGTGATGCTGAGGTCGTCGGCCAGACCCCGGAGCGGCGCGAAGCGATCGACGTTGCGCGCCAGGTTCTCGCCTTGGAAGCGCGGCACGTTGCGGCGGAAGTCGCCGTCGGCCAGCGTCGCCGGTGGCCGGGCCAGGAAGCCGCTGCCGAGCGGGCTCCACGCGACCACGCCGATGCCGAGCTCCCGTGCGGTCGGCAGCAGTTCGCGCTCGATGTGGCGCGACCAGAGCGAGTACTCGACCTGGACTCAGCGATGGGGTGAACCGAGTGTGCGCTTCGCAGCTCATCGGCCGTGACGTTCGACAGGCCCAGGTGGCGCACCTCTCCGGTCCGAACGACATCGGCCATGGCGCCGACCACCTCCTCGATCGGCTGCCGGCGGTCGGGGAAGTGGAGGTACCACAGGTCGATCACGTCGACGCCGAGCCGCCGCAGGCTGGCCTCGGCCGCGGGGCGCGCTCGCTCCGGGCGGCCGTCGACCCAGACCTCGTTGTTGCCGGCGTACTCCGCAAAGCGCTGCGCCTGCGGCGAGGGCTCCACGATGCCCCACTTGGTGGCGATCACCGCATCGTCGCGGCGTGCGGCGAGCGCCCGTCCGACGAGGCGCTCGTTCGAGCCATCGGTGCCGTAGGCGTCGGAGGTGTCGAACATGGTCACCCCGAGGTGGAGGGCGCGATTGATCACGTCGACTCCGCCATCGTCGGCGACGTCGCCATAGAGGCCGATGAGCACCATCGCGCCATAGCCGAGGGCCGAGGTCTCAAGTGGACCCAGCCGGCGCGTCGGCAGAGATGTGATTCCAGGTTGTGTCATGGGCCGAGCATCCCGCCTCGGGCGGAACGGTGTCCAAACACGCTCTAATAGCCATCGGCTATGGATGTCCACCTTCGCGACCTGCGCTACTTCATGGCGGTCGCCGAGGAGCTGCACTTCACCCAGGCGGCCGAGCGGCTGTTCCTGTCGCAGCCGGCGCTCAGCAAACAGATCCGGCAGCTCGAGCTCCAGCTGGGCGCGCCGCTCTTCGAGCGGCACCCGCGCGGGGTGACGCTGACCGCGGCCGGCACGGCGCTCCTGCCGGTTGCCCGCGGGCTCGTAGACCGTTGGGCCGATGCGCAACGCGAGGTCGGCGAGGCGTCGCAGGTCCTGCGCATCGGGATGTCGACCAGCATCGGCCGCGGCCTGCTGCCGCGAGCCACCCGACGCTTCGCGGTGCACCGCCCGGGCTGGCCGCTCGATCTCCACCAGGTCGGCTGGGAGGACCCGAGTGTCGGACTCGCCGACCGGTCCTGCGACGTGGCGCTGGGTTGGGCGCCCCTCCCGGACGAGTCGGCCTTCCACTCCCGGGTGCTCGGTCGGGAGCCGATCCGAGTCGCGCTGCCCGAGGGCCACCGTCTTGCCCGCCGCCGCCGGATCCCCTTTGCCGATCTCCTGGACGAGCCCTTCCTGGCGCTGCCGAAGAGCGCCGGGCCGTTGCGCGACTTCTGGCTGGCGGCGGACCAGCGCGCCGGACGACCGATCCGGATCGGGGCCGAGGTGCGCACCGCCGACGAGACCTTCGAGGCGATCGAGAACGGCCTCGGCGTCGTGCTGCTGGCCGCCGGCAACGCGAGCCTGTACCGCCGGCCGGGTGTCGTCACGCGCTTGGTCGTCGGCTCGCCCGAGGCCCAGCTCGTCGTCGCTTGGCGCGCGGACGACGCGCGCCCGGTCGTGCTCGAGTTTGTGGAGGCGCTCGCGACACGCTGATGTCGCGTTCCTGACCGATGCTGACGCCGTCATCGAGACCGAACGGGTCCTCTTCGACGGCCGTCTCGGCGGTGGGCCCAATGCTGAACGAGGGCGGGTGCTGGCCGGAAGTACCCTTGCCTTGGCGACACTTTGGTGACACTATGTCACCATGCAACGAAGAGGGCGGCGACCTCGCATTGCGGTCGATGCACCGGATTACGTCATCGCAGCGGCTCGTCGGACGGCTGATCGCTTCTTCCGCGGGTCGCTCAGCGATGCGGTGGTCGGCGCACTGGCGACGTTTCAGTGGTTCGCTCGCCAACGCCTGGCGGGCCGCAGGGTAATCTCGGTCTCGGCGGATCACCTCCCGGAGGCGTTCGAGGAACCCGTGATCCCAGGATTGGAGCAGGCAATGGCTGACAAGTGGATCTGGCTCGTGGAGCGAGAACATCCGTGGCGACGCCAGCTCTGGATCAAGGGCCGCAACATCACCGCCGGCTCGCTCGCGCGGACGATGGAGATCGAGGGATGGACGCCTGATGAGGCGGCACTTGAGTTCGATCTGGAGCCCGAGGCGGTTGTCGAGGTACAGCGATACGCGAAGCTGAGTGCAGCCCTCATTGAGGCAGAAGAGGCCGAAGACCGAATGGCCGGCGAGGCCGTTGCCGTCCGGGAGTCGTCCGTTGCTCCTGTACGTTGACGAGAATCTTGCCAGCAAGGAGCTGATGGCTCGCCTGACGAAGGCGGGCCATCAGCTCGTTCCGACGCTCCGTGGAGCGCCCGATCGCGAAGCGTGGCTCCACGCACAGGAGCGAGAGGCGGTGGTGCTCACTGCCAATGTCCGTGACTTCGTTGCCCTTGCCGGCGAAGCCGAGCACCACGGGCTGCTCGTCGTATACCGAGAGGAGGATACGAGCAAGAACTTACGCGCAGCCGACATCGCACGCGCCATATCGAACGTGGCATCGGCTTTCGAGGACACGTTGACCGGACAGGTTCTGGCGCTCAACCACTACCGGTAAGCGGTGAACTGTGGGCATTCGTGACCGATTGAGTTACGAATAGCCTTGCGCCTATCGCGCGCTGGCAGCCGACGATCAAGACATCCAAGCTGTCGCCAGGAGCGGATGAACTGACGATAATGCACAGACGAGGGGAGATACGCTCATCGCTCTAGCTCCGACCACTGCTGCGGACCGCCCAACACACGCGCTCACCCCCGAGCAGCGGGCCATCGTCGAGCATGGGGATGGGCCGGTCGTGGTGATCGCCGGCGCGGGCGCGGGCAAGACGCGCGTCATCGTCGAGCGCGTCATGTGGCTCCTCGAGACGAAAGGGGACCTCCTACCCGAGCAGCTCCTCGTCCTGACCTACAACGTCAAGGCCGCCCGTGAGCTGAAGGAGAGGATCGAGGCGGCTGTCGGCCCCGCTACCGCCGCCCGCCTGACCGTCTCCAACTTCCACAGCTTCTGCCACCGCGTCCTGACCGAGAGCGCTGCAGAGGCGGACATGCCGCCCAGCCCGGACGTGCTGGACGGCGTCGGCCAGCTGCTGCTGATCAAGGACCTTCGCCCAGAGCTGGCCCTGATCTACCACAGCACCACCTGGCATCTGCCCGAGTTCGTGAAGTTCATCAACCGGGCGAAGGACGAGCTGGTCACGCCGGACGACTTCGACGCCTTCGTCGCCCGCGAGCAGGCCACCTTCGAGGACCGATACGGCAGCTACGCCGATGCGGCCGCCCGCCTCATCACGAACGGCAACCTGAAGCCGGTGCGCGACGTGCGCAGCGAGTACGGCAAGCTCCGCCGCAACCAGCGCGTAGAGGAGAGCGGCAAGGAGATCGCATACGACCCCCATGGGCCGGAGAAGACGGCCGATCGCGAGGCGCGCCGGACAGTCGGCGGGATCGGTCAAGCGCTCTCCCGCAACGAGATCCCGACCGAGCGGGACGCCGAGATCGACGAGCTCGCGCACACCTACGTCACCGATGGCGCCGCCCTGGAGGTGATGCGGCTGGCCGAGTTCGCATCGGTCTACCGGGCCTACCAGGCAGAGCTGGCGAAGCGCGGAGCCCTCGACTTCGGCGAGCAGATTGCGGCGGTGACCGAGCTCTTCAAGCGGCGGCCCAACATCCTGCGCCGGTGGCAGCGCCAGTATCGGTACCTGCTGGTAGACGAGTTCCAGGAGCCGAACTGCGCGCGCTTGCGATCGAGCTCGGCCATCGGCGCCGCGAAGGCAGACTCCTCGGCCAGGAGCTGTCCGGCCATCTCGCGAAGTTCGGCGTCGGAGCCGGCGTACCCCTTAATCCGTCGGGCCACCCCCTGAGGGCCCGACGGGCGCCGTCGAACTCGCCGATGCGATTGAGACGCACCGCCTCGGTCCGGGCGCGGGCGGCATGGATGCGGGCGACGGCGCGGTGGACCTCGCGGTCGCGTGGCTGGTCGTCGTTGGCGGGATGGCCGGCGTGGGTCCAGGCGAGGGTGCAGCCATCGGCCTTGAGCACCCCGTCGCGGTCGCCGATGGTGAAGAAGGCGGTCGTGTGCACCCCCTCAGGCATGTCCGGGAAGCGCACGCGCAGGACGAGCTCCACCTGTTGGCCGACTACCAGGTCGCCGATGAGCAGGCGCAGGATGCCCGGTGCGCCGATGCCGCCCGCCATCGGCGAGAGCGCCTCGACCTCGAGTTCCGGCGCGTGCTTCACCTCGACGGTGACCTCGCGGGCCACGGTGTCGAACAGCTCGCCGAGCTCGCTCGTCATGTAGTCGGGGATCTGCTCCGGGCGCTCGATGAAGTAGAAGTGGCCGCCGCCGGCATCGGCGATGGCGGTGCGCAGCGTCTCGTCGAAGTCCTGTCCCACACCGAACGTGCTGGTGCCGATGCCCGACGCGCGCAGGTCGGCCGCGAGGGCCGCAAGGGCGGCCGGATCGATGAGGCCGACGTCCGCCAGCCCATCGGTCAGGAGCAGGCAGCGGCTGACGCCGTCGGGGGACGTACCGCAGTATCCTTCGCCAAGCCGGCATGGATGGAGAACAGGACCTGTGAAGTACGCCGTTGTCTACGAGCAGACCCCCCGAAACTGGGCGGCCTACGTACCGGATCTTCCGGGGTGTATCGCGACCGGAGCGACGCGCGAGGAGGTCGAGCAGCTCATCGGAGAGGGCATTCGGCTTCACCTCGAGGCGATGCGCGAGGACGGGGAGGACATCCCACCCGCGACGACCGCGGTCGGATCCATCGAAGCTGACTGAATCTCACATGCGAATCGCCGACCTTCAACCCGGATGGGACGTCCTCACCAACGATGGCCACCGGCTCGGCACAGTCCGAGAGGTCGGCCAGCACTTCATCGAGGTGTCCGGCGGGTTCTTCTCAAGCGCGCTGTACGTCCCCGCCTCGGCGATCGGCAACGTCGAGAACGAGACGGTGTACCTCAACCTTGCCCAGGGTGAGATCGACGCCACCGGGTGGGGGAAGCCACCCCGAACATCCGACGAGCTGCAGACCGCTTCCGAGCGCGACGCCAACCGCGAGATCTGACCCACGGGCAGCCCATGGATCCTCTGCTCAATGGACCTCGTCGTGTGAGCCGATGTTGACGAGGAACGCCTCGTCGCGGTCCCAGCGGAAGAGAACTCGAAGATCGTCGTCGACGGTGAACGACCAGTAGTCGCGCAGCTCGCCCTTCAGCTTGTGGACGCGGAGGAGGGGATCGCCCGGATCGGCCGCGAACCGTCGCAGGGCCGCGCGCAGCATCGTCGCCTGGGGCTGGCGCAGCTTCTTCGCCCGCCGGAGGAAGCGCTTCGACGTACTCTTGTCAAGACGGTAAGAACGTGCGCGCGCCACTCAGCTGGAAAGCGTGATCTCCAGGATGTCCGCACCGTAGATGGCCACCTTGCGCTGACCGATGCCGGGCACGCCCAGCAACATCGCCTCGTCCGACGGCCGCCGTACGGCGATGGCGGCCAGCGTCTTGTTGTCGGCCACGACGTAGGCGGGGACCCCGTCGGCCCGGGCGCGTTGGCGGCGCCACTCGATGAGGCGCTCTAGCAGCGGCTCGTCGTCGGGGGAGAGCTCGAAGGTGGCCGCGGAGGCGGCCGACGGCTTCGGCGCCGGGCGCGCGACGGCGTTCGGCCGCAGCTCCGAGATGAACCGCGACGGACGGGCCCGGACCGGCCCCTTGGCACCCACCCGTGACCCCGCCCACGACAGGACGAGGTGCCGCCGCGCGCGAGTGATGCCGACGTACAGGAGGCGACGCTCCTCGGCGAGCGCATCGGCTTCCGAGGAGGACTGCCGGATGGGCAGGGTCCCCTCCTCCAGGCCGGGCAGGAAGACGGCGTCCCACTCGAGGCCCTTGGCCCGATGAAGCGTCGAGAGGGTCACGCCGTCGCCACCGGCATCCGCCTCGGTGGCGTCGCGTCGGGTGAGCTCGCCCAGGAAGTCCTCGACGGTGACGTCCGGCTGCTCGGCCTCGAGCAATCGCGCCATCCCGAGCAGAGTGGAGAGCGCCGCATGGCGGTCGCGCGCCTCGGCACCGGAAGCGGGTCCTGGTGGATCGCCTTCGTCGAAGCCGAGCTCCGTCCGCCATCGGTCGGTCACGATGCGCGCCAGCGACCCTTCGCCACCGCCCTTGAGCGCGGCGCTAGCGGCCCGGACCTCGGGGCGGGCGAAGAAGCGGACGCCGCGCACGGTGAACGGGATCTCGGCGGCGGTCAGCGCCGCCTCGAACGGCACGAGCTGGGCGTTCGTCCGCACCAGGATGGCGATTTCGGTCGCCGGCACGCCGTCGCCCAGCAGCCCCCGGATGCGCGCCACGATCGCGGCGACCTCGGCGTCGCCGTCGGCCTGGGGGACCAGCTCGGGCATCGGTCCATCGGAAGCCGTCGAGCGCAGCTCGCGACCGGGAATGAGGCGGTTGGCGAGCGCGATCACCTGCGGCGTGCTGCGGTAGTTGCTGCTCAGGCGCACGACGCGCGCATCGGCATATCGGTCCGTGAAGCGGGTCAGGTAGTCGCTGCTGGCGCCGGTGAAGGTGTAGATCGTCTGGTCGGGGTCGCCAACGACGCACAGGTCGCGCCGGTCGCCCAGCCACAGCCGGAGCAGGTCCTCCTGGAGCCGGTTCGTGTCCTGGTACTCGTCCACGCTGAACCAGCTGTAGCGCCGATGGACGAGCGCCAGCGCGTCCGCATCGGTCTCGTACAGCTCGACCGCGAAGGTGAGCATGTCCTCGAAGTCGATCCGGTTCGCCCGTGCCTTGGCCGCCTCGTAGCTGCGCCACAGGCGAGCGAGGACGTCCTTCGGCACCGGCGGCTCACGCTCCGGCTCGTAGGTCTCCGGGCGCTGGCGGCGGACCTTGGCCCACTCGATCTCGTCGGCCAGGTCCTTCGCCGGCGTGAACTTGTATCCACCCGGAAGCTGACGTGCCAATGGACCGATGATCCGCAGCTTCGAGTCGAGCACCTCCGGCAGCGGCCGGTCGTGGACGAGCGGCCAGTAGTACGCCAGCTGGCGGCGCGCGGCCGCATGGAAGGTCGACGCCTGCACCTGCGGCAGGCGCAGCTGCCTGAGCCGATGCTTCATCTCGGCTGCCGCCGTCTCGGTGAAGGTCACCACCAGGACCTGCTTCGGGTCGATCGCCTGGGTCGCCGCTGCATAGGCCACGCGGTGGCTGATGACCCGCGTCTTGCCCGTGCCGGCGCCGGCCAGGATGACGACCGGGCCGGTGACGGCCATGGCCGCCGCCCGCTGCTCGTCGTTCAGGCCGGCCAGGATGGCCTCGGGATCCATGTTTGTCCCGATGGTACCGGCCGGCCGCTTATCGCCGGCTACGTCCCTCCGTCAGGCGAGCAGCGCGCAGATGTCCGTCACCGTTCCACGCACCTTCGCCGGCGCGAGCGCGATGAAGTTCTCGTCCACCGTTGCCTCCCGAGTCGTCCCGGGCTTGACTCGTAAAGGCGTAGCGTTGTCGATCGCTTGGCCCGAGCGTTCGCCTGCTTTAGAATCCAAAGCGGTTGCACAATCAACGGATTCACGAAGAGCACGAGGGTGAGCCAGGTGGAACTCGACATTGCGATGCTTGTGCTGCGCATCGGCATCGGCACGATCTTCGTCGCGCATGGACTTCAGAAGCTGCTGGGCTGGTGGGACGGCCCGGGTTGGGAGGGCTTCAAGGGCTTCATCGGCTACCTGGGGCTGAAGCCGCCGCTGTTCTGGGCGTCGATCTCCCTGGTGGCGGAGCTGGGCGGCGGGCTGGCGCTCATCGCCGGGCTGCTCGTGCCGCTCGCCGCGGCCGGGCTGGTGGCACAGACGATCGTGCTGCTGATCAAGGTCCACTGGCCGAACGGATTCTGGTCGCCGGCAGGCGGAATCGAGTTCCCGGTGGCCTTCCTCGTCGGCGTCTTTGCGATCCAGCTGCTCGGCCCGGGCGCGTGGTCGCTGGATACCCTTCTGCCGGTCGACGTGCTGTACGAGCCCGGCGTGCGGTGGGTGATCCTCGGTCTGGCGGTGGCCGGCGCGCTCGTTGCCGCCTTGTGGCCGATGCCGGCGCGGACCGCCGAGGTCGAGGGACCGTCGACGACGGAGGCGGCTCCAGAGTAGGCGAGGTAGACCGATGATCCACGCAGAGAGACCCCGGCGCCGCCCCTCGGGCGAACGCCGGGGTCTGGGGTGTTTGGCGAATTACGGCTTGACCACGCCGAACAGCTGTACCCACGATCCATGTGCTACACTTGTGCGTCATGAACGGAAGGCCATCAAAGCCGGAGCGCGTGGGGATCCGCGAGCTGCGCCAGAACCTCTCCGTCTATGTCAGGCGCGTCCGCGAGGAGGGCCGCGCGTACGAAGTCACGGAGCGGGGCGAGCCGGTCGCGCGCCTCACACCCCTTGAGGATCGGCCGATGTCGACCCTCGATCGGCTGATCGCCGAAGGTCGAGCAACGCCAGCCAAGAGGGCCATCGCCTCGTTGCCACCGCCGCTATTGGCGCCGAAAGGAAAGCCGCTCTCGCAGATCCTCCAGGAGATGCGTGACGAGGAGCCGTGGTAGACGGCCGGCCGTACGTGGATGCGTCGGCGCTGGTGAAGCTCGTGCTGCGGGAGCCCGAGAGCGACGCCCTCCGCGCCTACCTGGTGGCACGGCCCGATCCAGCCACCAGCCGGCTTGCGTTCGTCGAAGTCCAACGTGCCATCGCTCGCGTGACCGATCAGCCGGATGCGGAGGTGCTGGCGGAGATTTGGGATCGCACCGTGTTCATCGAGCTCGCGCCGTCGCTTGCGGAGTCAGCGGCCCGAATCGGTCCGAGGTCCCTCCGGTCGCTCGATGCGATCCACCTCGCGTCCGCCCTTGCCCTGGCGGACGAGTTGGAGTCCTTCATCACGTACGACCTTCGTCAAGCGGATGCCGCTCGTGCGGCAGGCCTCGCGGTTGTTGCTCCAGCGAAGCGTGGCATGGATCCTGGCTACCCCAATTTGTGACTGCGCGCGTTACAAATAGGGGTGCTGCGCTCGGCGGCGTCCCTGGCGAGCGCCAGAGATTTGGCACTGTCACGGCCGGCATGGGTATGTCGTCACCTCTGCGAACACGTAATCCAGAGGGATTCCCATGAAGGTCTTGGTTGCCGGCGCGACTGGCGCGCTCGGCCGACAACTCGTCCCGAAGCTCATTGCTGCGGGTCACGACGTGGCGGGGACGACCCGCACGGCACACAAGGAGCCCGCGCTGCGTGCTGCGGGGGCCGTCCCAGTCGTCTTGGACCTCCTTGATCCCGAAGCGGTTGCGCGAGCGGTGGCCGGCTTCGAGCCGGAGGTGCTCGTCCACGAGGCCACCGCGCTATCGTCGGTCGACATGCGCCACTTCGAGCGGGCGTTCGCGCTGACGAACCGCCTGCGCACCGAGGGGATCGATCACCTGCTGGCGGCCGGCCGCGCCGTCGGCGTCCGACGCTTCGTGGCGCAGAGCTTCGCCGGCTGGCCCTTCGCCCGCAGCGGCGCGATGGTGAAGACGGAGGAGGATCCTCTCGATCCCGACCCGATCGGACCGATGCGGACCACGCTCGCGGCGCTGCGACATCTGGAGGCCGCCGTCATCGGCGCCGACTGGACCGAGGGTATCGTCCTTCGCTATGGCGCCCTCTACGGACCGGGCACGTCGCTCGACCGGGATGGCGGTGAGATGACCGAGATGATCCGCCGCGGCTTCTTCCCGATCGTCGGCAGCGGTGAGGGGATCTCGTCCTTCATCCACGTCGCCGATGCGGCGGATGCCACCGTCGCCGCGGTTGAACGCGGCACGCGGGGCATCTTCCAGGTCGTCGACGATGAGCCGGCGCCGATCCGCGAGTGGCTGCCGGCCGTGGCCGCCGCACTTGGGGCGCCGCCGCCGCGAAGGATCCCGCGCTGGCTGGGGCGCCTGGTCGCCGGAGAGGCAATCGTGACGATCTCGACCGAGACACGGGGCGCCACGAATGAGCGGGCGAAGCACGTCCTCGGCTGGATGCCGCGACACGCCTCATGGCGCGACTCTTTTGCCGCGAAGACTGCGTGAGCGCGGCCGACGCCGACCTCGAGGCACTCCGGCGTCGCGCCTTCGCGATCGCGTACCGGATGCTCGGGAGCGTCGTCGAGGCGGAGGACGTCGTCCAGGAGACACTCCTCCGCCTCCACCGAGTGCGCGAGGCCGGCACAACGATCGAGTCGCCCCCCGCGTACGTCGCCACCCTCGCCACCCGGCTGTCGATCGATCACCTGCGGTCGGCCCGGGTGCGGCGGGAGCAGTACGTCGGCGATTGGCTGCCCGAGCCGCTGGTCGAGTCCGCCGAGGGCGATCCGGCTCACCGCGCCGAGATGGTCGACTCGCTCTCTGTCGCCTTCCTCGCTGTCCTCGAGCGGCTCTCGCCGGAGCAGCGGGCGGTCTTGCTCCTGCGTGACGTCTTCGACTACGGATACGACGAGATCGCGGCGATCCTGGTCAGGAAGCAGGACAGCGTGCGCCAGCTCGCCGTCCGGGCGCGACGCCACGTCCGTCAGCAGCGCCCTCGATTCGCAGTCTCTCCCCAGCAGCAGGAGCGCCTTGCATCCGGCTTTTTCGCAGCCGTCGAGCGCGGCGACCTCCCGGCGCTCGAGGCGCTGCTCGCGGAGGACGTGGTGCTGCGGGGCGACGGAGGCGGAAAGGCACCCGCGCTCGGCCACTCGATCGTGGGCCGCACCGAGGTCGCCCGCACCATGCTGGCCTGGGCGCGACTCGGGCAGGGGTTCGGTGGCTCGCTCCAGCCGCTGACCGTGAACGGTGGTCCGGGAGCCCTCGTGAGGGATGCGGACGGCCTGCTGCTCGCGGTGTGGGCGCTCGACATTGCGGATGGCGCGATTCGCGGCGTCGCCTCCATCGTCAACCCCGACAAGCTTCGGCACATCGCCACCGTCGGATCGATGGTCAACGCCCTGGCCAGCATTCGCCGCGGGCGCCTCAGCTGAGCGTCCGCCGGCGTGTAGGTGCCTCCTCGACCGTTCGTCGGGCTCGGCCCAGCAAGGCGTCTAGGTGGTAGCTGGCCTACCTCGCGCCGAGGTCGAGGCGGAGGATGACCTCGCCCTCCTCGTCGACGTCGCCGGTCGGAACGAAGCCGAGGCGCGCGGACGATCTCGGCGACCTGTCGGACGACCTCCCGTCCGTGGCCGCGGCGCTGGTGGCGCTCGTCGATGAGCAGCTTCCACAGAAACCATGGACCGATGATGCGCGGCGGGTCCGGCGTGACGTTCCAGCTGAGCATGACAAACCCGACCGGTTCGCTGCCGGCATAGACGGCGCGGCACCAGGGGTTGGCGTGCGGGTACTCCGCGGCGTCCTCGAGCGCCTCGGCGACCGACCCAACGAACCGCTTCTGCTCGGGAGCAACGCGGAGGGGGCGAGCACGGCGTCGCGGTTCGCATCGGTGATCTCGTGGAGCTCGATGTCAGCGCTCATCGCCGGCTTCATCGTCAGCGAGCAGCCGATACAGACGGCGGCGAGCGTCGACGAGGATCTCGTTGGCAGCCTTCTGCGCGTCGGCGGTCCCGATGCGCTCGATCTGCATCGACGCCTGCGCGACACTCCGCAGCTGCCGGCCGAGGTGGGGGCCATCGTCTGCGGCATCGGTGTCTAGCCCGCCCGCCGCGGCCAGCGGGTGCTTTGCCGCGTCCTTGCGGCCCGCATCGGTCAGCGAGTAGGTGCGGCGTCCCTCGAGCTCCTCGCTCGTAAGGAGGCCTTCGTCCTCGAGCAGCTGGAGGGTGGGATAGATGGAGCCGGCGCTCGGGCGCCATCGGCCATCGGTCCGTCGCTCGAGCTCCTGGATGACCTGGTAGCCGTGCATCGGTCGGTCCTGGAGGGCCGAGAGGATGGCGAAGCGGACGTTGCCGCGCCGCACGGAGCGGCCGCCCCGGCCATGAGTGAAGAATCGGCCGA
>JBOGTC010000114.1:0-17317 GCA_050692055.1 Candidatus Limnocylindria bacterium | reverse complement strand
CCACCATCCCTTCCAACCGAAGAGGCGCCGGACCGGCTCCGGGAGTGAACCCCGCGCAGGCATAGATTTGCGGAGGTTGACCGATGGTTGCCGAGACTCCGCCGATCCGCGACACTCCGGTCGCCGTCGTGAGATGGCCGACGCGTCGATGCGGGCCCACGTAGCTCAGTAGGCAGAGCACTTCCTTGGTAAGGAAGAGGTCTCCGGTTCGAGCCCGGACGTGGGCTCCACCCAATGCGTCGGCGCCAGGCACGCTTGGAGATCGGTCTCGGAGGCGCCCGCTCGGCACGTGGACTTCAACGTCGTCCTTCCCTTCCTGAGCTCGGCCCTGTCGTTCGTCTTCGCCGTCCTCGTGGCGGACCAGTGGCTGCGACGCAGGCAGCCGTACCAGCTCGTGTGGACCATCGGCCTGCTGTGGTACGGCATCAGCGCCGGCACCGAATTCCTCGGTGGCGCGTTCGGCTGGAACGAGCCGCTGTACCGGGCCTGGTACCTGGTTGGCGCGTTCGGTGTCGCCGCCTGGCTGGGGCTCGGAACCGTCTTCCTGTTGAACCGCACGCGCTTCGGATACTTCGTGGCGTTCAGCGTCTTGGCCGGTGGGCTCTTCAGCATCCTCTCGGCGGCGGCGCGCGCCAGGGACGGAGATCCCGCGTCCGCCGGCGTCGTGCTCGCCGTCGTTGGCCTGGCCGCCGGTGCGGCGCTGGTCCTGGCGCTGGTGACGCGCATCGAGCGTCGTCTCGTGGCGCCGGCAGCGGCGCTGATCCTCGTGCTCGCGTCGAGCGTCGTGAGCGTGCTGACGCTGAGCGCGCCGGTGGATGCTCCCGGCTATCACCTCGACGCGACCGGCGTGCCGACCGGCGAGGCCTTTCCCTCCGACCTGCGCGTGCTGACGCCGCCGTTCAACATCGCGGGCGCCTTCGCCCTGGTCTTCGGCGCGGTGTACTCGGCCTATATCTTCATGCCCAAGCGCCGGCTGCTGCGGGTCACGACACAGATGCCGGTGGTCGGCACCGTCGGACGCGCCGTGGCAGTGACCGTCAACTTCTTCGCCTCGATGCCCGGCGCGTGGCGCGCGTTCCACGCCGGGACCCTGAACTCGCGGGTGCCGGCGACGCTGCTCATCGCGCTCGGCGGCTTCATCCCGGGCTTGACCAGCGGGCTCAACCGCTTCGGCATCACCTGGGCATTCTTCCTCGGCGAGCTGCTCGGCGTGATCTTCATCTTCGCCGGCTTCCTGGTCAGCATCGAGGTCTTCCGCGATCTGCGGCTGCCGTTCACGCGCCTCGTCTTGGCGCGCCGCGAGGGCGAGGAGCGGCCGCGTGCGGGGACGAGCGGCAGCTGATCGGTTCGGCAACGCTGGCCGCGGACGATCGTGCCACGCCAGTGAGCCGCACCGCGGCTGAGTCGGACGCGACAGGTCGGTTCCTGGTTGCCGGTTCGCGTCAGACTCCAATCACCGGCGGCTTACGGCCCGCTAGCCTTTCGATGTGCGTCAGGCTCCAATCACAGCCGGCTTAGGCGCATTCTGGCGGGTCCGGAGGCCGATTTCGTGCCCGTCCACGCTCGCGCGACGGTGTGCGACCCGGACCTGACGCCGACCAGCTCGCCCTAGCGGGCCCTGGTTGGCATCTGGCAACTTTACGAAGAGGAGCGGGCCCAGAGCGGCGGCTGCGCGGGCCTGCTCGTGGCCTGCTCGACACGAGCCTCGTTGACAGGCAGGCGGACGAGGCATAGAATCCGCATGCTCCCCCGGCGACCGCGCCTTAGTTTCGCGTGGCCGGCGAATCGGCGGGCGACGAGGAATCTGAGACGTGGCAAAGGCCGAGAATCGACCCGTGATCGCGCTGGCGTGTACCACCTGCAAGGAGCGCACGTACAGCACGCGCAAGAACAAGAGGAACGACCCGGGGCGGCTGGAGCTGAACAAGTTCTGCCCCCGCTGCCGGCAGCACGTGCTGCACCGGGAGACCAAGTAGCCGTCGAGTGCTCCGCGGAGGGGTGTAGCTCAATTGGTAGAGCACTGGTCTCCAAAACCAGCGGTTGCAGGTTCGAGTCCTGTCGCCCCTGCCACCCCCGGACCCATCCACAAATCACGCAGCAGGAAGTAGCCAGGCAATCGTGTTCACCGGCATTCGCCGATACCTGACGGAGAGCTGGGCCGAGCTCAAGAAGGTGGCCTGGCCCACGCGGGAGACGGTCCTGCGGTTGACGCTCATCGTGGTCGCCGTGTCGGTGGCGGTGGGCATTTACATCTTCGTGCTCGACTCGATCTTCAACGCAATGCTGGACCAGGTGCTCTGATGGCAGACGAGACGACGACCCCAACCCCCATGAACGAGGCGCGCGAGGCCGCCCGGCTGTCGCGTGAGGCGCCGCGTCCCGGTGACATCAGCGAGACCGAGCGCACCAAGAAGCAGTGGTACGTCATCCACACCTACTCCGGCTACGAGAACAAGGTGAAGGCCAACCTCGAGCACCGCATCGATTCGATGGGCGTGGAGGACCAGATCTTCCAGGTCCTCGTGCCGATGGAGGAGGAGATCGAGATCCGCAACGGCCAGCGGCAGACCGTAAACAAGAAGGTCTTCCCCGGGTACGTGCTGGTCGAGATGGTGATGGGCGACGAGTCCTGGTACGTGGTGCGCAATACCCCGGGCGTCACGAGCTTCGTGGGCTCCGGCAACCGTCCGCTGCCGCTCGAGGAGAACGAGGTCAAGAAGATCCTCAAGCAGATGGGGGTCGAGACGCCGAAGTTCAAGGTCCAGTACAGCAAGGGGCAGAGCGTGCGCGTCAAGGACGGCCCGTTCGCCGAGTTCATCGGCACCGTGGACGAGGTCAATCCGGAGCGGAACAAGGTCAAGGTGCTCGTCAGCATCTTCGGCCGCGAGACGCCGGTCGAGCTCGACTTCCTGCAGATCGAGAAGCTCTAGGACCGATCCAGACCGATGGCGGCGCCTAAGCGCCGCCGCAAGCGACGAGGGAGGGGTTCGCCCCCCGATTGGACCTCGAAAGGAGAACTGAGTGGCGAAGAAGGTCCGCGCGATGTTGAAGGTGCAGGCGCCCGCCGGCCAGGCCACCGCGGCACCACCGGTGGGCCCGGCGCTCGGCCAGCACGGCATCAACATCATGGAGTTCATCAAGGCCTTCAACGAGCGCACCGCCGACCTGCGTGGGTACGTCGTGCCGGCCGAGATCACGGTCTTCGAGGACCGATCCTTCACCTTCGTGACGAAAGCCCCGCTGGCGGCCGCGCTGCTGAAGCGGGCCGCCGGGGTCGAGAGCGGCAGTGCACAGCCCAACCGCGATAAGGTGGGCCGCGTGTCGCGCGAGCAGGTGCGCGAGATCGCGGAGATGAAGATGGCCGACCTGAACGCGAACAGCGTCGAGCAGGCGATGCGCATCATCGAGGGCACCGCGCGCAGCATGGGCATCGAGGTGACCGCCTGATGGCGAAGCACGGACGCAAGTACCTCGAGGCCGCCAGGCTCGTGGAGGCGGAGCGCCGCTACAGCATCGGCGACGCCTGCGAGCTCCTGCCGCAGATCTCGATCAGCAAGTTTGACGGGACCATCGAGGCGCACCTGCGCCTGGGGATTGACCCGCGCCATGCCGACCAGCTGGTGCGAGGCACGGTCGTCCTGCCCCACGGCACGGGGCGCTCGACGCGCGCCATCGTCTTCGCCCAGGGCGAGAAGGCCCAGGAGGCGCTCCGCGCGGGGGCAGACGAGGTGGGCGGCGACGACCTCGCCAAGAAGATCGATGACGGCTGGTTCGACTTCGACGTGGCGATCGCCACGCCGGACATGATGGGCACCGTCGGCCGCCTCGGGAAGAAGCTGGGCCCGCGGGGCCTGATGCCGAACCCGAAGTCGGGCACCGTGACGTTCGACATCGAGCGCGCGGTGAGCGAGGTCAAGTCGGGCCGTATCGAGTTCAAGGTCGATCGGGCAGGAATCGTCCACGCCCCGGTGGGCCGGGCGAGCTTCAGTCCGGACCAGCTCCGGGCCAACGTCGCCACGCTGGTCGACGCCATCAATCGTGCCAAGCCGTCGGGCGCCAAGGGAACGTTCATGCGCACGCTGACGCTGGCACCCACCATGGGGCCCGGCGTGCGGGTCGACATCCCGTCGGCGCTCGCGGCCGCGAGCGCCTAGCCCCGCAACAACGCTCGATCGAGCGACCTGATGCCATGACCGGGAGTTGTGCATCACGCCAGACCGCAGCGCGCGGCCGCCTCGGATGACTTGCGGTAATCGCGCAGCGACAGGTCCGCCCCCTTGACCACCGTGCATGACGCCGCGCAATTATTGGGGCCGCGGTAGCACGTTTCGATCAGGTTCGAGTATCATCGGTCCATTCAATCCAATACGCCGAAGACCGCGATGCGTCCCGGGTGAGAGTCCCGGGCCAATCACCGGCGCGACACAGACGCCGGAGGCACGCGCAGGCACGAGATCATGGTCTGCCTTGAGCGGTCCTCGTGTCGACGCGTGACGCGAGGACCGTCATTTGTTTCCAAGGAGGTGGACCAGGACCGCGATGCCGACCGATGACAAGCGTCAGGCCGTCGCCGAGCTGGCGGAGCTGCTCCGCAACAGCACGGCCATGGCCGTGACGGACTATCGGGGACTGAAGGTCTCCGAGATGCAGGAGGTCCGCAGGACGCTCCGTGACAACGGGGTGCAGCTGCGGATCGCCAAGAACCGCCTGCTGAAGATCGCCGCCGATGAGGTGGGCCTCACCGAGCTCAAGCCGATGCTCGATGGCCCGACCGCGCTGGCCACGATCTCCGGTGACGAGGTGGCGCTGGCGAAGGCGCTGGCCGACGCCCTCCGACCATATAACCGCGTGGTGACCGTGCGGGGCGGGCTGCTCGGCAGCCAGGCCGTGGACGAGGCGCAGCTCACGAGGCTCGCGAGCCTGCCGGGACGCGAGGTCCTGCTGGGCAGGCTCGTCGGCGGGCTCGCCAGCCCGATCACCGGCTTCGCCGGCGTCCTCGCCGCGAACCTGCGGAACCTCGCTGGCGTGCTGAACGCCGTGGCCGACCAGAAGCGACAGAACGAGGGCGCGGCCTGACCCGCGGCTCGTACAGGAGAGACAAGCAGAGATGGCAACCAAGACGATGGGCAATGACGAGATCCTCGACGCGATCTCGAGCATGACGGTCCTCGAGCTGAGCGAGCTCGTGAAGGCCGTCGAGGACAAGTTCGGCGTGACCGCCGCCGCTCCGGTGGCGGTGGCTGCGGCTCCCGGCCCCGGCGACGGCGCGGCGGCCGGCGCAGCCGCGATCGAGGAGAAGACCGAGTTCGACGCGGTGCTGACCGAGGTCGGCGCGAACAAGATCCTCGTGATCAAGGCCGTCCGCGAGCTGACCGGGCTCGGCCTCAAGGAGGCGAAGGACCTGGTCGACGCGGCTCCGAAGCCGATCAAGGAGGGCGTCGACCAGAAGGAGGCGGACGAGGTCAAGGAGAAGCTGGCCGAGGCGGGCGCCACCGTCGAGATTCGGTAGCTTCTCGCTCAGCCCGGGGCCGGCTCCGCGCGGCGGCGCAGGCCCTGGGCGATGGCCTCGACCTCCGCCGACGTCACACCGAAGCGCCGCAGCGTATAACGCGCCATCTGCACCGCCAGCTCACGCTCTCCCTCCACGGTCTGCGTCGCTCCTCGGTCGAGGAGTCGCCGAGCCTCCTCGGGAGTCTCCACGCGGGCCACGATCTCGATGCGCGGGTTCATGCGGTGGGCATGCTCGACCGCGAACTCGGCCGCCGCGGGATCGTACGAGGCGAACACCAGGACCCTGGCGCGGTCGATCCCCGCGTGATTGAGCAGCTCCTCGTCGGCCACGTCCCCGTACAGCGCGCTGACCCCGTTGCTGCGCAGGTTCTCGACCGTCCGGCGATCCTGTTCGATCACCACGTAGTTGAAGCCGCGACCCTCCAGGGCGCGGGCCACGGTGCGTCCGACCCGGCCGTACCCGCACAGTACCGCGTGGCCGCTGAGCGCCTCGCTCTGCGACGTCGGGCGCGCGAGCTCGCCGCCGCCCCGTTCCAGGCGCCGGCGCAGCGCGGGGCGGCGCTTGAGCATGGCATCCAGGGGATCGATGGCGGCGAAGAGGAGGGAGTTGAGCGTGATCGACAGCAGCGCACCGGCGACGATCAGCTGAAATGCCTCGTCCGGCAGAAGGCCGGCGGCGACGCCAGCCGTGGCCAGGATGAAGCTGAACTCGCCGATCTGGGCCAGCCCCGCGCCGACGGTGAGGCCGGTGCGCAGCGGATAGCCGAGGGCGGCAACGATGCCGATCGCCGCAAGCGACTTGCCGACCACGATGAGCGCCACCACCGCGATGATCGCGGTCAAGTTGCTCAGCAGGTACGCCGGGTCGACCAGCATGCCCACGGAGACGAAGAAGAGGACGGCGAACGCGTCGCGCAACGGGAGGGCATCGGTCGCCGCCTTGTGGCTGAGGTCGGTCTCGCCCACCACCGCGCCGGCCAGGAAGGCGCCCAGCGCCAGCGACACGCCGAAGATGGCACTCGACGCGAAGGCGATGCCGATCGCCACGGCCAGCACCGACAGCGTGAACATCTCGCGCGATCCGTCGCGGGCGACCTGGAGCAGAAGCCACGGCACCACCCGTGCTCCGACCACGACGATGAGCGCGGCGAGGATGGCGGCCTTGCCGAGCGCGATCCCGAGGGGCACGAGCGCCTGCCAACCGATGGCGGTGTCGTCGCCGACGCCGAACAGGATGGCCATGCTGGGCAGGAGCACGAGGACGAGCACCGTGAACAGGTCCTCGACGATGAGCCAGCCGACGGCGACGCGGCCATGGATCGAATCGAGCGCGTTGCGCAGCATCAGAGCCCGCAGCAGGACGACGGTGCTGGCGACCGACAGGGCCAGGCCGAGGACGACGCCCGCCGGCACGCCCCAGCCGAGCAGCACGGCAAGCCCGACGCCCAGGGCCGTGGCCACGCTGATCTGGACGATGGCCCCGGGAATGGCGATGCCGCGCACGGCCAGCAGGTCGCGGAAGCTGAAGTGAATGCCGACGCCGAACATGAGCAGGATGACGCCGATCTCGGCGAGCTCGGTGGCGATGTCCGGATCGGCGAAGAGCCCCGGTGTGAACGGGCCGATGGCGACGCCGGCCAGCAGGTAGCCGACGATCGGCGGCAGGCGCACCTGCCGGGCCAGGAAGCCGGCCGCAAAGGCAGCGCTGAGCCCGATGGCGATGGTCGCGATCAGCCCGCCTTCGTGTTCCATCGGCGTTCTCCAGTCGGCGGGGTGGGTCGGTCAGGCCACGTGCATCGGTCTGTCGGCGCCTTCAGGATAACCCGAGCCCGGCCGGCAGGCGCAGCGGCGACCGAGGAGAATCTGTGCGGGGCGGTAGTGGCTCAATTTGAATGCCTTCCCGGCTGGCATGCGTGAGAGGACGCCGCTAGACTGGCGGCGTGAAGCGAACCGCGATGCCCCGTGACCCGAACCAGCGCGCCAAGGCCGTTGTGGACCTCGCCACTGGTCAGCGATCCATTGAGCCGGTCCGAGAGAAGGACCCGGCGGCGATTGCGCGCGGGCACCTTGGCGGCATCAAGGGCGGGCACGCTCGCGCGGCGAAGATGACCGCCGAGCAGCGCAGTGAGAGTGCGCGACGGGCTGCCAAGGCCCGATGGGAGAGGGATCGCACGGCCTAGACCGCGCCTCTCCAACCTAGTCTCAATCCTTCTCACGCATCGCGACACGCTGTTGTCACGACTCTCACGCATAGTTTCAGTATGAATCGCCTGTCCGTCGAAGAACGAGCGCAGATCATCCGGGCGCTGGTCGAAGGAAACTCGATCCGCTCCACTGCCCGGATGACAGGCTTTGCCCGGAACACGATCACGACGCTTCTCGTCAACCTGGGGGCGGCGGTGTCGGAGTTCCAGAACCGGACGCTCCGCGACTTGTCCTGCACCCGCATCGAGGCCGACGAGATTTGGGCGTTCTGCTACGCCAAGGCCAAGAACGTCCCGGTCGCCAAGCGCGGCGAGTGGGGCTATGGCGACGTGTGGACATGGACTGCGATCGACCCTGATACCAAGCTCGTCCCGTCGTGGCTGGTCGGTCAGCGCGACGAGGTTGATGGGCTGGCCTTCCTGCTCGATCTGCGATCCCGGCTGGCGAACCGAATCCAACTCACGACCGATGGCGGGATTCCGTACCGGGGCATCGTCGAGCGGGCGTTCGGCGCGGACGTGGACTACGCCCAGTTGATCAAGGAGTACGGGGTCGAGAAGTCGCAGGATGCCAGTCCAACAGCCCGCCGCTACTCCCCCAACAAGGTCACTGGCATCGAGGTTCGCGTGATGAACGGGAACCCGGACCCGGACCTGATCTCTACGTCCTACGTCGAGCGGCATAACCTCTCGATGCGAACGTCCATGCGGCGCTTCACGCGGCTCACCAACGGGTTCTCCAAGAAGGTCGAGAACCACGCCGCGATGGTCAGCCTGCACTTCATGCACTACAACTTTGCTCGCCCGCATTCGGCGCTCGGCAAGCAGCGAACGCCCGCGATGGCGGCTGGCGTGGCGGATCACGTGTGGACCGTGCAGGAAATCGCGGCGCTGCTCGACTAGTCGCATGCGTGAGAGGCATACACTCTTACGCATGGCGCGTCCCCTCGATGGAGTGCAGGCGAAGATCGGCCACGCCGGAGAACACCTCGACTGCCTCAGGGACAAACTGTTGGCTTTCGTCGACCCAGACGAGCCATACGAGGTCATCTTCCGAGAAATAGACCGTGAGCAAGGTGTGGTCGCCGGCCACCTGCACGTCCTCCGCGAGCCACCCTTGGAGTTCGGGGTACTCGTTGGAGATATCGCACACGATCTCCGGTCGGCACTTGATCATCTGATCTATCAGGTCGCCAAGCTGTCGGTCGCCTCCCCGTCCGGCACGCAGTTTCCGATCTACTCCACCAAAGAGGCATATTGGGACGTGCCCCCGAAGGGCGACATCAGCCCTAGAGATCGGTACTTGGACGGCATCCCGGAAGACCATCGGGCATTCGTCGACCGGGAGCAGCCGTACATGACAGTTACCGGTCCTGATGTCGAGCGGCACCACTTGCGGCGGCTCTCGCGGCTCTCCAACCGGGACAAGCATCGCATCGTCGCTGAGGCGTTCGCCCGCCCCATCTCCGTGCGGCTGCGATTGCTGAACGGCAGCGCTCGCGTTCAGCTCTTCATCGACAAAGAGGACACCGCGCTGACCGACGGCAGCCGCATCTTCGTCGCGCGAATCACCGAGCGCTCGCGGCCGGGACTTCAGATAAAGGTGGACATGCAGACCTTCCCGGCCTTCGGGAGTCCGCCCCTCGGATACGACGATCTCGCCGCCATCCGGACCCACGTCATCGGCGTCATCGAGCGGTTCAATCCACTCTTCGTCTAGAGGCTCACGCCAACGGCAAATTGAGCCACTACCTGCGGGGCGCTTCAGTTGACGAAGCGCATCGGTCTGATATACTCCTCGTTCGCGTGTCCGCGCCCCACCATGTCCTCTTTGAGGAGTCCTGAATGGCTTTGGCCGAGTCGACCGGCCGCTTCGAGCTGGCCCCGACCCGAGAGAATTTCTCCCACATCCCGGAAGTTCTTCCGCTTCCGAACCTGATCCAGACTCAGACTGAATCCTTCGAGTGGTTCGTCAAGAACGGCCTTCGCGAGCTTCTCGACGAGATCACCCCCATCACCGACTTCACCGGCAAGAACCTGGAGCTCCACTTCCGCGAGTACTACTTCGAGGATCCCAAGTTCAGCGAGGAGGACTGCCGCACCCGCGACCTCACATTCTCGAAGCCGCTCAAGGTCGAGGTCGACCTCGTCATCAAGGAGACGGACGAGGTCAAGCACCAGACCGTGTTCATGGGCGACTTCCCGTGGATGACGGATCAGGGCACCTTCATCATCAACGGCGCCGAGCGTGTCGTGGTGTCGCAGCTCGTGCGCTCGCCGGGGGTCTACTACACCGCGTCCGAGGATCCGTCCACGGGTCGCATGCTGTACGCGGCAAAGGTGATCCCGAACCGTGGCGCCTGGCTCGAGTTCGAGACCAGCAACAAGGACCTGCTCAGCGTCAAGGTCGACCGCAAGCGCAAGATCCCGGTCACCACGCTGCTGCGCGCCGTGGGCTTCGAGACCGCCGAGATCCAGAAGCTGTTCGGGCCGATCGACGACAACCCGGAGCACCCGTTCGTGGCGCTCACCCTGGAAAAGGATCCGGCCGAGACCCAGGATGAGGCGCTGATCGAGGTCTACAAGAAGCTGCGGCCGGGTGATCCGCCCACGGTGGAGAACGCGCGCGCGCTCGTCACGAGCCTCTTCTTCAACTTCCGCCGGTACGATCTCGGTCGCGTCGGCCGCTACAAGCTGAACAAGGCGCTGGGCGATGCCGCCGCCAAGCTGAAGATCGACCTCCCGGCCGAGGAGGCGGAGAACCCGCGCGAGAGCCGGGTCATCAGCCGCAACGACATCGTGGCCATCATCGGCAAGCTGATCGAGCTCAACAACGGCCGCGGCGAGGCGGACGACATCGACCACCTCGGCAACCGTCGCATTCGCGCCAATGGCGAGCTGATCCAGAACCAGTTCCGGATCGGCCTGCTCCGCATGGAGCGCGTCGTCAAGGAGCGCATGACGATCACCGATGCCGACCAGGCCACCCCCAACACGCTGATCAATATCCGGCCGGTCGTGGCGGCCATGAAGGAGTTCTTCGGCGGCAGCCAGCTCTCACAGTTCATGGACCAGACGAACCCGCTGGCCGAGCTCACGAACAAGCGCCGCCTCAGCGCGTTGGGCCCGGGTGGCCTGTCGCGCGAGCGTGCCGGCTTCGACGTGCGCGACGTGCACCCGTCGCACTACGGCCGGATGTGTCCCATCGAGACGCCGGAGGGACCGAACATCGGCCTCATCGGCTCGCTGGCGACCTACGGCCAGATCAACCCGCACGGCTTCATCGAGACGCCTTACCGCAAGGTGCGCCGCTTCGTGGGACACCGCGACAAGCAGGCCGAGGCGCTCGGCCAGACGCTGGCCGAGGACCTGACCCTGGCCGATGGCAGGAAGCCGGTGGCCAAGGCGGGCGCGGTGATCGACGACAAGCTCTGGGCACAGATCAAGGAGCGCAAGGTCGCGCAGGTCCGTATCAACCCGGTCGTGACCGACGAGATCATCTACCTCGATGCCTCGGAGGAGGAGAAGTTCCACATCGCCCAGGCCAACGCGGTCCTGGACGAGACGAACCACTTCGCCGAAGACCGCGTGCTCGTCCGCTACAAGGACAAGTTCCTCGAGGAGTCGGTGGACACGATCGACTACATGGACGTCAGCCCCAAGCAGATCGTCAGCGTCGCCACGGCAATGATCCCCTTCCTGGAGCACGACGACGCGAATCGCGCGCTGATGGGCTCGAACATGATGCGCCAGTCGGTGCCGCTCCTCCAGCCGGAGGCCCCGGTGGTGGGGACGGGCGTCGAGTACCGCGCCGCCTTTGACTCGCAGGGCGTCGTCGTCGCCAGGTCGGCCGGCACGGTCGTCAGCGTGACCGCCGCCCACATCGTCATCGAGCGCGACGAGGGCGACGAGCGCGACACATATCCGCTCAAGAAGTTCCTGCGCTCGAACCAGGGGACCTGCATCAACCAGCGGCCGATCGTCGACGTGGGCGACCGCGTCACCGCTCAGCAGGTGCTTGCCGACGGCAGCTCGACCGACCAGGGCGAGATGGCGCTGGGCCAGAACATCCTGGTCGCCTTCCTGCCCTGGGAGGGCGGCAACTACGAGGACGCCATCGTCATCAGCGAGCGCCTCGTCAAGGACGACCTGTTCACCTCCATCCACATCGAGAAGCACGAGATCGAGGCTCGCGACACGAAGCTCGGCCCCGAGGAGATCACGCGCGACATTCCGAACGTGGGCGAGGAGAGCCTGCGCAACCTCGACGAGGACGGGATCATCTACGAGGGCGCCGAGGTCACGCCGGGCGACATCCTGGTCGGCAAGATCACGCCGAAGGGCGAGACCGAGCTGACCGCGGAGGAGCGGCTGCTGCGCGCCATCTTCGGCGAGAAGGCGCGCGAGGTGCGCGACTCGAGCCTGCGCCTGCCCCACGGCGAGCGCGGCATCGTGGTCGACGTGCGGCAGTTCAGCCGCGACAACGGCGACGAGCTGCTCCCCGGGGTGAACCGCCTGGTGCGTGTCAGCGTGGCGCAGAAGCGCAAGATCGCGGTCGGCGACAAGATGGCCGGCCGCCACGGCAACAAGGGCGTGATCGCCAAGATCCTGCCGGTCGAGGACATGCCGTTCATGCCGGACGGCACGCCGGTCGACATCGTGCTCAACCCGCTCGGCGTGCCGAGCCGGATGAACATCGGCCAGATCCTGGAAACGCATCTTGGCTGGGCCATGAAGGTGCTGGGCCTGAAGGCCGCCACGCCCGTCTTCGATGGGGCGAGCGAGGATCACATCCGGGATGCGCTCACCCGCGCCAGCCTCGACGACGACGGGAAGACGGTGCTCTACGACGGCCGATCCGGCCAGCCGTTCGACCACCGCGTCACCGTCGGCTACATCTACATGCTCAAGCTCCACCACCTGGTGGAGGACAAGATCCACGCCCGGAGCACCGGCCCCTATAGCCTGATCACGCAGCAGCCGCTGGGTGGCAAGGCGCAGTTCGGCGGCCAGCGCTTCGGCGAGATGGAGGTCTGGGCGCTGGAGGCCTATGGCGCGGCGAACATCCTCCAGGAGCTCCTCACCGTGAAGTCCGACGACGTGGTGGGCCGCGTGCAGACGTACGAGGCCATCGTCAAGGGCGAGGAGATTCAGCCGCCGGGCGTGCCCGAGTCATTCAAGGTGCTCATCAAGGAGCTGCAGGCGCTCGGCCTGAGCGTCGAGATCCTCAATGAGAACGAGGAGGAGATCCGCTTCATCGAGGATACCGGCAGCTATCCGCTGCCGGATCTGGGTGGGATCAACCTGCAGGGATTTGAGGAATAGCCCGGGAGCGGCGCCCAGGGTGGCGCCGCGGCCCGTTTCCCATCGGTCCATTCGCCGCCGGGGCCCGGTCAGCCCTGGACATCCGCCGAGCAGCGGCCATCAGCCGCAGGAGTCGTAGCCAGCCATGCTGGAAGTCAACAACTTCGACGCGATTCGCATCAGCCTCGCCAGCCCTGATCAGATCAAGAGCTGGTCGTCGGGCGAGGTGACGAAGCCGGAGACGATCAACTACCGCACGCTCAAGCCCGAGAAGGACGGCCTCTTCGACGAGCGCATCTTCGGTCCCACCAAGGACTGGGAGTGCTACTGCGGGAAGTACAAGCGCATCCGCTACAAGGGCATCATCTGCGACAAGTGCGGCGTCGAGGTGACGCGGTCCAAGGTGCGCCGCGAGCGGATGGGCCACATCAAGCTGGCCAGCCCGGTCAGCCATATCTGGTACTTCAAGGGCACGCCCAGCCGGCTGGGGATCCTGCTCGACATCAGCCCGCGCAACCTGGAGCGCATCCTGTACTTCGCGCTGTACGTGGTGACGCGCGTGGACGAGCAGCAGCGCGAGAAGGCGCTGGCGGCGGTGGACGAGGAGGTCGAGGCCCGGATCGCCCGGGCCACCGCGGTCGTGGACGAGAAGAAGGCCGAGCTCGAGAGCGCCGTCGCCGACAAGCGCGGCGAGGTCGATGCCACCCATGCCGCCGAGAGGAAGCGCATCGAGGAGCAGCAGTCCTCCCGCACCGAGGAGCTGATGACCGCGGCTCAGGAGGTCGAGGCCACGATCAAGGGTGCCGGCAAGCAGATCGGCGAGGACGTCGTGTTCGCGGCCACCGGCGAGGTCATCGCCCGCGCCGGCGAGCCGGGCAAGGATGCGCTGGCCAAGCTGCGCCAGGTTGTCAAGGGCGAGGTGGAGGCGGTCGAGCGCGATGCCGCCGAGGCGCTCGCCTCTGCCGAGGAGAAGTTCCAGGCCGCCGTTGCGGACCTGACCTCGGGCATCGACGAGGCGACCGCGAGCGAGCGTGAGCAGGTGCAGCGCGAGACCGACGACGCGCGCCTCTGGGCGCGCACCGAGCGCGCGCGCCTCAACGACATCAAGGTCCTCCAGATCATCTCCGAGACCGAGTACCGGCAGCTCACCGAGCAGTACGGCAGGCTCTTCGACGCCGGGATGGGCGCGGAGGCGGTGAAGCGCATTATCGAGGCCATCGACCTCGACGACCTCAGCCAGACCCTGCACGTCGAGATGCGCCAGACCTCCGGACAGCGGCGCAAGAAGGCGATCAAGCGCCTGCGCCTGATCGAGGCCTTCCGCAAGAGCGGCGCGCGCCCCGAGTGGATGATCCTGTCCACCCTGCCGGTCATCCCACCCGACCTGCGCCCGATGGTGCAGCTCGACGGGGGCCGCTTCGCGACCTCGGACCTCAACGACCTGTACCGGCGCGTCATCAACCGCAACAACCGCCTCAGCCGGCTCCTCGACCTCGAGGCGCCGGAGATCATCATCCGCAACGAGAAGCGGATGCTGCAGGAGGCCTGCGACGCGCTGATCGACAACGGGCGCCGCGGGCGGGCCATCGCCGGGACCGGCAACCATCGGCTCAAGAGCCTGTCGGACATGCTCAAGGGCAAGCAGGGCCGGTTCCGCCAGAACCTGCTCGGCAAGCGCGTCGACTACTCGGGCCGCTCGGTCATCGTGGTCGGCCCCGAGCTGAAGCTGCACCAGTGCGGCCTGCCGAAGAAGATGGCGCTCGAGCTGTTCAAGCCGTTCGTCATGCGCCAGCTCGTGGAGAAGGGCTTCGCCCACAACATCAAGAGCGCCAAGCGGATCGTGGAGCGGGTGCGGCCCGAGGTGTGGGACGTTCTCGAGGATGTCATCACCGATCATCCGGTGCTGCTGAACCGCGCCCCTACCCTGCATCGGCTCGGCATCCAGGCCTTCATGCCGGTGCTGGTCGAGGGCTCGGCCATCCAGATCCATCCGCTCGTGTGCTTCGCCTTCAACGCGGACTTCGACGGTGACCAGATGGCGGTCCACGTGCCGCTGAGCACGGCCGCGCAGCGCGAGGCGCAGCAGCTGATGCTCTCGACGCGCAACCTGCTCAGCGCCGCCGACGGCTCGCCCGTGGTGTCACCGACGCACGACATGGTGCTGGGCTGCTACTACCTGACCGTCCAGACCGATGGCGAGCAGGGCGAGGGCAACGCCTACTCCAGTGCGGACGAGGTGATCATGGCCGCGCAGCTGGGCTACGTCCATCTGCAGGCAAAGGTCAAGGTCGAGCTGGACGTCTACGACGGAGCCGATGACGACGGTACGCCGCGGACGCACGGCGAGCTGGTCGAGACGACGCCGGGCCGCGTGATCTTCAACACGGTGCTGCCGCGCGAGCTCGGGTTCGCGAACCAGGTCATGGACCGCAAGGCGCTAAAGGAGACTATCGCCCGCTGCTACCGTGACCTCGGCCCGGAGGCGACGGCCACGCTCGTCGACGGCATCAAGGCGGTCGGGTTCCACTACGCCACCGTGGCCGGGATCACGATCGGCGTCGACGACCTCAAGGTTCCCGCCGACAAGGCGAAGCTGCTCGGCGAGGCGGAGACCCGCGTGGCCGAGATCGAGCGCGAGTTCCGGCGCGGCTTCATCACGGAGGACGAGCGGTACAACCAGACCGTCGAGGTCTGGCGCGAAACCACCGACACGGTCACCCAGCACATGCTCGAGGGGCTCGACCGGGCGGGCTCGATCATGCTCATCACGAACTCAGGCGCGCGGGGCAGCGTCACGCAGGTGCATCAGCTGGCCGGCATGCGCGGCCTGATGGCCGACCCGTCGGGGCGGATCATCGACTTGCCCATCCGCTCCAACCTGCGGGAGGGGATGAGCGTCCTCGAGTACTTCATCTCCAGCCACGGCGCGCGCAAGGGCCTGGCGGACACGGCGCTGCGGACCGCGGACTCCGGGTACCTGACCCGGCGACTCGTGGATGTGGCGCAGGACGTCATCACCCGCGAGGACGACTGCGGTACCGATATCGGCACCTGGATCACCGAGGAAGAGTCGAGGGAGATCCCCGAGCCCTTCGGCGAGCGGCTCATCGGTCGCATGGCGGCCATGGACGTGGTCATCGAGTCGGGCAAGGGTGGTGGCAAGAAGAAGCAGACGATCGTCGAGCGCAACGCGGAGATCGACGAGGCCGCGGTCCAGGCGATCCTGGAGGCGGGCATCGATCGTGTCAGCGTCCGCGCGCCGCTCACCTGCGCTGCGCGGCATGGCGTGTGCCGCATGTGCTACGGCCGCAACCTCGCGTCCGGGCGCCTCGTGGACCTGGGGCAGGCGGTGGGCATCATCGCCGCCCAGTCGATCGGCGAGCCGGGCACCCAGCTCACGATGCGGACCTTCCACACCGGCGGCGTTGCCGGCGAGGACATCACCCAGGGCCTGCCGCGCGTCGAGGAGCTCTTCGAGGCGCGCATCCCGAAGGGCCAGGCGGTGATGACCGAGATCGACGGAACGGTCGAGGTGGTGCGCACCGGTCCAGACCAGCCGATCACGGTGCGTGTCACGCACCGCGAAGGCTTCGAGACCGCATTCAAGCTGACCCGTCAGCACGAGATCCTGGTCGCCGACGGCGACGAGGTGACCGAGGGGCAGCTCCTCGCCCGCGTCGGCGAGGACGACGAGCTCGTCGAGGTCAAGGCCCCCGCGGCGGGCCGCGTCACCAAGAAGGGCCTGACGCTCACGCTCCACGCCGAGGAGGTCGACGCCCGGGAGTATGCGGTTCCGCACTCGGCCCGCATTCGCGTCGAGACCGGCGAGGAAGTGACGGCCGGGGATCCCCTGACCGAGGGCTCGCTCAACCCGAAGGACCTGCTGCTGATCAAGGGCGTCGACACCGTCCAGCGCTTCCTGGTGGCGGAGGTCCAGAAGGTGTACCGCTCACAGGGCGTGACGATCGCCGACAAGCACGTCGAGATCATCGTGCGCCAGATGCTGCGCAAGGTGACCGTCGACTCGGCCGGCGACACCGAGCTCCTGCCATCCGAGCTGATCGATCGCTTCGAGTTCGAGGAGGTCAACAACCGGATCCTGGCCGAGGGCGGTGAGCCGGCGACGGCGCAGACCGTGCTGCTGGGCGTGACCAAGGCCAGCCTGAACACGAGCTCCTTCCTGGCGGCCGCCTCCTTCCAGGAGACGACCCGGGTGCTGACCGAGGCGGCGATCAACGGCGCCAAGGACCACCTGCTGGGCCTGAAGGAGAACGTGATCATCGGCAAGCTGATCCCCG
>JBOGTC010000113.1:0-28081 GCA_050692055.1 Candidatus Limnocylindria bacterium | reverse complement strand
CCGCTCGACCGACTGGAGCACGCGCAGCTCGTCCGGCCGAACGATCGTCCGCGCCTGGCCACGGCCGGCGTCGTGGCCAGCATGCAGCCGATCCACGCCGCGTCCGATCGCGAGCTGGTCGAGCGCTGCTGGGCCGGGCGGCAGGCGCACGCCTACGCCTTTCGGTCGCTGTCGCGCGCCGGCGCGCTGCTCGCCTTCGGCTCTGACGCACCGGTGGAGTCGGTCGACCCATGGACCGGGCTCTTCGCCGCGGTGCACCGCCGCTTCCCGCGCGAGGCGATGCCGGACTGGCGGCCCGAGGAGGCGCTCGACGCGGTGGGCGCGCTGTCGGCCTATACGCTGGGCCCGGCGCGGGCCATCGGAGCCCGCTCTGAAGGGCACCTGCGGCCCGGCGCCCGGGCCGACCTCGCGGTGCTGGACGTGGACCTGGCGACGCTGCTCGCTGCGGAAGAGCCTGCCGCGGCCGCACGCTCCCAGCTCACCCTGGTGGACGGCAACGAGACGCATCGGACCTGAGCGTGACCGACCCTGGCTATCGTGGCTTTCGGGCGTAGATGCCAGCTCCGATGGTGCCGAAGGCCGCCGCATTCGAGTGCTGGGGCGCTCCGGCGAACACGTCAAGGCCGGGAATGACCTCGACGCCGATGAACCCGGCCCGCGTCACGGCCTCGGCCAGCTGGTCGCGCAGCAGTCCGCCGGCGATGCAGCCGGTCCACAGCGCGATGTCCTGCCGTGACAGGTCGGAGACCGGGCGACCGAGAACGATGTCGGCGAGCTGAAGCCGGCCACCGGGCCGAAGCACGCGGTGCATCTCGCGCAGCGCGGTGGCCTTGTCCGGTACCAGGTTGAGGACGCCGTTGCTGATCACCACGTCCGCCCAGCCGTCCTCGATGGGCAGTGCCTCGAGGTAGCCCTCCCGGAACTCCACGTTGCCGATGCCTGCGGTGGCCGCGGCGCCCCGCGCCGTGTCAAGCATGGCGGTTGTCATGTCGACGCCGATGACCCGCCCGTCGGGCCCAACGAGCCGGGCGGCGATCATGCTGTCGACGCCCGACCCCGAACCGCAGTCCACGACACGGTCGCCGGCTGCCAGCGGACGCAGCGCAAACGGGTTGCCCGTGCCGGCCATGGAGGCGATCGCCTCCTCCGGGATGCCCTCGAGCAGCGCATCGCTGTAGCCGAGCAGGCTCGCCAGCGGCCGCCCGGTGTGGAAGTGAAAGCCGCGCCCGGGATCCGTGGCGACGGCGGCGTACTCGTCGCGGATCGACGCGCGCAGCGCATCGGTGTCGAGAAGCGGAACGGTGGTCGGCGCGGTCATCATGGGCCTCGTCTGGCTGCAGGTGTTGCCGGTGATGACGCCGCCGAGGCTGCGGCGTATTCCCCGCGGGCACGACCGGGGAGCGCCTCCCCCTCCGCCGGCTTGCGGGCGTGCACGAAGACGCTCTGCGCGATTCGGTCGTGGCGCGCCGCCGGCACGCGGTCGCGAAGCAGGGCGAGCAGCTCATCGTTGAAAAGCGGGAACAGCGCGCACTCGTCGATCCCGAAGGGATGCAGGGACTCGATCCCCACCTCGCGAAAGCCTGCGCGCCGGAGCCCCTTGTACAGTGCTGTCTCCGACAGGGCGCCGGAGAGGCAGCCCGCCCAGGCGGCAGGGTGGGTGACAATCTCCGGGGGCAGGTCGTGCTCCAGCACCAGGTCGGCCACGGCCAGCCGCCCGCCCGGTCGCAGTACGCGGAAGGTCTCTGCAAGCACGCGGACCTTGCGTGGCGAAAGGTTGATGACCCCGTTGCTGATCACCACGTCGACCGATGCGTCCGGCAGCGGAAGCGCCTCGATCTCGCCGCGAACGAAGCGCACGTTGGCCAGCCCCGCAGCGGCCGCTGCCGAGGTCGCGCGCGCCACCATCTCCGGCAGGAAGTCGACGCCCACCACGCTCCCTGTTGGCCCCACCGCCCGCGCGGCGAGCAGGCAGTCGATGCCGCCACCCGATCCGAGATCGAGCGCGTCCTGGCCGGCCTGCAGCTCGGCGTGCCTGACCGGGTTCCCGACTCCGAGCGCGATGCGCACCGTTTCATCGGGCAGCCCCGCAAGCTCATCAGCGGTGTAGAAGCGCTCCGCCACGCGCCGGTCGGTCGGCTCGACGGCTCCGTAGGTCTCGCGGACCGCGGCGCGGATGGCCTCCTGCTGGAGGTAGTCCCCACCGGCGATGTGGCCTGCGTGGGCCTCGTCGTGCAATGCGCTCATGGTTGATCTCCGGGCCGTGGCTCACCCTCTCGCAGCAGCTCGTCGATCCGAGCGCGCACGCGCCCGGGCAGCCGTTCCGTCTCGGCGCCGGCGACCTTCGCCCGCAGCTGCTTGCTGAACTCGAGCTCGCCGCAGCAGCGCTGGCAGACCCCCAGGTGCTCCTCGAGCGTCCTGGTGTCGTCCGTGTCCAGCCCCTGCGACAGGTAGGCCCACATGCGGCCCACCGCCTCTCGGCAGTCAATCATGGTCGTCGCTCACCTTCACCAGTCTATGTCGCACGGCGTGCTCCCACAGCCCCCGCTCGAGCTGGTTGCGGCCCCGATGCAGCCGTGACAGCAGCGTTCCGAGTGGAACGCCCAGGATCGCGGCCGCCTCCTTGCAGCTGAACCCGTGGACCGTGGTCAGGATCAGCGGTAGCCGGTGCACCGGCGAGATCGTGGCGAAGACGGCCTGCACGTCCTCGTCGCCGAAGAGCCGCAGGAAGTCGAGGTGCAGCTCGTCCGAGTAGGGAAACGGATCCTCGATGGCGATCGTGGCGAATAGGCTGAACTCGTCGTGCGCCGAGTCGAGCGGCACGGTCGCCGGCCGCCGGCCGCGTGCCCGCTCGCGATCGCGCCACGCGTTGGTGGCAATGGTAAACAGCCACGCACGGCTGCGCTCCGGCTCGCGCAGGCCGCTGTACGCCTTCATGGCACGCAACAGTGTCTCCTGGAGTAGGTCCTCGGCATCCTCGCGGCTCCGCGCCAGGCGCAGGCAATAGCCGTACAGTGCGCCTGCGTTGGTGTCCACAACGTCGGCGAACGGGGATCGCGCGGCATTCGGCGCTGAGTGACCCATCGTCGTCGCCATGGCCTCCGATTCCATCCGTCCTCCTTTCATTCGCATGGGCGTGGCGCCCGCCCACGGATATGACGCCGGCGGAGGATGAAATTATTCCCTGCCTGCGGATCGGTCCAGCCCCGGGAATAAACCGATGCAGACGCCTCGTCATGCCCTCCGAACCACCCCCGCACGCAGGAGGATCCCATGGCAACCGTCACCGTCCGCAACGGCATCGATGTCGACCAGCTGGTCGCCACCATCGGCGCCATCAAGGAGCAGCCGTCGATCTCGACCTTCACCTTCAAGGCCACGACCGGCTGGGAGAACGGCACGCTCAACCACGCCGAGATCGGCGAGTTCGTGCACAACGGTGAGCGCGTGGAGCGTCCGCAGCCCTTCCGCCTGGTGGGCGACGAGCCCCCGGTGCTGCTCGGCTCGAACACCGGCCCGAATGCCGTGGAGCTGCTGCTCGCCGCGCTCGGGTTCTGCTACGCCGTCGGCTACGTCGCCAACGCCGCGGCGCGCGGCATCGACATCAGCGAGCTGCGCTACGAGGTCGAGGGCGACATCGACGTGCAGAACTTCCTTGGCCTGACGAAGGAGACGAGGCCCGGCTTCAGCGCCATCCGCGCGCGTAGCTGGGTGCGTTCGCCGAACGCGACGCCCCAGCAGCTCGATGAGCTGTGCCAGTACGTGCAGGACACGTCGCCGGTGCGCGACTGCCTGGCCAACGCGGTCCCGGTCAGCACGTCGCTCGACGTGCTGACGTAGCCCGACGTCGCGCCAGGAACCGCGACTGCAACCCGACGCGACGCTGGAGGGGCTGGGCGAGGCGTGCGCCACGCTCACGCCCCTCACTTGGCGCCGCGCGATGCGCTCAAGGGCCGTGGCTAGCGCGGCCTGGCGCTGGCCGGCTGGGCCTCCGAATGTGGCGAAGCGGCCGTGCCGAGCTGGGGGATCGCACGCGAGACGTCCGGCAGCCAGGCATCAAGCAGGTCGGCGAACGGATCGGCGCCGATCCGCTGCAGGCTGGCGCGTGCCTCGGCACGCGCTCCCGCCACCTCGGGCTCGTCGCCTGCTGCGGCGGCAAACCCCATCAGCGCGAAGGCGAGGTTGAGCGGCAGGTCGAACTCACGCCAGCGGCGCGCCGCGTCGCGGAAACCGCCAGCGGCCTCGCCGCGCCGGCCGGCAAAGGCGTGCTCGCCGGCCGCAATCTCGGTGCGGAGGCCGTCGATGAAGCGTCCGTGATCCTCGATCGTCCCCGAGGCAGTCGCTGCTGCAGCATGGCGGGTGGCGTCGGGGATCCAGAGGGCGGCCCGCGCGGCGTGGAGGACCACGTCGTAGGCAGAAGAGTCCGACAGCTCGGCGGCATTGAGCGCAACGTCGGCCGCTTCGGCAGGAGAGCCGCCCGCCAGGAGGATCTGCGACCGCATGAGTGCGCGTGACTGCAGGATCTGGGGCTCAGTCACGCCTTCCACGAGGTTGAGCGCCTCCTCCATCAGCCGCCGGGCCCGGTCTGAGTCGCCTCGGAAGCTCGCCACCGTGGCGCTCACACCGAGCGCGGCGCCGTGATGGGCCCCGGCCGAGCGTGCGACAGTCTCGACCAGCTCCTCGATACGGTCCCAGTCGCCGGTGATGAATGCCCCCTCGGCCGCGTTTCCGGCCAGGAAGCTGATCCAACCCGGCAGGCCCAGTCGCTCGGCCTCCGCCAGCCCGGCCTCGGCGGCGAGTCTGGCCACGTGCGGGTCGTCCCGGATCTGGACGAACGACAGGTTGCCGAGGGCACGCAGACGAGTAAATGCCCATCCCTCGGAGCCGGCCAGCTCGGCCGCAGCCTTCAGCAGGGCGGTCCCCTCGCGCGGGCGGCCGACGAGGCCCAGCGCGGTGCCGCGCGTGATGAGCGCTCCGGTCACGACCTGGTTCTGGTCGTGGCGCTCGGCGAGGATGAGAGCGCGTTCGCTGAGCTCGAGCACGCGCGGGGCAGTGGCCCTCCCCGAGCCGGCGACGAGGTGTGCCCTGGCCAGCTCGGCCAGGATGCCTGCCCACTCAGGTCGCTCCGCCGCCTCGGGATGATCGGCGACCGCCTGTTCCAGCAGATCGAGCCCTCGGTCCGGGGTGCCGCTGTGGATCAGGATCCGACCGAGGCGGTGCAGAGCGACCGCCGCGGCCACATCGTCGCCCGCGGAGCGATACCAATCGAGAGCATGCTCGGCGTACTCGGCCCCGACGTCCAGCTCTGCCGCGGCATCGGCGGCCTCCGCGGCGCGCTCCCAGAGCTGGGTGCGCTCGAGCCCGTCGGTCGCGATCTCGAGCGCGGACCGCAGCAGGCCGAGGGCCTGCCGGTGCGAGTGGAGCGCGGCGGCGCGGTCCGCGGCCGCCCGTAGGGCGATCCTGGCCTGAGCGGCCAGCGCATCGGCCTCGGGACCCGCCTGCGCTGCGCGGTGCGCCTCCAGGTAGTGGCTGGCGAGCACGCTCGCGAGCTCCTCCTCGCCGAGCTGCTCGTAGTAGCGCGCGGCTGCCGTGTGTCCGGTTCGCCGCTCGGCGCGAGCCAGCATGCCGTAGGCGACCTCGCGGGTCAGCCCCTGCAGGAACCGATACTGCCCGCGTTCGGGCGAGCGCGGGTCGACATCGAGCGAGATCAGCTCGCCCCGCATCAGTCTCCCCAGCGTTGCCTGCACCAGATCGATATCGGCGCCACTGACCGCCACCAGCGCATCGGCCGTGAACGACTGGCCGAGCACGGCCGCAGTCTGGAGCATGGCCCGATCGGCCGCGTCGATGGCGTCCAGGCGTGCCGTGAGCAGGCCCTGGAGCGAGGCGGGGACCTCAATCCGCTCGATCTCGCCCTGGGCCCGGAACCGGCCGCCATCGGCAACCAACCGTCCATCGGCGAGGAGCATGCGCACCAGCTCGACCGCGTAGAGCGGGACGCCCTCCGCACGCTCCATGATGCGTTCGACGAGACGGCCTGGAACTCCCGGCACCATGCCCAACACCAGGGACCGCATGGCGCCTCCATCGAGCGGATCGAGGTGCACGGCCGTAAAGCTGCGCTGACGCGTACCCCATGTCGGGCGCCGGTCAAGCAGCTCGGGCCGGGCGAGGGTGATGACCAGGATGGCCTTCGAGCGCGCCCACTCCAGCAGATGCTCGATGAAGTCGAGCAGCCCATCGTCTGCCCAGTGCAGGTCCTCGAACACCAGCACGGTCGTCCCACGATCGGCGATGCGCTCGAAGAAGGTGCGCCACGCGCTGAAGAGCTGCTCGCGCTCGCCCGATGGCATCTCCTCGAGCCCGAGCAGGCCCGCGAGTCGCGGCTCGATGGTCCGCCGCTCGGCGTCGTCGGTCACGTAGTCGGCGACCGTCGCGCGCAACTTCTCGCGCGAGACGTCGTCGTCATCGGTCTCGGCGATGCCGGCCCGGCGCCGCACCATTTCGCCGAGCGACCAGAAGGTGACTCCGTCGCCATAGGCCGGCGATCGACCCTCGTGCCAATAGACGTCCTCCACCAGGCCATCCACGTACTTGAGCAGTTCCCAGGCGAGCCGGCTCTTACCGATGCCGGCCGTTCCGGTGATCGAGACGAGCCGGGGGCGCTGCTCGCGGGTGGTCGCGTGCAGGAACTCCTTGAGCAGGCGCAGCTCCTCCTCGCGGCCGGTGAAGGGCGGTTCGACGGCATCCGCACGACCGGCGCCGCCACGCTGAGCAACCACTCTCAGGGCCTGCCAGGCCCTGATGGGCAGCTGCTTTCCCTTCAGCTGCTGCTCGCCGACCGGCTCGAAGGCGACCGCGTCGGTGGCCGCCCGGTAGGTCGCCTCCCCCACGAGTACGCTGCCTGCCGGGGCCACCGATTGGAGCCGCGAGGCGGTATTGACGAGGTCGCCGGCGACCATGCCCTGGCCCTCTGCGCCGAGGCTCACCGCCGCCTCGCCGGTCAGCACACCCGCCCGCACCGACAGCGTGCCCGCGACGTCGGTCCCGAGCCCTTCGACCGCGTCGACCAGCTCGAGCGCGGCGCGCACGGCACGTTCGGCGTCGTCCTCGTGCGCGGCCGGCGTGCCCCATACGGCCATGACCGCGTCACCGATGAACTTCTCGACGGTACCGCCATAGCGCCCGATCACCCCCCGGGCCACCTCGAAGTAGCGGCTGAGCAGCTCCCGTGTCTCCTCCGGGTCGCGGTCCTCTGCCAGGGTGGTGAAGCCGACCAGGTCTGCGAACAGGACCGATACCAGTCTCCGCTCGGCCATGGGCGTGGCCGCCACGGGCCGCGCGGGCGTGGCCGCGTCAGCATCGGTCAGCGAGGCACCGCATTCGCCGCAGAACTTGGCGCCCGCTGTGTTCGGGGTGCCGCATGCCGAGCAGGGGGTCGCGAGGGAAGTGCCGCACTCGGCACAGAACTTCCGGCCGCTCTCGTTCTCGGTTGAACACGCCGCACAGATCATGCGAAGGGTCCGTGCTCGAAGGTCATCGCACCTTACACGCGCGGCCTCTCGATTGTGAAGAGTGCGGCGGCCGCGTACACGCGCGCCGCCATCCACTTGGCAGGATCACGGCCGACTTCAAACTGACCTCGCCGGTGACATAGGAGGTCCATCGCGCCAACACGATGCGCGGCCGACAAGTCCGCGTGTCACCATCGTTAGGCTGATGTGTCACATACCCCGGCCGCGGATGGGCGACCTCGTGGCGGGTGCCACGGTCGCGCTGGTGCTGGTCCCGCAATCTCTTGCCTACGCCTCAGTGGCCGGCCTGCCGCCCGAGCGCGGACTGCTCGCCGCTTTGCTCCCACCCATGGTCGGCGGCATCATCGGCTCGTCCCGCTACCTGCACACTGGGCCGACGGCAATGACCGCGCTGCTCACCTTTGGTGCTCTCTCGACGGTCGCGGTTCCGGGCTCGGATGAGTACATCGGGCTGGCCATCGCGCTGGCGCTTATCGTCGGGATCGTCCGGATCGCCATCGGCTTGCTGCGCTGGGGCGGCATCGTCTACCTCATGTCGCAGACGGTCGTTGTCGGCTTTGCCGGCGCGGCCTCGCTCCTGATCATCGGCTCGCAGGTTCCTTCGGCACTGGGAACCACGACCCAAGACCCGAACCCGCTCCTCGCGGCGACCATCGCTCTCGCCAACCCGACCGCCTGGGAACCGGCCAGCATCGCCATCGCGCTCGCGGCAGGGGCCATCGTTCTGGCGTCACGACTGATCCATCCCGTCATTCCCGGATCCCTGATCGCGGTCGCGGGACTGACGGCGGCGAGCATCGCCGCCGGGTTCGGCGGCGCAGTGCTCGGCGCGATCAGCGTGCCCCTGCCGTTGGCGAACGTCACGCTGCCGTTCGAGTCAACGCCGGCACTCCTACTTCCGGCTGTCGTGATCGCCGTCGTCGGCTTCGCTGAGCCGGCCGCGATCGCGCGCCGCTACGCGGCCCTGGACCGCGAGCCTTGGGATGCGGGGCGCGAGTTCGTGGGGCAGGGCGCAGCCAACCTGGCCGCAGCAGTCTCCGGCGCCTTCCCCGTCGGCGGGTCGTTCGGACGGACGGCCCTGGCACGCCTCGCCGGTGCTCGCACGCGCTGGACGTTCGTCGCGACCAGCGCCGCGATCGGGGTTGCCCTCGTCCTGCTGCCGCTCCTATCGGCCCTGCCCGTGGCGGTGCTCGCGGCAATCGTGATCGCGGCAATCGCGCTCGACCTCGATCTGCGCTCATTCCGCTTCTACTGGCAGGTCGCCCGCCTCCAGTTCGCCGTGGCGGCATTCACCTTCGTGGCCACCATCGTCACGGCGCCGCACATCGAGCGCGGGATCCTGCTCGGCGTGGCCGCGGCGGTGGCGGCACATCTGTGGCGCGAGAACCGGGTCCACGCCGGAGCATCGATGGAGGGCCCCACGCTCCACCTCCGGCCGCGAGGCGTCCTGTACTTCGGCTCAGCGCATCGGCTCGAGCAGGCCCTTGTCAGGCAGCTCAGCTTGCACCGGGAGGCGGATGGTCTGGTCGTGCATCTGGACGGGTTGGGGCGCATCGACGTGACCGGGGCGATCGCGCTTGGGAGGTTACTCGATGATGCGATCGAGGCCGGCTTGGCCGTGGAGATCCGTGACGTGCCGATCCAGGCCCGGCACATCGTCGACCGCGTTCTCAGTCGGCACCTGCCGGCCGCATGCTCTCCGCCGGTCGACTCCTAGAACCCGCTGGTAGTCGACGCGGCTGTCGCGACGAGCGGCCCCCCGCAGACGCGTCATCTGATTGCACGCGAGATCCCATGACCGCACGCTTCCCACAGACCGCTCCCTGTGGGAGAGTCGTTTCTCACTGGCGGCACAGCGCTCCGACAGCCTATAACTACGCGGTACTCTCCGAACTGATCGGATCTCCCTCCTCGTACGTCAGGAGAGGCGGCCATGCCGCGACATCGTGATCCGGCGCCCACGCTCGCCGAGCCGCGCCTTCCGCGCTTCACGGGCTGGCTCCGCCCTGTCGTCGACGGAATTGCTCGCATTGACGCCAGCGTTCACCGCAAGCTGCTCTTTGGATTCCTCGCAGGCGCCGTGCTGCTCGTGGGGATGGCGATCCTCAGCCTCGTGATCATCGAGCGCATGAATGATCGAATGGGCGAGCTCGATCGGCTCCAGGAGAAGGCGAGCCGCGCTCAGCAGATGCTCTACCTCGTCACTGCGCAGAGCCACTTTCGGGCCATGGCGCTCCTGACCGAGGATGACAGTTACAACCAGGACATCGCCGAGGCCAAGGCGACCTTTACCGATTTGCTTGACGCCATGGAGCAAGCCGACGCCGGCGACGCGGCATTCTTCGGTCAGGTCGCGATCGCAAACGACGACTTCGCGGCATCCAGTGACCGGGTCCTGTCGCTGTATCAGGACGGCGACCTCACAGGTGCCGAGCGCGTCCATATCGCCGAAGAGCACACCGCCTCGCATGTCCTGGAAAGACAGATGCGCACGCTCATGAACTCGGCGGGGCAGGAGATGGCGCAGGCCCGGGCCGCCTTCGGCTCCGATCGGATGCTCCTCGGACTGATCGTGATCGGCTTCTCCGCCGCCAGCGTCGGCATCGCGCTGTTCCTCGGGTACGCTCTTTCCTGGGCGTTCATCCTCCCGGTGCGAAAGATGGAACGCGCCCTTGCGGGGATCACGGCCGGCGATCTCGAGCAGCACGTGCGGGTGTCAAACCGCGATGAGCTCGGGGCGCTCGCCCGAGGCCTCAACGCGACGAGCGAGCGATTGGCGGAGCTCTTCGAGGAGCAGCGCGCGCTGGCGGATCGGCTCGGTGTGACGAACGAATCGCTCACCCGCGCGAGTGCGGCGAAGTCGCGCTTCCTCGCCAGCGTAAGCCACGAGCTACGGACGCCGCTGAATGCCATCTTGGGGTTCACCGATGCGCTCCTGGCGGGCGTGGACGGCCCGCTGAACGAGGACCAGCGAACGTCGCTCGTGTGGGTTCAGCGCGGCGGACGCGACCTGCTCGGGCTGATCAATGAGATTCTCGACCTCTCGAAGATCGAGGCCGGGAAGCTCACGATCGACGCCCAGCCATTCGACCCGCGTGAGCTCGTCGAGTCGGTCGTGGCGCAGCACCGGTCGCTGGCGGCACAGAAGGGGATTCGTCTCTCCTGGCGCGATGCCGGCGCACCCGCGGAGGTGGTGCTCGATCGCCAGCGTGTGCGGCAGATCCTCGTGAACCTCCTCGGTAACGCGCTGAAGTTCACGCAGGATGGGGAGGTGGAGGTCGAGGCTGATGGCGCCGCCGAGGCGGCATTTCATGTCGCACTACGCGACACCGGTCCGGGCATCGCGCACGAGGAGCATGAGTCCATCTTCGAGGAGTTCGGCCGGGCGGATGGAGATGTGCAGGGCACGGGGCTGGGTCTGGCGATCAGCCGGCGCCTGGCGCGGGCGATGGCAGGCGACGTGACGGTCGAAAGCGAGCCCGGGCGCGGGAGCGTGTTCCATCTCACGCTTCCGCTCGACTGCCGCACAGCACCTGCACCGGTCGCCAGGTCGGGGCCGGGCGTGGTGGCCGCCGGCGAGCACGTGCTGCTCAGCGTAGACGACGACCCATCGGTTCTTCCGCTCCTGCAGAAGATGCTCACCGGTCACGGATACCGAGTCGTCGCCTCGCAGACGCCGATCGAGGCGCTGGCGGACGCCCGGCGTCTCCAGCCCGCGGCCATCCTGCTCGATATCCTCATGCCGGAACGGAGCGGTCAGGACGTTCTTGCCGAGCTCAAGGCCGACCCGATCACCAGGGACATCCCGGTCATCGTGGTCACGGTGGTGGAGCCCGCCGATGTTCCCGAAGCGGCGGCCGCGCACCTCAGTAAGCCGATCCGACAGGACGCCCTGCTCCGCGTGCTCGAGGAGTACGGTCCCGCTCCAATGGTGCATCCGTAGTGGCAACTATCCTTCTCGTCGAGGACATCCCCGCGAACGAGGCGCTCGCCACCAAGCTGCTGCGTGCGGCGGGGCACGAGGTGCTCATCGCCGATACCGCCGCAGCCGGCATCGCGTTGGCGAGGGAACGGCGGCCGGACCTGGTGCTCATGGATCTCGGCCTGCCCGATATGGACGGATGGCAGGCGTTGCGCAAGATCCGCGCGGCGCCACGCGGCGCCGGGCTGTGCGTCGTTGCCTTCACCGCCCACGCCATGCTGGGCGATCGAGAGCAGGCGCTCGCCGCCGGGTTTGATGGATACCTGAGCAAGCCGATCGACTTCGCGACCTTTGCGGACAGCGTTGGAGCACTACTGCCGTGAGGCGCGATCGCCCGCTGATTCTGGCCGTCGACGACGAGCCCGCCAACCTTGCTCTCCTGCAGAAGCTGCTGACGCACCAGGGATACGACGTCGTGGAGGTGCTCGATGGACAGTCGGCTCTCGACGCTGTACCGGAGCACCAGCCCGATCTCGTCTGCCTGGACGTGATGATGCCAAGGCTCGATGGCATCGAGGTATGCCAGCGGCTGCGACGTCAGCCCGAACACGCGGGGCTGCCGATTCTGTTGCTCACCGCCCTGAACCGGCCGGAGGATAAGGCGCGCGGGCTCGAGGCCGGTGCCAACGACTTCCTCTCGAAGCCATTCGACGAGATCGAGCTGGCCGCCAGGCTGCGGTCGCTACTACGGACCAAGGCGCTGGCTGATCGGCTCGCGGAGCTGCTTGGACAGTACGTGAGCGAGAGCGTCGCCGCCGAGGCGCTCCGTGATCCGTTCGCCGTCTCGCTGGGCGGCGATCGGCGTCACGTCACGACGCTGTTCGCGGACATCCGTGGATACACCGCGCTCACCGCGGAACAGTCGCCGGAGGAGACGCTCGACCTCCTCAACCGCTACCTGACCGTGGTCAGTGACGCTGTCGAGAGTCACGGCGGCACCGTCGCAGACCTCCTGGGCGACGGTGTGTTCGCCTTCTTCGGCGCACCGGTGATGCATTCCGACGACGCCGAGCGCGCCGTTCGTGCCGCGCTCGACATGCAGGCCGCGGTCGGCCGGCTCGAGATTCCGTCCATGCCGGGCGTCCGCCTGCAGACGGGAATCGGGATCACCAGCGGCCAGGTGATCGCCGGGAATATCGGCTCTGAGCGCCGGATGCACTACGCCGTGGTTGGGGAATCGGTGAACGTCGCGGCGCGGCTGCAGGCGGTCGCCGGGCCGGGCCAGATTCTCATCGACGAGCCCACGTACAGCCTGGTCCGTCCCGTCGTCCAGTCCCAGGACCTCGGAAGCCTTCGGCTCGCCGGTAAAGGGGACTGGGTGCGCGCCTTCAATGTGCTCGCCCTGGAGGGGACAGCGGCGTAGCCGCAGTGGCATCTGAGGTCCGTACCGAGCGCTCACGCGCCGGATCGCGCGCGGTCGGCAGGAGCACGGCGTAGAGCGTCTCCGAGACGGGGGTGGCGACCCCGGCCTGTGCGCCGCGCCGCACGACTTCGCCCAGCAGCGCCTCCAACTCCATCGGCCGGCCAGCGACCATGTCGTCGTACATCGAGGAGCGCCCATTAGGCTCAAGCGAGGCGGCGAACTCGAGCTGGCGCTCGACGAGATCGTCCGGCAGGGCAACGCCTTCGGCGCGGCCCAGCGACACGATCTCCTCCATCACCCGACGGAACAGTGCCGCTGTGTCCGGGGTCTCGCGAATGACCCCGATCGGCTCACGGGTGGCCGCGGTCAGCCCAGCCTGCGCGCAGAGGAAGACGAACTTCGACCACAGGGCCACTTGGATATCGGGCGCCACGTCGGCCGCGATCCTCGCCCGCCCACATTCCGCCAGGAACGCCTCGATGCGTTCCGACCGCCGACCGTCCATCTCGCCGAAGACGATCCGCGCCGGGCCACCGGTGTGCCGGATGTGCCCGGGCCCGGCGCGGTGCGCGAACAGGAACGCCGCGCCGCCGAGGATGTGTTCGGCGCCGATCCGCCCGGCGATCCGCTCCTCGTTGTCGATCCCGTTCTGGAGCGAGATGACCCCCGTCCGGGCATGCAGCAGGGGAGCCAAGCTGGCGGCGGCCGCATCGGTGTCGTACGACTTCACGGTGAAGAGCACCATGTCGGAGGGACCGATGGACGCCGGATCATCGGTCACCCCGAAAGCGGCAGGGTCCAGGTGCATGTCGCCGAAGACGCTCTCGACGTCGAGCCCGCGCTCGCGCATCACCGCCAGGTTCTCGCCGCGGGCCACGAACTGGACGTCGCTACCCGCGGAGGCCAGGCGGGCGCCGAAGTAGCCACCCACCGCGCCACTGCCGAAGACCGCGATCTTCACCGCCTGATCCTACGCCTCGCCCTCACGACGGCGCTTCGCCTGGCTGGTCAGCGTCAGCTCGAGCGCGGCGCTCATCATCCTCGGCACTCTGGTGGTGCTTGCCAGTTGGCAGGTTCAGTTGACGACCGGCGGCCACGCCCCGCAATGTCGGTTCCTTCTCATGAAGGATCTGGAGGCGACGGTCGGCGCCGCCTCGAGCTGCGTCCGACCTCTTTGCCATCCCTTCGACCGAATCTCCGCTCAGTCATGGTCATGGGCGGCAGCTTGTCCTACCGCAAGTGGTCACGTGGGCGTGAGATCCGGCCCTTCACGAGCTCGCCGAGTCGCAGCGCCGCCTCCCGCCTCGCGTCTCCGTCGAAGAGCGCGGCCTTGACGACGCAGTACTGGCCTCCGCACTGCCACCATCTCGTGGAGTCTCTCCCACCGCTCGAGTTTGAAGCTAGCGGCCAGCGACGCGAGCTTCGGTGGCCGGCCCCCAGCTCAGTTCGCCCCTCGCACCACTGGGTTGCCCTCGGTCGATTGGTCCGACGGCTCCAGGCGAACGTGAGGGCGCTAGGGCGCGGCGTCGGCTCAACGAGGAACCGCGCGCAAAACCCCAGGAAAGGCGCTGTACACCTCCCGTTGGGAAGGTGCAAGATCGCCCCAGGAGGCGACGATGTCGTATGTGGCAGACCCTCGCTTCGCTGAGGCTCTCTATCTGCCAGTCCGCATTCTCGACTCGGACGACGTCGACGCCGCCGTCACCGGGTCGCGCGCATGAGCGACCGCGCACCGGACGCGGTCGTCTGGAATCTGTTTTGGGGCGCACTTGCCACGAGGGCGCTCGGCGTCGTCGCAGACCTCCGCATCGCGGACGCGTTGGCGTCGGGACCGCGGCAGATCGATGACCTCGCACGCGAGGTGGGTGCCGACGCCGACGCGCTGCACCGGATTCTCCGCGGGCTCGCGAGCGAAGGGGTTTTCGCCGAGGAGGAGCGCGGCGTGTTTCGCAACACCGACGCTTCAGTACTGCTGCGGCGCAGCGGCGTGGACGACTTTGCTCACCTCTTCGGAACCGTCTGGCACCGCGCCGCGGGCGAGCTCGACGCCACCGGCAACCCGGTCTTTGCCCGAACGTTCGGCACGGACTTCTGGACGTGGCTGGCGGAACACCGCGATGAGCGAGGCGCGTTCGACCGCGCGATGGGGCAGACCCTGGAGTGGAAGCTCGAGCGGCTCGAAGGCGTCGAGTGGCGTGGCGACGAGACGGTCGTCGACATCGGGGGCGGCAACGGGGCGGTGCTCATCGAGCTCGTGCGGCGACGTTCCGGCCTCCGGGGTATCGTCTTCGATCTACCGGAGACGGTGAGGAACGAGGAGACGTTCGGCGACCGCTGCACATTCGTCGCCGGTGACTTTTTTGAGCGTGTTCCGCGCGGCGACGTCTACGTTCTCTCGACGATCCTCCACGACTGGGACGACGAGCGTGCGAGCGCGATCCTCCGCACCATCCGCGGAGCGGCTCCGGACGACGCCCGTCTGGTCGTCATGGATGCCGTCATCCCGACGGGGAACGAGCGCCACGGCGCGAAGTGGCTCGATCTGCTGATGCTCGTGCTCTTCGCCGGACGGGAGCGCGACGAGAAGCAGTGGCGCGAGCTACTCGGCACCGCCGGATTTGAGCCCGTACAGATCGAAGACGGACTGATTCAGGCCCGATGCCGCTGACGGTCGGCAACCGCCGGCGCATCGACGATGGGGAAGGTGTAACTCGGTAGCGCTCTCACGGGAAAGCACGCCGACCGGCTGCGCGAGGACAACTCCGAGGGCTCAATGGCGGCGGCGTAATGGAACCCCGGCAAGCGGTGCCTTCCACGGCGCCAGATCTTCCTCTTCAGCCGCCCGACTGGCCCGCGCGGCGGACGACAGACTCACTCCGCCGACGTGAGCAGCGCCTCCAGTTCGGGCGCCTCGAGGGCGATCCAGGTCGCCCGAGCCGCGGCGAGGAGCTCCCCGTCGGGGGTGAAGAGGGCGGTGACCGCGAAACGTTTGCGCCCGTCCGCCCCTGCCGGCCAGCCGACGACCACGTACGGCTGCCCGGGCCTGGCTGGCCGCCGGATCTTCGCTGCCAGCCGACCGAGCACGATCGTGATCGCCGGGAAGCCGCTGGCAAAGGCACCCGGACAGTCGAGCGCCGCCCAGATGAACTCCGACCGGACGTGGCCGTCCGGGTCGGCCAGGCTGCCCTCGGGGACCCAGGGGCTGGCGACGCCCTCGCGCCCGGCCAGGGGGCCGGGGAAGATGCGGAGGCCGCCGGTCTCGATCCGTTGTGGGCCGCAGACGAAGCACTCGGGGAACGGATGTCGGGCGAATCCGGTGTAGCGGGCGGAGGCTGCCTCTGCCGCCGCGAGTCCCACCGGCGCGGGGGTAGCGGCCCCGACGCGGGCGGGGATCGCCTCGGCGATCACCCCTTTGCCGTCGAGGAGCTCGACGGCACCGTCAGCTGATCGTCGTACGCGGAGCCGTCGCGCGAGCGGCGGCGGGCGTCGCAGGGTGACCTGTGCCGGCCCGTCGAGCAGCGCGGCCAGCAGGCCGGCTGTATAGCCCCCGTTGGCCGAGCGAGTCGGGCCACGGAAGCGCTCGGCGATGACCAGATCGCCGTTCGCGGTGCTTTCGTCTGCCGTCATTGACATCCTGGCTCTCGTCGCCCTACTTAGGGCCTGTAGCTGAATTCTCCCGTTCGGATCGGCGGCTTGCGCCAGATAAGGTGACGACCGTCCCGGTCCCAGGGCGGGACCGGGACACCTGGTTCGGCCCGGCGGCCTCGGCTATCCGGCCGAGCGAGCTGCGAGGGCGAAGTCGACGGCCTCGCTCGAAGCCATCGAGTGCCCCGCCGCGCGCGCTCGGTCATACTCGGCCGAACCCATCGCCTCGGGAAGCACGGCCAGCATCCGTTCGTAGTGCGGCCGCTCGTCGGGCGGCCAGGCCATGTGTTGGGCCTCCATGATCGCTTCGGCCGCGCCGACCAGGGTCGCGGCGCGCTCGAATTCGCGGCGGTCCGCGGCGATGGCCGCCAGCCCGCTGATGGCGAACGGCTTCGTGAACTGGTCGCCGTTGCGTTCGCCGATCTGCAGGGCCTCGCGCGCGAGCGCCTCCGCCGTATCGAGGTTCCCGAGCTGCCGCTCGACCATGCTGAGGTTGCTGGCTTCCGAAGCGATCAAGATCTCGTTGCCTGTCGCCCGGACGAGCGCCAGCCGTTGAGTCATCCAGTCGCGGGCCGCCAGCAAGTCGCCCGCGACCTGGGCGCCGACGCCGAGGAGGTGTAGCGCGTTCGAGCGTCCGGGTTCGTCAGCCGCGCCATCGCTGACTGCGAGCGCCTCGCGGGCGAGCCGCCTGCCTTCGGCTACATCCGTGCGAAGCGCCACGCGAGCAAGGCCACCCAGCGCCTGTGAGATCATCGGAGGATCATCGATCTGGCGGCCGATCTCGAGGCCTCGACCGAAGTGCGCGGCCGCGCGGTCGTCCTGACCCAGCCAGAAGGGCATGAAGCCTGCATTGATGAAAGCCGCTCCGCGCAGGCGTGTTTCGCCACCGGGCGATCCCAGGACAAGATCAAACCAGGTGGCGCCCTCGTCGAACCGCTGCTTCGCGATCCAGAACCGATAGAGCGCGTTCGCAAGGCGGAGGGCCTCGTCGGTGCTCTCGTGGTCGATGAACCATTGCAATGCCGCGACCAGATCGCTGTATGCGTTCTCGAGGTGCTGGAGTGCCGCCTGTGCGCCTGGACCCCTCATTCTCGGGCTGGCCTCCTCGGCGAGACTCAGGAGGGATTCCGCGGCGCGCGCATCCATATGGCCAATCTTAAGGGCCTGTAGCCGAAGTCGTTCCAGTCACTCGATCCGGGCTGAGCTCAACACGCTGGCCGGCGCGGCGCGAGGGAGGAAGGCGAGTCGGCAACAGTCAAGTGCCCGCTGAGCGCTGTGCTTCCGACTCGCGTCCAGTTACTATAAGTTCTCATACGATTTCGGTCCGCTCGCTGGATGCCTTGCCTGATAGGCAGGTGTCCAATCTGAGCACGAAGTCGGTGGGCGGCTAGCTCAGCTGGTTAGAGCACTTGCTTGACATGCAGATCCGGTCGAGCGCTGTGGTACCGAGCGTGGGGGAGCGAGCGCAAGTTCTCCCGGGGTGGGGTCATGAGTCCTGCGACATCGGTCCAACCAGCTGGTCGACCGCGTCCAGGTAGCCCTGCCAGCCCCTGCCGATCACCCGGGCGGTGACCGCCGGGGCGATGACCGAAACGCGCCGCCACGCCTCGCGCACGGACGTATCCGAGATGTGGACCTCGACCACCGGCCGGCGACAGGCGACCAGCGCGTCGTGGAGGGCGTAGCTGGTGTGCGCCAGGGCGCCGGGGTTGACGATCACCGCGTCGTAGTCGACCTGCTCGAGCCGGTCGATGAGCGCGCCCTCATGGTTCGATTGGAGATGGTCGACCGATGCGCCGCGTTTCGCGGCATGGGCACGCACCGCCTCCACGATCTCGTGGAGCGTGGTCGTGCCGTACACCTCCGGCTGGCGGCGGCCGAGGATGCCGAGGTTCGGGCCGTTCAGGAGCAGGATGCGCATGGTCAGACCGATTGGCCGATGGTGGCCAGCGCCAGGTCCAGCTCCGCGGGGGTGACGTCATCGACTTCCACCACCTCGCCGATGGCCATGGGCAGGATCCAGCGCTGGCGGCCTCGCCGCCTCTTCTTGTCGGAGACCATGGCGGCCCTGACCGCCGCCGGGTCGAACGAACGATGGAGCGGAAAGCCGAGATTGCGCAGGGTCGCGTCGAGCTCGCCGGGGAGCGCCGGGTCGGCGCCGCGGGCGGCCGCGATGGCGGCCACGGCGCGCAGGCCCAGCGCGACGGCGGTGCCGTGGGCCAGGCGGAAGTTGCTCTCCACTTCCACCGCGTGGCCGATGGTGTGGCCCAGGTTCAGCGTCCGCCGCTCGCCGGTCTCGTACGGGTCGCGCTCGACGATCGCCAGCTTCACCCGCACCGCCCGCTCGACGATCGCGTAGCGGGCCGCCTCGTCGTCGCGGAGGGCGGCCCGGCCGCGCTCGGCGACCAGCCTCCAGAGCACCGGATCGCCGATCAGGCCCGCCTTCAGCGACTCCGCCATCCCGTCGCGGCGGCGGGCCAGCGGCAGGCGGGCGAGGGACGCCGTGTCGGAGATCACCGCCGCCGGGGGCCAGAAGGCGCCGGCCGCATTCTTCGCCGCCCCGAGGTCGACCGCCACCTTGCCGCCGATGGCGCTGTCCGCCTGGGCCAGCCAGGTGGTGGGGACGTGAACGAGCGGCACGCCGCGGGCGTAGAGCGCGGCGGCGGTGCCAGCCAGATCGCCAAGCGTGCCGCCGCCGACGGCGATGAGCGGAGCGCCCCGCTCCGCCTCGTTGGTCGAAAGCCACTCCAGGATCGAGGCGAGGCGGCGCATGGTCTTTACCTGTTCGCCGGCGGCGATGGTGAGGCAGCGTCCCGACGGCAATGCGGCCAGCAGCTCCGGGAGCCGGTCCGCGACCCGGCGGTCGAGGATGGCCGATGGTTCGCCGCCATCCAGCTCGGCCAGCGCGTCGTCGAGCGCGCGGCGGCCCAGCGTGTGGCCGATCACGATCCGGGTCGTCTCCGGTCCCAGCGGATGGTGGCGCGGCAGTCGGGCGTCGAAGAGGCGCAGCTGCGTGCCGGGCGTCTCGGCGCGGTCGAGCGCGGCCAGGATCTCGCCGGCCAGCTCGGCCGGCGGCCGGGTGGCGTCGAGGTGGAGATCGGCGGCCTGGTACGCGTGGACTCGCCCGGCGCGGAGCGCGCTCAGGCTGCCCGGGTCGTAGGGCTCGAGGAGCGGGCGTGGGGTGGCATCGGCGGCCAGGCGCGCGGCGAGCAGGTCGTCCGGCGCGTGAAGGAACGCGACCAGCCCATACGACCAGAGGCGCCAGCGGCTCAGCGGATCGATGACCGATCCACCGCCGGTGGCGATCACCGCCCCGCTGACGGCAACCGCCTCCTCGACCACATCGGCCTCCAGCGCCCGGAAGCTGGCCTCGCCGTGCCGGCGGGCGTACTCCGGGACCGGCACGCGGTGGAGCTGCTCGAACAGGTCGTCGATGTCCAGGTAGCGGCGCCCGAGCCGGTCGGCCACGATTCGCCCGACCGCCGACTTCCCGGCGCCCGGCATGCCCACCAGGACGAGGCCGCTCCCGCGCTCACGCATCGGTCCGGGGGCCGAGCTCGTCGTGGAGCGCGTCGCGCATCACGTCGAGCGGCGCCTCCTGCCCGGTCCAGAGCAGGAAGCTCGCCGCCGCCTGTCGGAGCAGCATTCCCGCCCCGCTGATGGCGGCTGCGCCCGCCGCGCGGGCCTCGCGGACCATCCGGGTCGGGCTCGGCCGATACACGAGGTCCAGGACCGCCAGGTCCGGACGGAGGCTGCTCTCTCGGATGGGGCTCTCGCCGTCGGTGGCGCTCCCCGCCGTGCCGATGGGCGTGGCGTTCACCAGCAGGTCCGCCCCGTCCAGGAGGGCGGGCATCTGAGCCCAGCGCTCCCGGGTTACGGCCACGACATCGGTCCAACCGGCGTCGGCCAGTGCAGCCCGCGCGGCCAGAGACGCACCGCCGGCACCCAGGATCACCGCCCGCCGGCCCGGCCGTGGCGCCACTCGGACCAGCTCCGCCGCCAGCGCCGCAAGGTCCGTGTTGTGGGCTGTCAGGCGGCCGTCGCGCCGCACGAGCGTGTTCGCGGCGCCCAGGCGCTCGACTTCGGGGGATCGGTCATCTGCCAGGATGCAGACCGCGACCTTATGCGGCTTCGTCACGTTCGCGCCCAGCGCGTCGTCGGCGCGCAGCCCGGCCACCCGCGCGGCCAGATCCGACGCGGGCACGTTCGCCAGCTCGTAGCGGTGCGGCAGGCCCAGCGCCGTGAAGGCCGCGTTATGCATCGCCGGGGAGGCGGAGTAGCCGATCCCCTCACCCAGTAGGACGACCCGGCTCACGACGGGCTGCCGGCCTCCGCCGGGGAGGGGCGCGCGGTCCGTCGCCGTCGCCGGCGGACCGCGGCCCGCACGTCTCCCATGCTGTCGCCGCCCAGGGAGATGAGCAGCTCATCGGCGAGGATCAGCGCCACCATCGCCTCGCCGACCACGCCGGCGCGCGGCAGGATCGCGACGTCGCTGCGCTCGATGTGGGCGGGGCTCTCCTCGCCGCTCGCTAGGTTCACGCTGGCCAGCGGCTTCCGGAGCGTTGAGATGGGCTTCACCGCCGCGCGGACGATGACTGGCTCGCCGTTCGAGATGCCGCCCTCGATCCCGCCGGCCCGGTTCGTCACCCTGCGCCATTCGCGGCCGGCAGCCACCAGGTCGTGCACCTCGCTGCCGCGGCGCACCACAACTCCGAAGCCGAGGCCGATCTCCACCGCTTTGACCGCGGGGATCGCCATCACCGCGCCGGCCAGCGCCCCGTCGAGGCGCGTGTCCCACTCCGCTGACGAGCCGATTCCCACCGGCAGCCCCTCTGCCACGACCACAAACGAGCCGCCGATCGAGTCACCCGCGGCCTTGACGGCATCGATCTCGGCGATCATCGCCCGCTCGGCCTCCGCATCCGGGCAGCGCAGCGGCGATGGGTCGCGGCGGTCGGCCTCCGGCCAGCCGTCGGGGATGGCGGCCAGGGGATCGTCGGTCCCGGCGAACGCGCGGATCGTTCCCAGCTGGTCGACGAAGCTCCAGATCCGGACGCCGCAGGCGGCCAGGAGCTGGCGCGCCAGGGAGCCGCCCACCATGCGGGCCGCCGTCGACCGCGCGGAGGCGCGCTCCAGCACGTCGCGAATATCGTCCGTATCGTATTTCAGCGCGCCGGCCAGGTCGACGTGCCCAGGTCGCACCCTAGTGACCGGCTTCGGGCGGCGGTCACGAGAGATCGGCTCCGGGGTCATCCGATCGCTCCAATTCGCGTAGTCGCGGTTCTCGACCCAGAAGCCGACCGGTGAGCCGAGCGTGCGGCCGTAGCGGATGCCGGCAGTCCAGCGCGCGCGGTCGCGCTCGATCTGCATCCGCCGCCCGCTGCCGTAACCGTGCTGGCGGCGCTTGAGGTCCAGGTTCACCTCGCGGGTGACGACCCGCATCCCGGCCGGCAGCCCCTCCAGCACGCCCGACAGGCCCGGGCCGTGCGACTCGCCGGCGGTCAGGAGCCGCAGCCGGCGCATCAGGCCGCACCGACCGAGCCAGGAGCCGGTCTGCTCACCGCCTCGAGGTCGGCCCAGAAGGTAGGGTACGAGACCGATGCGCTCGCCGGATCGACTTCGACCGATGCCGCGACCCCAACCACGCCGGCCACCGCGAAGGCGATCGCGATCCGGTGGTCGCCGTGCGTGGCGATCCGGGCGTCTCGTGGCGATCCCCTGCGGATGCGCCATCCGTCGGGCAGCTCCTCGACGTGGGCGCCCGCGGCCGACAGGCCGGCGACCGTGGCGGCGATGCGGTCCGACTCCTTGACCCGTAGCTCCGCGGCCTCACGCAGCGCGCTCGTCCCCTCTGCCGCGGCCATCGCCACGCCCAGCAGCGGCAGCTCGTCAATGAGGGCCGCCACCCGCTCTCCATCAAGACCGATGGGTCGGAGCGTGCCGGCGCTGCGGACCCAAAGGTTGCCGACCGGCTCGGGGCCCTCCTCGTCGCGCGGCACCACCTCGATGTCGGCGCCGATCTCCCGCAGCACGTCGACGATCGCCAGACGGGTCGGGTTGAGCGCCACGTCGACCAGCTCCAGCTCCGCGTCCGGGTGCAGCGTCGCGGCGACCAGCCACGCGGCGGCCGACGACGGATCGCCCGGCACCCGTAGAGATCGGGCGGTCGGCCGGGCCGGGCCCTCAAGCGTGGTCGTCGTCCCTTCCCGGCGGATCCGGACGCCCATCCAGGCGAGCAGCCGCTCGGTGTGGTCGCGTGTCGGGCCGGTCGTCACGACCGTCGTGGTGCCGTTCGCCGACAGGCTCGCCAGCGCGATCGCCCCAATGAGTTGGGCGCTGGCCACGGGCAGCCGGTGCTCCATCGCGCTCAGGCTTCCGCCGCCATGACCGCTGCTGCGGATGCGGACCGGCGGCCGCCCATCGGTCGTCCGGACGTCGGCGCCCATCGCCCGCAGCGGCGCCGCCAGCCGCTCCATTGGCCTGCGGCGCAGCGACTCGTCGCCGTCCAGCGTCGCGCCGATCCTGCGCCCGGCGATGGCACCGACCAACAGACGGAGCGTCGTCCCGGAGTTGCCGCAATCGAGCAGCTCGTCCGGCTCAGCCCAGGCCTGGCCACTCAATTGGAAGCGAATCGCATCGGCTTCATCGGCCTCGTCGATTCGCACGCCCACATCCCGGAGGCAGGTGACGGTGCTTCGGAGATCGGCGCCCGGGTGGCGGATGATGACATCAGCCGAGCCAGAAGCCAGGGCGTTGGCGATCAGCGCGCGGTGGGCGATCGACTTATCCGACGGCAGGCGCAGCCGGCCCCGCAGGCGGGGCGCGGGCACGACGCGCTTCATGTGCGTTGCCTCACGTGCACTGCCTCACGTGCCTGCCGGCTCCAGCTGCTCGCGCGCCTGCCGGCGCTGGGCCGAGCGCGACGCCCGCAGCACCGCCCCGAAGATGGCGGTCAGCTCCTCGGGGGTCAGTGGGCCGGCCCCTCCGTGGGCCGCCCGCTCCAGCAGCTCGCGTTCGCGGGGGACGTCGTGCCCGTGCGTCTCGCTGCCGCGCATGCGCTGAACCTCGAGCGCAAGCGCGGCTCGCTCCTGGACGATGGCTGCCAGCTTCGTGTCGATCCCGTCGATCCGGCTCCGGATCCCATCGATTCCTAAGCTCGAGGGCTCCGCCTCGGCCGGCGGGTGGGGGCCGTTGCCGTTCGCCGCCGCGCGGATGAACTGGAGGCGTCGCAGCTCGTCCATCAGCTCACCGAATTCGTCGAAGTTGAGCGACTGGTCGCCGTCGGAGCGGGCGTTCGGCGGGTCGGGGTGGACCTCGATGAGCAGGCCGTCGGCGCCCACCGCAGCGGCGGCCAGGGCCATGGGCTGGACGAGCGGCCGCTGCCCGGTGCCGTGGCTCGGGTCGACCACGATCGGCAGGTGCGTCTTGCGGCGGAGGAGCGGGACCGCCGACAGGTCGAGCGTGTTACGGGTGGCAGTCTCGAACGTGCGGATTCCGCGCTCGCAGAGGACGACGTTCGGGTTGCCGCTCGACAGGATGTATTCGGCCGCCAGCAGCCACTCCTCGATCGTCGCCCCGAAGCCCCGCTTCAGGAGCACGGGGCGGCGGCTCTGGCCGACCGCCTTGAGAAGCACAAAGTTGTGCATGTTGCGGCTGCCGACCTGGAGCATGTCGACGTGCCGCTCGAACGCGTCCAGCTGCGCCGGATCGGTCACCTCGCTGATGACCGGCAGGCCGGTCGCCGCGCGGGCCTCGGCCAGGATTTCGAGCGCTGGGAGTCCGAGGCCCTGGAACGTGTACGGCGAGGTGCGGGGCTTGAAGGCGCTGCCCCTCAGGGCGCGGGCGCCCTCCCGGCGCACCCACTTGGCCGTGGAGAGCAGCTGGTCGTGCGACTCGACGGAGCAGGGGCCGGCCATGACGACCAGCTCGTCGGTCAATCCGATGTCCACCGGGCCCACCCTGACCCGTGTGCGGTCCGGGTGGTGCTCCACGCTGGCCAGCTTGTAGGGCTGAGTGACGCGGATCACCTGCTCCACGCCGGCGAGGGTGCCGATGTGAGCCACCCGATCCACATCGACGCCAACCACGCCGATCACCGTGCGCTCCTCGCCGACGCTGAGGAACGCCTCCAGCCCGTGCTCCTCGATGGTGCTCCGGACCTTCCCCACCTCTTCCTGCGTCGCCGTCGGACGCATCACCACGATCATGGGTCGTCTCCCGCGGGGTAAGCAAAAACGCAGGGGTCTTGCGACCTCTGCGTCTGCGGGCACGAGCGCCTCTGCCTGCGGGTACTACCCGCCTGCCTCGTGCCCGCTAAGCGTACAACCAGCTGCTATGGATCACTGAGGCGGCGAGCCTACGCGACCGATGGGTGCCATGTCAACGATGTCGCGGCGCGGCCGGCCGTCGCGCCCGCCGTCGACCAGCCAGGCACATCGCCCACTGGTCGAGGTCGTCAAAGTCGTCGGCCTCAGGGCCGATTGGCTCCGCTCAGCCGGTCGGCGTCCATGGTCGACAGGACGGCACGACCGCCGTCGACGCGCCACACGGCTCCGGTCACGAAGCCGGCCTCCGGCCCGAGCAGGAAGGCAATGACCGATGCGATCTCCTCAGGCTTCGCGGCGCGCCCGATGGGCACGTCGCGGCGCCGTTCACCGGGATGGGGCGGCGCGTCGAACCCCGTGTCGACCGGTCCCGGCGCGACGACGTTGACCCGCACGCCCATCGGTCCGGCGACGACCGCCATGGAACGGGCCAATCCCTCGAGGCCGGCCTTCGCAGCGGCGTAGGCGGGGGACCGGAGAGAGCCCTCATTGGCCCCGACGATACTGCCGACCAGCACGGCGGAGCCGTTGGCCTCGGCCAGCGCGGGGAGGCAGGCGCGAAGGGCCTCGTAGGGCGCCGTGAGGTCCACGGCGATCGTCTCGCCCCAGTGCTCGCGCGAGTCCCAGGGGCCGGTGGGTGGGACGCCCGCCGAGCAGACGAGGGCGTGGAGGCGGTCACCGGCCTGTCGGACGGCTGCGGCCAGCAGGGCTGGATCGCCGGCGTCGCCCGTCAGCAGGTCGACGCCGCTCGGCCCGTCGTCGCGGCGGTCGATGCCGAAGACACGCCAGCCATCGGCCACCAGGCGCTCGGCTACCCCCCGACCGATCCCCGAGGCGACGCCCGTGACGAGCGCGGTGCGCTGCGTGCCTGCCACGCGCGAAGGATCGCACACCTTGACGGGCTCGCCGGGCGCGCCTACATGCACCCGCAAGAACGAGCATCCCGCGAAGGATGCCGCCCCACGTCGGGTCGTCCGCGAGAAGACGCGTGACCTGGGTGAACGCGAACACCAGGACCAGGTCGAAGAAGAGCTCGAGTGGAGTGACCCGGTGCTCGTCGCCCTGCTCGAGTTCGCGCTCGGCGTCGGACATGCGCGTAAGTTAGCCGAGCGGCAAAGGCCTAGATCGCGACACCCGTAACCCTCAGCCTCGCCCCTCAGCCCTTCGATTCGGCGTGGACGGCTGCAAGCCTGGTGCGCGTCGAGTTCCATCCAGCCAGTTCGTCGAGGGCCCGCTCCGACGCCGATCCGGGCTCGGCGGAATAGGTCAGCAGCGACAGCCCGGCGTCCGCGGGAAGCTCGAGCGCCTCGAATGCGAGGGTCAGTTCACCGACTAGCGGGTGTCGGATCTGCTTCGTCCCGGTTCGATGGAAGCGGACGTCGTGCGTCGCCCACCGGACCCGGAACTCCTCGCTGCGGGTCGAGAGTTCGCCGATCAGGTCGGACAAGGCCCGGTCGTACGGGTTGCGGCCGGCCTCACTGCGCAGCACGGCCACCGTGTCGTGGGCCGCTTTCTCGTCGTCGACCCAGAACGTTCGCGCTCGGGGGTCGAGGAAGACGAAGCGGGCATGGTTCGCGGGGCGGACGCCGTCCCGGAAGAGATCCGAGAAGAGCGCCTTCGCGAGGTCGTTGGCGTAGACGATGTCGAGGCGACCGTTCCGGACGTAGGCAGGGATACCTGCCAGCGCGTCGACGAGGCGCGCCACGCTCGGGCGGACGCGTTCGGGCTCCGCGGTGCGGCGGGGTGGCCGTTCGAGGTTGGCGGTGCGGGCGGGGTCGAGCAGGTGGGCATGCTCCGCTTCGTCGAGCTGGAGTGCCTGGCTGACCGCCTCCAGGAGGCTCTCTGACACTCCGCGAGCGTTCCCGCGCTCGAGACGGGTGTAGTACTCGACGCTGATCCCGGCGAGGAGCGCCACCTCCTCGCGCCGCAGCCCGGCCACGCGGCGCTGCCGGCCATAGACGGGCAGGCCGGCCCGCTCCGGGCTGATCTTCGCCCGGCGCGACGTCAGGAATTCGCGGATCTCGCTCGCATTGCTCATGGCTGCTCCCACGGTACTCGCGCCCGGCCTCGCGTGGGAGGCACTGCCAGTACCCGTAAGGGCCGCGCCTTCCTAATGCCGGCGGCGACTGGTTCCATGGCGACGCCATGAGAATCACATCGCACATCAACATTCACAGCAGAAGTTCGCGACCTCGGTCGCGCGCCTGCGGGAGGAGACATGACCATGCGTGCAGCCATCTTCGCTGAACCCGGCCGGATCGAGGTCGGGGAGCGCCCGGATCCCGTCATCGTCGAGCCGACCGACGCCGTCGTCCGCGTCGTGCTGGCCTGCGTCTGCGGCTCTGTGGTACTACCGAGGCGAGTCGCCCTTCGAGCCAGGGCCGATCGGCCACGAGTTCGTCGGCATCGTCGAGGACGTCGGGAGCGAGGTGACCGGTCTCTCGAAGGGAGATTTCGTGATCGGCCCGTTCGCGTACAGCGACGGGACCTGCCCCCACTGCCGCGCGGGCATCACGACGGCCTGCGTCGCGGGCGGGTTCTGGGCCAGCGGCGGCATGGACGGCGGTCAGGGCGAGGCCGTGCGGGTACCCTTCGCCGGCACCACGCTGGTCAACGTCCCGGGCCCGGGTCACTCCGACGAGACCATGCGCTCGCTGCTCACTCTCTCCGACGTGATGGGGACCGGATACCACGCGGCGGTCAGCGCCGGCGTGAAGCCGGGCAGCACCGTCGCAGTCGTCGGTGACGGCGCCGTGGGCCTGTGCGCGATCATCGCCGCCCGGCGCCTCGGCGCAGAGCGGATCAGGCGACTCCTTCGCCACCGCCGTCGCCATCACTCGGCCCGGGGGAACAGTCGGGTACGTCGGCGTCCCGCACGGCGTCGAGGTGCCGGTCGACACCGTGTTCTTCAGCAACATCGGGCTTCGCGGCGGCGCTGCGCCGGTGCGCACCTACCTGCCCGAGCTGCTGGACGACGTCCTCGCTGGCCGGATCAATCCCGGCCGCGTCTTCGACTTCGAGACCGACCTCGACGGCATTGCCGAGGCGTACGCCGCGATGGACGAGCGCCGTGCGATCAAGTCGCTGGTCCGGGTCGCGCAGGCCGCCTAAGCTGTCCTGACCCCAGGATGTAGCGACACGCGAGGCGGCGCATCCGCGTCACTTCGACCACATCTTGACCTTGCCCAGGACCTCCTCGGGCGTGCGTCCCCTGGTCCAGCGCCCGGTGTGGGCG
>JBOGTC010000112.1:0-1791 GCA_050692055.1 Candidatus Limnocylindria bacterium | reverse complement strand
AGCCAGCGATGGACGCCGCTGCGGCGGGCGATCGACCGAACGTCCGACCCGTGGGCCACGACCACCAGGGGCAGCCGGCGGGTCCTCGCGGCGAGCAGCGCCACGACGCCGGATGGCAGGACGAAGTGGCCCTCGACGCCATCGAAGGCGCCGCGCGTACGCACGGCGCGCCACGTCAGGCCAAGGTATCGGCGCCATCCTGGCTCGTCGTAGCGGTCGGGAGCGATGATGGTCGCCGCCACCCCGCGCAGCCGCTCGCGCACGAAGGCACCGGCGGCCGGTCGGTCGGCGGTCGGGTAGCGCGCGGTCACGACCAGGAGGCGCATCGGTCCGGACGGTAGCGCAATCCGCGCAGGCTGGGTCCTGCCGGCGAGCACCCGTTCGGCCCAGCCGGCGATGGGAACCATCGGCCCATCGCCTTTGCGGCAGAGGCCCGATACGGTGACCAGGTCGCCCATTCGTTCATGTCACCGGAGCCCACGCCACGTGTCCTTTCGACCCCGCACCGCGCTCGTCACCCGCCTCGTCGTCTCGCTGATCCTGGCCGGGGCGCTGTTCCCCGTTGCTCCCGCTCCCACGGCGGCCACCGGTGGAAGCACGTTCGTGGCCCTCGCCAACGGCTACCGGGCCGACGCCTCGGTCGCGCCGGTGGGGCTCCATGCCTTCGTCGACCAGGTCGCCGTGGAGCGCGCCCGCCAGATGGCGGCCGATCGGGAGATGAAGCACGACTTCGACTACATCAAGAACCGCCTGGCCCAGGGCGGCGTGTGCTGGGAGCGGCTGGGCGAGATCATCGCCTGGAACACGAGCGGCAGCTACGAGCGGTTCCTGGGGCAGTGGTATGACTCGGACCCGCACCGCGAGATCATGCTGGAGGGTCGCTACACCGCCGCCGGCGGCAGCCGGGACGAGGGCTCCAACGGCAGGCACTACGCGGTGATGATCTTCATACGCCCGTGCGGTGGTGGTACGCCGCCGCCAGCCGGCTCGAGCAGCCCCACCGGCTTCAGCGACGTCGCGAGCTCGCCGTTCCGGGCCGACATCGAGTGGCTGGTGTCGGAGGGCATCACCGCAGGCTGCTCGGCGCACAGGTTCTGCCCCAAGGGGCTGGTCACGCGCGCCCAGATGGCGAGCTTCCTGGCCCGTGCGCTCGACCTGCCGGCGGCATCTCGCGACCACTTCACCGATGACGGCGGCTCGATGCACCAGGCCGATATCAACCGCGTCGCGGCGGCCGGCATCTCCAGCGGCTGCTCGGCGACGCGCTTCTGCCCCAACGCCGGCGTCACCAGGGCGGAGATGGCGAGCTTCCTGTCACGCGCGCTGGGGCTGCCCGCGTCGAGCCGCGACTGGTTCACTGACGATCGGTGGTCGATGCACCATCCGTCCATCAACCGCGTCGCGCAGGCCTCCATCACCGGTGGCTGCGCCGCCACGCGCTATTGCCCCAGCGGCTACGTCACGCGAGGGCAGATGGCCGCCTTCCTGCACCGCGCCCTGGGCTGATCGGTCCCGCCGCCAGTAGCTCGTCACCACTCGTCACCACTCGTCACCAACTCGCCATCAGCTCGGTCTGAGCGTATGCAGGCGCCAGCTGCCCGCTAGAATCGGCAGCCTCATGACTGTCTCCGCCGCCCGGCGTGCCGATGGCCGCGTGCCGAACCAGCTGCGCCCCGTCAAGATCGTCCCGGACTACCTGAAGTTCGCCGAAGGATCCGTCCTGATCCGCGTGGGTGACACCCGCGTCCTGTGCGCGGCCACGATCGAGGACCGCATACCGGGATGGCTGCG